>CAMLRA010000014.1 GCA_946482325.1 uncultured Chromatiaceae bacterium | reverse complement strand
CAAAGCACAATGCTCGGTCAATGTCCCCTTCATGATTCAGGATCAGCACAGGCCAGTCTCTCTCGCGGCACAGCCTGACATACCGAGCCATCAGTTGTTTGTATTGCAGTACTTGTTCGGCAGACTTGCCTTTTATCATTTGATAATTCGGGATCAACAGCGTAAAAAAATTCGTTACACGTTCATCATCCAATACCGCTGCATTCAGCAGATTGGTAAAATCAGGAGCTTGACGTAGTTTATTAACATCACATCCAGCAGCTTTCAAGTATTCAAAGCTTTCAGCATCACGGGCAAAAACCAGAGTGCTATTGGCAACAGCTTGACGTAACTTCGCCTGATCGCTGGCATAAGTAAAAGGGCCAAACGCTTGGGGTAACAACACGTAATGGCCTCTATTTCGCTTAATGTGCTGAGTATTTGCGACTAAAAACTTCACACCAAAACGGCCCCAGCGATCGCCATAAGCAAAACCAGAAGCGTCCAACACCACATCGACATCGCACTGGAACACAATCCCAAACCACTGGCGTAACTTGCGACGCATAAAAGATGGTAATAAGGCCACCAACCAATTAAGGTCGGCACGATAAAATTGCAGAGGCGCTATCTGCAACGCACCAAGCAGCGCCCGCTTTTTATAGGGTGAATTCGGTCCCGGTAACAATGCTAATTCAGCGTCCGGGTACATTTTTTTCGCTTGTTGCAACACTGCGTGCAGCATTAGCTCAGCGCCTTTATTGACGAACTGCACGCCTTTAATTTCTACAATCATTATTTAATCATCAATGCTCTGAAGTAACTGATCAGAGGTTTTTTTTACAGATGCCGGGATACAACCGCTTTGATCTGCATACCCGATGGCTAATAACATCACCGGACGATGAAACACCGCAAGCTTGAGGCGGCGCTGCATTTGCAGCTCAAGCGATTCAATATCTGGCCAATTAATCGGGCAACTCGACAACCCTAGTGTTTCGAGTGCCAACATCAGTTGCATCGCGAACAAACCACCATCGACATAAATAACATGGCGATCTCGCTCCGCTTCGTAACATGACTGATCGCCGACGATGATACACAAGCAACGAATATTGTCAGCAAAACCGCTGGTTCCCATTGCAAGTTTTGCAATGCTGGCTGCTTGTGCCGGTTCCTGACTCATTTTCACAAAAAAAGGTTGCCGGTTACAGGCAGAAGGAGCCTGACTCGCCATTTGAATGGCCTGCCGGATTAATTCAACTGGCACAGATTGCTCGGTAAACCAACGCACTGAACGTCTTTGTTGCATCAACGCATGGAGCGCAGCAGGACTGACCTCCGCACGGACCTTATCAGCCGCAGGATATGGAGTTAAGGCATATTGTTGTAGGTCAGAATGTGAACTTTGCTGCTGTAGACGATTAAATCGTTCCGCCAGCCCACTGAGGTGTGGTGTGGAAGCGACAACAGAAAAATACTGCGCCAGCACGGCCTGCGCCCAAGACAATTCAGATGTTGAAAACTCAGCTCTCTGTGCACAGCGCTCAAACAGGTCAATGGTCTGATCAATATAATCTAACGCAAAGATGGCCTTGCGCGGGCGCATAATCAACGCTTTTTCCAGCCTGTGGATATTCCGCCGCAATTGTGCACTACTAAAGTCTGGTACTTTTAACTCGTGTAAATGTCGGGCTCGCCCAGCCAACACAGCGTGTTGCTCCCTTCCAAAAGCCGGCCGCAACAACAAATAATAAAGGACCGAAGTTAAGCGACTATGACTGCAGAAAACAACTGCTTTGTGATCAAGGCTCGCCAGCCATGTCTTGAGTTTTTGCTTAAACAGCGGTGATAACAATCGTTTCAAGAGACCAACCAATTTAATCAATCTGCAGATTGCGAAGCATAAAGTCTGCGCCTTGTCTGGTGAGGTGAGATGTATCCCATTGTATAGGAACGCCGTTGTCGTCGATATATCGGCAGTCTGGCGTGCATTGTTGTTCGAGCATCGAATAATATTGCCCGCCTTCTGCCTTCACAAGCTCCGCCAAGGCGAGATCAACAACTCTTAAACTGGCGATATTACTTTGGCTGGCAACTTTGTCCGGCTTGTCCTGATTAAAAATAAGTAATCGTGGCACCGCCAGTTTAAAATCAAGCCCCGGTCCAATAACTATAACATGTTGCTTTTTCAAAAGGTGAAGCGTTTCCCGTAGTGCGGGGATATCACTTTGTTGCCAGCGGGCAGCGAGGATCACCGCGCGATAGGTCGGTTGTTTCACGACTTTGTCAAAAGTTGACCTAACAATCTCAGCACAACGGCCTGTTAAAGAAGAAGTACTAGACAATAGTGGTTTACACCCAGCGGCAGTGACTTGCCCAACACGGATGTCATTGAATTTGTCCCGCAAAGCCTGATTTAAATGAGCCGCATGACTATCACCCAGCAGCAACAAGGTGCGAGGATGTTCACTTTGTGGCAAGCAGGGTTCTGTGCTGAGGCTTTGCCACTGCGTGTTCGCCTGCGTGATAAAACATTGGCCCTGGCCATAATGGCTATTTTGTTTTTTCATGTATCCGGCTAAGGCAACCTGAGCCGGGTCGAAACGAGAAGCTAGCCCCTGCTGTGCTATGATCCACCCCGATAGCGCGAGCAAGCCCAGCGTCGACAGTACTATCGTTGCCAGAGCCCGGCTTCGCTGTGCAGGTGCAATGCACCGGCAAGGTTGTTCGACAAAGCGCCAACTGATAAAGCCTAATACTATTGAGCTAGCCAGCAAAACGCCCACCACAGGCAACGAGAATGCGGCAGTATAGGCCAGCTTGCAATATATAATCAGCGGCCAATGCCACAAATAGACCGAATACGAGATGTTGCCGAGCCACACTGCGGGTCTGATACTCAGCAACCGTCCAACCCAATTATCGGGCTGCGTAACAACCCAGATCAATAACATAGTGGCCAATGTTGGTACTAAAGCCGCAACACCAGGAAATGCCGTGGTTTTGTTCATCACCAGCAGCGCGAGCAATAAAGCGCTCATCGAAGCCGCCCCCAACCCATCAGCAAGCCAAGGATGCAGCCTGTGTTTACCACAGACAAACACCATACAAGCACCGGCAGTAAACTGAAAGAAACGTAACGGGCTGGCAAAAAATGCGGAGTCAGGGTCCAGTAATGTCCAGCTATACGCCATTGCGTAAAGCACGGCCGTCAGCATTACTAAACTTACAAATAGCTGCTGGCGTCGGCGAAGCAGCCAAATCAACAACAGCGGAAATAATAGATAGAACTGCTCTTCAACCCCTAAACTCCAGGTGTGCAGCAAGGGATTTGTTTCCAGTTGTTCTGAAAAATAACCGGCCTCACTGGCAAAATACCAATTGGACAGATAGAGCAATGCACTGATGGCCGTGGTTGCCAGCGTACTGAATTCATCAGGCAGCAATACAAACCAGGCAACCAGCAGCGATACCAGGCAAGTCAGCAACAACGGCGGTGCCAAACGCAGCAAACGACGGGTGTAAAAATCGGTGAAATTAAAGTGGTTTTGACTGTAATCACGCAGGATTAAGCGGGTAATGACAAAACCGGAGATCACAAAAAAGACATCCACACCGATGTAGCCACCGCTGAAGATATAAGGCAAAACATGGAAGAGCAGAACCAGAGAAACAGCGACCGCACGTAACCCCTGAATGCCGGGATCCTGGCGGTGAGAGGCTAACATAATAACAACATTCCGATTGCGCCCAAAAAAAAAGCTTCACAAAAAACTTTGCGAAGCTTACATAGAAATTGAATTCAGTCCAAGTACATTGTAATCGGATTAAAATAAAAAATCTCGTTTTTTCTGCACAAAATGCAGAAAAATCGGCCGATTTTTAACACTATCAAAAAAATACCATCTGGTTGTCATAAATTCGAATAAATCAAAGGTTTAAGCGAGAACAGCGATGACAAAAATGCTGATTTATATTTCTTTCAGGCATAAAAAAACGGACCCAAAGGTCCGTTTTTTAATCATTCAGTTAATTACTTAACTTGAACTTTAGAGTCGTTGTTTACGATGATGCGCTCACCAGTAACTGTGTCAACGAATGCAGAGTAAACAGAAGCTGTTTTCTCTGGAACGTTAGCAACAACTTTCACAGAGAATTTGCCATCAGCAGCACCGGCAGTAGCCAGTTCAGTTTTGATAGCGCCTGCGATGTTAGTAGTGGTTTGACCAGCTACAGTTGCTACTTTCTTGTTCGCCAGAACCTGAGTGCCATCTTCTTTGTAAACGTCAACATAAACGTCGCCAGATACAGTTGAAGCGTTGTTCAGTTGAACGATAGTGTTGTACGCTTTACCGCCAACAGTGCCGAATACCAGGTATGGAACCTGAACAGTTGCGCCGTTCAGAGTCCATGCACCAGCGTCAGCAGAAACTACTTTAGAAGCAGCAGCACCAGAAGCTGGAGAGTAAGCAATAGTAGAAGCTACTGAGAAAGCACCTGGAACCAGAACTGGTTTAGCTGTAGATTCACCTGGAGCGTTGAAAGTAACAGTAGTAGCTTCTGGGCCTTCAGTTGCACCGTCAGTTACGACAACTGTGTATTCAGTTTTAGCAGCATTCAGAGTACCTGTGCCTACAGCGTCAGCAGCAGAAGTAACAACTACAGCAGCAGCCAATTCGCCAGCACTAACAGTGCCGTCTTTGTTGGTGTCTGCGAAAGAGAAGTCACCAGTGATTTTGTGAGTTACTGAGTTGAAGTTAGCATCGTTAACTGCAGCAGCAGCTTCAGTTGGAGTGATAACCAGAACATCGGTAGCTACGTCAGCGCCAGCAGCGTCAACGAAGATTTGACGAGATTTAGCAACGTTGATTACGCCATCCAGTTTGGTAGTTACAGTTGAACCGAACTGAGCAACAACAGTAGCTACTGTTGCTTCTTGAGTACCCAGGTTATCAATAATGATAGAACCAGTTACGTTAGAGGCACCGTGTTTAACTTTGATTGCGCCAGCAGCGTCAACGACAGTAGCTGTTTTGAAAACCAGACCACCAGTTGTAAAGGTAGCACCAGTATAGCTAACGCCATCTGTAGTACCATCAGTTTGAGCAGTGATACGGAAAGTTACTGTAGAAGCAGTAGCACCAACGAAACCCAGAGTCGCAGTATCACCGCCACCCAGAACAGCAGTCAGAGTTGGAGCGATTAAAGCTGTATCCAGCTCAGCGCCTGTGAAAGTGAAAGTGATGGTATCGCCAACTGTGTACTGAGCACCAGCAGTTGCAACGATAGCAGGAACAGCTACAGATGCTTCGTTAACAGCACCTTCTTGAGAAACTACAGCAGGAGCCGCTACTGACACGACAACAGCTGAAGCGTTGAATGCAGCAGCCGTCAGAGCAGCAGCAACAAACGTCTTTTTAAAAATTGTTTTCATTCGAACTTTCTCCAATTTCATGAAATTGAAACATCTAGCATCTTGCTTTCGTTTCTTTTTAGATTAAGAAACTGGGACTAACCAATTTCCTCACCACATTCTATTACCGTGACAAAGATTGTCAACGGTAAATTTTTAAAAAAACTACCCTTTTCACTCGCTAATTGCCTGTTTTTTCTTCAACAAAATGAATTGAATCCAGTGCTTCGGATAGTTTACTGCTGATACTTTCCCATTCTTCACTGTTATCCACAACTCTTGGCGTGATGAGTAAGACTAGTTCAGTTTTTTCTTTTGTCTCAGATTCTGATTTAAATAGGGCTCCCAGCAACGGTAAGCTGGCTAAACCCGGCACTTTACTGTCAGACGCCGTGCTGCGCTCAGAGATTAAGCCACCGAGTAAAATGGTCTGACCGCTTTGTGCAATCACTTCAGTACTGATTTGACGTTCAAAGATGGTTTGGTTGCCTTCGACCGTTACGCCCCCCTTCACCGCGTTTGAACTTTCCTGCTTGATTTCCATCACGACCAGGCCCTGCGCACTGATACTGGGCGTCACAGACAGCTTGATACCGGTTTTACGGCTGGCGACACTACGCGTTTGCGCACCGGTGTTCGGATTCTCAGTGGTGCCGGTGACCACAGGCACATCTTCACCAATATTAATCTCAGCCGTCACCCCATCGCGCACCACAATCGATGGGCTCGATAGGACATTCACGCGTTCATCGGTTGATCTTAAGCGGGCAACAAAAGTATCGAGATTCTTTGAGTAAGTAGCGCCAATCCCTACAATACTGCCAACCCCCATATTGCCCGAATCACCAAGGCCGAAATTGCCATTTTTCAAGGCAAATTCAACACCCATAGCAAATTCTCCTTTGAGGCTCACTTCCGCAATGGTGGTTTCCAGCATAATTTGTTTGGGCATCACATCGAGTTTTTCAATCATTGGCAGCAATTCTTTGTAATGCTTGCCAGCGGTATAGAAAATCAATGAGTTAGACCGCGCATCGACAGTCATTTTTAACAAATCATTTTGCACCGAAGCAGCACCACTGCTTGTGGTTCCGGTGCTGCCAGTCCGCGCCTGCGTTTGCTGCGGTTGACGCGCTGCTGCGGGCTGCGCCGATTGTGTATCGCGACGGGTATTGCCCTGACCGTTGTCCTGTCCAATTAAGGCGGATAACGACTCACCGATATCTGCAGCACGGGCAAAACGCGGGTGGAACATAAAATAACGTTTTTCATCACCCTGATTGGGTTGGTCTAATTGCATCGCCCAATATTTTAAGCGATCGATATACAGCTGATCTGCAGCGAACACTGCGACTGAACCGATTTGCGGCAATGGAATAAGCACCAGATTCCGACTGCCCGGTTTGCCCATATCCAGCGGTAAACCTTCACTTGCCAACAGTTCATTGACCTGTTTGGTAAAATCGTCAGTCGAAATATAGGTCAAACGCATCAGGCCGATATTTTTGCCACGCACAGCTGGTGTATCGAGGATATTTAACAGCTCAATGGCGCGAACGACTTTGTCGCGTTCGCCCTGAAAATAATAAGCGCTTTGGCCCTGGACTTCCTGCACCCGCACGCCGGCGATGTCACGAATAGTGGTTTCAATCGACAAATCGCGGTTGTATTTAACCGGCACTAACTGGGTGACAATACCCAAACTTTGCGGCACATCCTGCGGGTTGCGGCCAAAACCGAAGGTGCCGGTTGGCTGATTATCCGCCGCTTTGGGATGGATGAAAAATACATCATCTTTACGTGTTACCTGAATATTGCGGCTGGCCAGAAGTTCGCTCGCCAGAATAAACAAGCGCCGTGGGCTGACACTATCCTGAATGTTCAGTGAAAATGGCTGCTCTAAATTGGCGATACCGTCAGCCAGCACATAATTAACTTTGAGCTGTTCACCAAAAACCGTATGAATAAACTCGTCACCAGGCAGTTCATCAGCAGACAGCGTGAGTTCGCCCTGATCAGAAAATGCAGAAGCTACATCCAGACTACTTTGTACACGGGTACGCTGCACGCTCAGCGGAGTCAGCTCGGTATATCCACCATTCGCTTTGGGCAAATCTTCCGGTGGTAATTCATTGGCAATACTTGGTGTATTGCCTGAACCCGCAATTTTGCTTTGTGGAATGGTAAAAGATGCCGGTTTGGTGGCACAGGCTGACAACGCTGCCAGCACAAATAAAGAGACCGTAGTGCGGACCAGATACATTTATTGATTTCCTTGCGCAGGCTGACCTGCTGCAGTGTTGTTTTTAAACAGGCGCAAGAGGACACGCTGGTCGCCTTGCTGAAAAATAACCAAATCCTGCTGTAATGTCGTCAGGCGGTAGCCGCTGACCTCATCCTGAAGCCGGACTGTTTTTAGTTCGGCGTTGCTACCATCGACCAGCCGCAACACAGCCTTGCGTTGCCCATCTTGCAAAAATACCGCTTTGAGGCTGACTTGCAAGGCCCCGAGCTGACCTGCAGACGGGTCGACCGGCATCGCTGCATGAGTCGAGTCGCCCGCTGCCACCGGCTGTAGCTGCTGTAACAAGGGCTCGAGGGCAGCAGTAAGTGGCGGTGGTGTGGGTACCTTCACCTCAGTTTGCACGTCAATACTCTGCTGTGGTTTGGACTCAATGCCCGTATACAACCTGCTATACAGGTTCAGGCTTGCCATAGCGACCACTGCCAACAGTGTGTATTTGACTTCAGGGAGCCAGAATTGACTGATTCTCATGACTGCTCCACTTTGACTAACAGATCCACAGTGATGAAGATTTCATAGAGCTGTGTTTGATCTGCCGGCACTTCGGCCGAAATCCATTCAGAGAGCATCAAATAGGGATAACGTTGCTGTAAAGCAGATAAAGAGCGGACTAATGCCGGTACCGGCGCACTCAGGCGTAAGCTCGCCCTGCCACGTTGCACACGGCTATCACTGTACGGCTGGCTACCTTGCCAGTTAAACAGAGCCACTGTGACACCTGCGGCTTCAAAATGAGACTGCAGTAACTGCTGCACGACCTGTGCAGATTGCTCTGCTGAAGGCACCGCCGGCATAGTATTCAGCATGTCTTGCTGCCGGTTATGTAGTTGTGTCGTTTTATCCCTGACCTCTGCTTCGATCCCTGCCAATCGCTCGGCTTTATCCAGACGTTTGGCGCTGATTTGCAGCTGTTGATGCAGGTCATCCTGCGCGGTTTGCCAGGGGACAAACACAAAACGAGCAATCAGTAGACTGCCAAGGACAGCCAAAGCCAGCTGGCGCTGATTATTTGTCATGGCTGGCAGCTCCGGATTTGAATTGGATCGACACCGTAAACTGCTCCTGCTCCCCGACTCTGCGGGTGGCATTGATATAGTTCGCTGAAGCGACAAAAGGCATTTGTTGGATCGCGCTCAAGGCTGCTGTTGCCTTTGCTGCGCGCGCGGTAAGCTCAGCCGCCCCGCCTTTTAATTGCAGACGCTCGACAGTGACTTGCTGACTGGTCAGCGACAACATTAGTAAGCTGAGCTGTTCCGGGTAAACGGCTTGTTGTAATGAATCCGCAATCTCTTGCTGCAATGCACGGCTAGTCTCATATTGCTTTTGTAAATCCAGCAATTCGTTCACTTTCGGGCCCATCGCTTCCGTCTGCTGTTGAATGCGGCCGTTTTGCCAATGCAACCAGCCAGAAACCAGCGCCAAATAAGCTGACCAGCTGACAAGAGCCGCAATCAGCATGGCGCGCCAGTTGAAGGACAGCGATGATTGTTGCATCCGCCAAAAACCGGTATAAGACTGCAGCGGTAATGCCACAAGACCGCGCAGTAACAAGAGCTGGTGCTCGGCACGACTCAGTTGCCGTACTGGTAAATCTGCCGGTAGTCCCTGTACCATTTTGAACCGGTTTGCATCGGCACAAATCGCAGTCTGCAATGCAGAATAAGTTTGACCATTCCAATGACAACAAAAGAACTTCTGCCCGCTGTCCTGCAGCGCTAACACTTCACCGGGAAGTGCACTACCCAATAACAGGGTTTCAGGTAACCAAAAACCCGTTTTTAATTTTTCAGTCAGTGCTGGCGTCAGAGAATAAGTAGTGACCTGTTGCTGGCCATTCTGCATTGGGCCGACCCGGTGTAATACCTGCTGACCACTAAATTCCTGTGCCAACACTGCTTTTAAAGCTGTACCTGACAATGCAGGATACTGTTTATGCTGCTCGCTGTAACATTCACGGCTCAGGATCTGCACAAACTTTGCAGAAGTTGTGGCCTCTAAATTGGCCTGATTCGACTTAAACTGCCATTGAAACAGCTGCTGTTTACCACAGACAGAAACTAACGCTTCTGTCAGCTTTTGCAGCATAGGAACAATGCCGGTCGGAACTTGCGGCCAGATTTCAACGATTTTCGGCATGATATTGATTTACATATTCCCAATAGGTGAATGGGTCTTCCTGATATGGTGACAGGCGGATGGTATATCTGCGCGAAAGCTTAACATTGTTAACTTCGGAAGTGAAGGTTACACGAAAGCTGCCCGATGGACCTAAAACCCAATCATCACTGTAGAGAGCGCCCATCGCAACACGCAACATGGCACCATCGAGTTTATTGGTCTGACGCAATCTGCTGAGTTGATTCGCCATGGCGTTGCCAAACATTGCTTCAAGCACCAGACCCGGCATGACTAATGGATTCTGATAAGGCTGCGGCGCAGAACTAAGCCAGGGCAATACTGAATCAGCCAATGCAGGTGTCATACTTTTTAAAAAGCGTATTTCACTCTCTGTTTGCATCAACTGATTACGCACCCGAGTCTCCGCCGTGTAGGACGATTGTTCTGCGCCATGAATACCAGCCTCCTGATCATCATCCTGCCAGTCTTGCAATTGCCCCAATAGTTGTGAAGCCGTGGACTCATCACTGAAGTAGCGCAATAGCCGGCTCACATCATTGTAATTATACAAATTGACCAGACCACTGACGTCTTGTACCTGCAGATTGACGTCGGCAAAGCTAAAAGGTTCATCGTAGAGATTCCACTGAAGCTGGCCATCTTCACTGCCTTGCAGGGTCAACGGTTGGCTCAGGAGCACAAATTTGAGCTCACTGTCGGCTGATTGCAGCTGTAACTCGGCCTGTGCCCTATCGTTTAATTCCTGAGCTAGTGTGATGGCAGCTTTTGCTTTCAGATGCATGGAAATCAGCATCACGGCCAAGATCACCGACAAAAATAGAACCTGAAGCAAAGCGACACCACGTTGACAGCGGATCATGTCTGGATATCCCCGCGTTGATAACGTTGTAACAACAGATTTTGTCGGTCCGGGATGGGCAAATCGACGACCAGGCCATCAAGTTGCAGTCGGATTTGCACCGGATGCTGCCGTTGTGTCATGCCATCCAATGCCGGTACCCAGCGCTTCACCCTATCGGTCTGATCAGGAAATTGCTCATTGATTTTCAGCTCAACTTGCTCATACAGAAATTCAAGGCGATTGAAACGGGTATCAAGCACCATCCGGTGATTAAATGGCAGCTCCTGCTCGGCTTCCAATAACAGCATATCGCGAAGAGAGGCCTCTTCGTAAACCAGCTGAAATTGGCCTTGCGATGTTTCTTCGCGAAACACCCGGATCACCGCCAGCGCGCCCGGATTAAATACCGGAGACTGAGTGACTGCCGTAAACCCATTGTCGCGTCCGAGGAAATAAAAAGCACTGGTCTGGGCGTTTTGCACAGCATAAGGCACGATACTGCGCACAGCGCTATAGAGTAGGTCGGTTTGCCGATAGGCACGAAACTGCTTGGAATGCTGCTGTTGTTCCCGTTGCCAGTACTGCATATAGAGTTGATAACCATACATCGCAGTTCCAAGTACCATCATCAGCAACGTCGCCGAAATCAGCATTTCGACCAGCGTAAAACCACGTTGTTTCATTGTGGTACCCCCGGTCCCTGCCGCCAGACCAGGTCGGTATAAATCAGGTTTTTCTGTTGGTCCGCCACGGCCAGGGTCAACTCAACCCGATACAGATAAAAGCGTTCTGCGAAAAAAGTACTAGTGCCGGATTCAAGCTCAAAACGCGGTTTAGGTGCCGCTGCAGCAGTTTTCTCTGCTCGCCACTGAAAAGTCACCTTACCGAAGGTTCCCTGACCAGAAGCCGGCTGACCGGGGTTCAGTTGCAGCTGCTGCTGAATATCTGCTTTGACTAAAGGTAATGGCTCTAACATCGCAATGATGTTGTCAGCGTGTCGCGCACTGTTGCGGGCAGTTAAAAAGCTGTCCGTCACCATTACCAGCACAATAAACATGATACTGCCAGCAATCAGCACTTCAATGAGCGTGAAGCCTTTTGCATTAACGCGCATTGTCCGCCTCAAAATCATAAGTTCGGGGCTGACCACGAACTAAAGCGGAAATCTGTGGCTGGGATGCAAAGCCATTGCGGTTGATTTCCACCCGCTGGCGTGGGAAAAAAATATGACTAAAACTCTGGTCCAGCAGCACGTTTTGACCATCGCTGCTTAGCAAGCGTTTACCGTCAAGCTGCAATTCAACTGGTTTAGACTGCACATAAGCCTGTTGTACTGCTTGATTCAGCAACTGCTGCAATTGCATGCTCTCGTAAACGGCTTCGCTGCGCTCGATTTGTTTCATCCCTAAAGGCCCGACCAGGCTCAACACCAACCCCATCAGTGCCATGACAATCAATAATTCAACCAGACTGAGGCCACGGGCTGTCATATCAAAGCGCCGACGTGCCGGAGGTAATACTCATCATCAGGATCACGACGACCCCACCAACCAGACCCCCCATGAACAGAATCATCAAAGGCTCGAGCAAACTGGTAAAGCGCAAGACCCACTGACTGAACTCTTTTTGGCTGCGATTCGTTATTTCATTGAAGATCCTGCCTAGCTCACCGGTCTCTTCGCCGACGACGAGCAAAGACTGATAAAACTGCGGATAAATTCTGCTTTGACCCAATACTGCCGATAATTGCTCACCGCGTTTTACCCGGGCTATCGCTGACTCTAGTTCATGGCGCAGCTGCGGCTGGCGGACACTGCCGGCAGCCAATGTCATCGCCTGGTCGATTGAGACACCGGCGTTTAGCATCATCGACAATGCGCCGTTAAAACGGATCCGCTCTAGCAGTAAAGTCAAGGTGCGCAAAAATGGCAGCCGGAGCTGTGTGCGCGAGATCACCGCCTGCCATTGGGGTTTGTGCCAGGACGATTTCACAAACGCACCTAACGCTAGCAAAAACAACAGTAAGTACCACTGATATTGACCAAACCAATCTGCGGTACCGAGTAGAATTTCCGTGTAAATCGGCAGATCTTGTTGTCCCCGGAACATTTGCGCCATGTTCGGTACTACAAAGTTCAGGATAAACAATAGAGCGCCGAGGCAGACACTTAATACAACAGCAGGATAAGTCATCGCTTGCGTGACTTTTTGCTGTAAATCGCGCCGAAAAGCCAAATCTTCCGCCAACTTGCGGAACATCTGCGCCAATTGCCCCGTGGCTTCACCAATCTCCACCAAGTTGATGTATAGCGCATCGAAGAGCCCCGTCTGCCGCAAAACCTGCGACAACTGCAGACCTTTTTTTAAATCACCACTGATTTTATTCAGCAGCTCAGCCTGCGCTGGTTTAGACGCACTACGCGCCAGGACTTCAACACCTTTATCAATTTTTAAACCGGCGTCCAGCAGCACAGAGAGCTCTGCGGTCAGGAACTCTAAATCACCGAGAGATAACTTACGATTGATACTGAAGCTACGGCGCTTTTGCTCCGGTTGCAGGTCACTGACCAGCAGACCTCTGGCTTTTAATTGTTGACGGGCATCGTCCTGATCCAGTGCAGTCAAAACACCCTTCAGCGGTGCGCCAGCCTGATCAAAAGCTTTGTAACTATATCTGTTCATCGTGCTTTGTTCATGTTAGCTGGCTGCCCTGCGTACTTCGTCCAGAGTGGTGATCCCCAGCGCGACTTTAAGGAAACCATCACTTAACAGGGTGCGACCACCGCGTTGCAGATTCAGTTTACGGGCCGCCAGAATAAAATTCTGATCTTTTGGTAAAGACTGGATCGCCTCATCACAGCGCAAATATTCGATAATAGCGACGCGACCACGATAGCCGCTAAAATTGCAATGTTCACAGCCACAGGCTTTACGCAGCGTTAATTCCGTCACACCAGCCTGCCGGGCAATATCGGCTAATTGTGCCGCGAACTTCGGCTCTAATGTTGAGGTATCAGGCTCAGCGCAATGGTCACACAATTTTCGAACTAAGCGCTGCGCGACGATCGAAATCAACGCGGCGTTCAGCAGAAACTCATCGACACCTAAATCGAGTAAACGGGTAAAAGCGCTGGGTGCATCATTGGTGTGTACCGTTGAGAACACCAGATGGCCTGTTAAAGCCGACTGCATCGCAATCGATGCCGTTTCGCGGTCACGGATCTCACCAAGCATCACAATATCCGGATCTTGCCGGACTATACTACGTAGACCGGCCGCAAAATCAAAACCGATATCGGGTTGTACCTGTACCTGATTGACTCCGTCTAATTGGTACTCCACCGGGTCTTCCAGCGTGATAATTTTTACTTCAGGTGAATTCAGCTGATGCAAAAATGTATACAGACTAGTGGTTTTACCAGAGCCGGTTGGGCCTGTGAGCAGAATAACACCAGCTGTGCGCTGCAAATCTTCCTGAATCAATCGTTCGAGGTCGGCAGAGATACCCAGTGTGGCCATGTCATAACGAATGGAATCTTTGCGCAGGAAACGCATAACGACGCTCTCACCGTCATTGAGCGGCAAGCAAGACACGCGGATATCAAGATCGATCCCACTGATACGCATTTCAATTTTGCCATCCTGTGGCCGGCGTTTTTCAGCAATATCCATATTGCTGAGTATTTTTAGCCGGGTGACCAAAGGCATCACCAGCGACGCGCTGATTTGTTCAATTTCTTGCAAAACGCCGTCAATACGCAGACGGACACGGGCACGACCATGCTCGGGCTCCACATGCATGTCCGATGCGCGTAATTTTAATGCCCGCGTGATGAGGGAATTCAGCAGATGGACTGTTGGCGCTTCGGACGCCAGTTCTCGCAGGCGGGCTTCTTCGTGCGAAGACAACGATTCCAGCCGGCTTTGTTCCTGCGTCTGTGCGGCCAACAATTTTAGTGTCGCCAGCTGCTCAGCCGGTAATAAACTTAATGTCACTGGTACCTGTAAACCGGCGATCAGTTCCTGAGCTTCAGCATCGAGCGGCGTTGCGGTATAAAACAACCAACCGCTCTCGTCCAAGCGGTACGGGATCCAAAGTTTGGCCAGTAATGCGTCCAGCGGCAATTGATGGGCGGCTTCGGGCAAAGTCCATTCGTTGTCAGGAATTTGCAGAGCAAGCGGCAATCCGAGCAACTCCGCATAAAATTCCGGTAGAATTTCGCTTGCGGCAGCGCCCAGAGAAATCAGGATCTGTTCTAGCTGACCACCATATTTGCGCTGGTAGCTTCGGGCTTTTTCAATCTCTTCAGCAGCAATGCCAAATCGGCTCCTCAACAGCTCAACAGGATCTGTCATGATGCAATGACATCCTCATCAAGATCAGTGCCGCCTTTTTTGCCGTCTGCACCATAAGACATTAATTGATATGGTTGGTTATTTTCGCCAGGCTTCACAATCACATAAGGATTGCCCCATGGATCCAACGGGACTTCTTTTGGCAGGTATGGACCATCCCAGCCCTTCTTATCACTTTTGACCAGTTCATCAAGGCTGGCAGGAAAGTCGCCCACGTCCAAGCGATAGGTATCTATCGAAGTCTGAAGCATTTTCATTTGTGCCATCGCAGTTTTTTGCTTGGAACTATCCAGTTTGCTGAACATTTCCGGCGCAACCAGCGAGACGATCAATCCCATGATGGCGATAACAATTAACAACTCAAGTAATGAAAAACCTTGTTTAATAGCTGACTTCATTTTTCTTTCCATTTTTACGAACTGGCCTGATTATGCCGAATCTGGCCGTTATTGTGAATGTATATCCGGTACTCTGGCTAGACCTTCCGGCCGAGCCAGCGCAAAACGGTCATTTTCAAAGCAAGCGGCCATAAAGAGAGCGGACAATCGCGCACAATTTGTCCAAGACTGACTGGCCCGGCATAAAGATGCGCATAAAACTTCTGGGCCCGGAATTGCACCGGGGTCATCAGGGCGCGGTGTTTTTCCGCAAGCATCATCTGACCCTGCAAACGGCGCTGCTGCGTTGAAATACGAGGCAGTTCGTGAGCCTGATGAACCAAATAGTTCTGCAGATCAAGCCGCATCCCGCGCGCCCCTGCGGCACAAAGCCGGATCCACAAATCATAATCCTGACAAGCGGGCAAATCCGGGTCAAATCCACCAACTTGACGTAGTAGCTCCGTGCGGCAAAAGACCTGATTACCGACCAGATTTTTCAGCAAGAGTTCCTGCAAGCCAAATTGTCTGGAGCCAGTTAAACCATGCAGCTTGTGGCCGGATGCCAGCGCATATTGATAACCGGAGCAAAAAAATCTGATTTCTGGGTTTTGTTGTGCAGCCGAAACAAAACTTTGGATCCGTCCGGCCAAAAACTCATCGTCGTCGTCAAGACCAGTTATAAACTCACCAGTTGCTTCGGTAATAGCCAGATTTCTCGCCTGTGGCGCGCCAGCACTGGGGGATAGCCTAAACAAACGGATCCGTTTATCTTTCGCTGCCAGAGCCGCAATCTCGCCTGCAGCCGTTTCGTCGGAGCCATCGTCAACCAGAAGAATTTCAAGCGCTGGATAGTCCTGTGATAAACAAGACATCAGTGCGCGCTGCAATAACTGCGGGCGATTTTTGGTTGGAATATACACAGAAACGACAGGCAGATTCATCGGGTGTATGGCCGGTTAGAGGTCAGATAATTGCGCAGTACCCGCAGCAGCTGAAAAAGCCGTAGCGGTAAATAACTACTGCATTGAATCATCAGCGAGATCAGCAACGAGTGGTGCCGCAGCAAAGTGGCATAGCTACGTGCTACATCCCGTCGGCCAAACCGTAATGCACCGAAGGCTGCAACCAATACATTATGCCGGATAAACCTGTCTATCTGCTGTACCTGCTCAGCAGTCAGTTGATGAGTCCAGTGCCGATCACGCAAAAAATAAATCAGATGCCAGGCTAACTCCTGCGTTTGCTGATGAATGGTACGGTTTTCTGCATTTTGATAGACAACGACGGCCGTTTTCGCGCTGTAGAACACAGGACCGGTTAATGCGGCCTGCAGCCAGACAAAAATATCCTCACCTATCCGGATTCCGGCAGGAAAACCACCAATTGCCTGCAATAGCTCACGCCGGATAGCAAAAGATGAAGCACATATCAGACTGCGATTTTGCTTGTAGGCGGTAAAAAAGTCCGGGACTACGCCAGCAAATTCAGGCTCAAAGTCAGAACTTAACTGCATCAGTTGGCCACGTTCATCAACGACATCAAAACGGCAGCTATATAACGCAGCACTTGGTGCCCGTCGGATCAGGCCCGCAATCTGACTGAGGAATTCAGGCAGGTATTGATCATCAGCATCAAGGAAACACAGGTAATTGCTGCATGCATGCAGCATCCCCTGATTACGCGCAGCTGCGACGCCTTGATTGGATTGCCGGATAAGACGTATGCGCGGGTCGGAAAATTCAGCCGCACGCGCAAAACTTTGATCGGTAGAACCATCGTCAATGATCAGCAATTCGAAGTTGGAAAAGTGTTGGGCCAGCACTGACTTTATCGCCCGGCCGACAGATAGTTCCTTGTTATAAAGCGGTATGATCACCGAAAGGAAGAGATCATTGTCTCTACAAACTTCTGTTGAGCTAACTTGCATCCGGAAACGCCTGCCCTGCTCTGAGGCGATAGCAGACCCACAAAACCGGTCCCCATGCCAAAGCAAAAGCCACAGATAAACTCAAAAAACCTGCGACATACCCATAGGCGACAGGGGCTAACCATAACAGATTGTACCCGCTCACCAGTGCACTGACTTTACTGTGGCTATCCCAGCGCCGACTTAAAATTTGATAAGCGTGTAGTTTGTGCGCAGTCCAGATTTTTTGACCAGTCAGCAACCGCACCGTCAGGGTCCAGCTGGCATCGAGGATAAAGACTGACATCATGATGATACATGCCCACCATAACGCTTCTGAGCTGGCGGCGACCAGCACCATCAACAGCACGAAGATACTGCCCAAAGCCCCACTTCCTGCATCGCCCATGAAAATCCGGCTATGTGGAAAATTCCAGAACAGGAACCCGGCCACTACTGCAGCCAGCAACAAACAAAGTTGTGCTAATTGCATGTCATTTTGCCAATAACACAAACCCGCGATGACCAATGCCACGCTGATTGCCTGGAGCGACGCAATACCGTCGATTCCGTCCATAAAGTTATAAAGGTTGATAAACCAAACTGCCGCTAATATAAGAGGCAACAACAGCCAGCTTGGCACCAGACTTTGCGTCAGTGGTAAATAAACCAAAAACGCAGCAACGGCAATTTGTACCAATAAACGACTCAAGACCGGCAGACCAATCAGATCATCAATCATCCCCACCAGCATCATCACGCCAATCGCGCCTAACTGCCAGGTCTGTAATACTGGTACCCATTGTTGTAAAGAAGCGAGATAAGTACACAGCAGAAAAACCAGGATAAACACCACGCCGCCACCTCTAACGGTCGGACGCGAATGACTACTCCGTGGGCCTGGAATATCCTGCAAGACCTTATGCCCGGCAACTCTGATCAACAACCAGGTCCCGGTAAAAGTGACGAAAAATGCAAGCAGGCTAAGCAGCATCATGTGCGACGAGATCCTTGATAATCCGAACCAACCCTGCGAATAATTTCCCCGACCGTTTGTTGAGGTTGCCAATTGATCAGTTCAAACAATTGGCTACTATCGGCTTCTAATGTCAGGCATAGTTTTTTATACATTTTTTTCTGACCGACACAAGTCAATAGTGCTTTTAACAACCAGGCAGGCACATAAAACAAACGTGAGGTTTTTCCCATCCCTTGCGATAAATTACGCAGTAACGTTGCCAAAGTGACGGCTTCTTGCTCTGCAGCAACCAGGGTGAAATCTCCTTGTAGTGGCGCGCGGATCAACTTGTGCAGAATCTGGTTTAAGGTATCAATCCCAAGAAACGACTTGCGATTTTGCAGACCGGCGAATGGTAGCGGGATCCCCAGCGCAACCAGCCTCAGCAATTTGCCAAAATTACCCGGCGCATCGGCACCATAGACCAACGGCAAGCGCAGAATCGTACAGTTGTAGTGCCGGTTTGGTACGCTGAGCAGTGCTAACTCGGCTGCAAGCTTTGACTCTGCATAAGGGTGGTCCGGATGCACAGCACTGTCAGGCCCAACAATATCATCACGGCTACTGCCATAGACACCAATAGAGCTGATAAAAATCAAGTTGCTGATTTGCTGCTGTGCCGCAGCCTGAGCAATAGCACGGGTTGTTGCCACATTTGCTTCAAAAAAACCTTCTACCTGCAATTCCGCAGGTAGATCACGATGTGCCAACCCAGCCAGATGAATCACAATATCAGCTGGCTGCAGCAGATTCTTCCATGCGGCTTCATCACGAAAATCGGCTATTTGGCGGACAACGACTCCAGCAGGTGCTACCCAGCTCAAAGGTTGTCTGACTACCAGTACCAGCGATATTTGAGCCTGACGAGCAAGGTATTCAACCAAATGCCGGCCGATAAAACCACTGGCGCCGGTCAGAACAACTCTGTTCATGCAGCCTCCAGCAGTTGGCGGTATAAGGACAATAATCGGGTCCCATTTTGCTCTACAGTAAAAAACTGTTCGAAACGGCTTCTGGCCACTGTCCCCATCCGTTGCCGCAAGTCCGGCTCTGTTATGAGCTTATTCAGACACAGGCTTAGCTGACAGACATCCAAAGGCGCCACCAGATAACCACTGACGTCTTCAGCGACGAGCTCCGCCATCCCTCCGACATGAGTAGCAATCACAGGGAGACCGGCACGCATTGCTTCGATCACACTGACCGGCAAACTTTCGCTGCGACTGCTCAACACAAATACATCTGACTGCGCCAGTAACTCGGCAACGTCTGAGCGTTCTCCGAGAAATTCTACCTGTTCCAGACCAAGTTCCATTGCCAATCGCCGGCACGAGTCAAGCGTTGGGCCATTGCCAACCAATTGCAAATGCCAGTGTTGAGAGGGAACACTGGCCATCGCTTTTAACAGCGTCACTTGGTCTTTGGGTTCTTCGAAGCGTGCAACGGAGATAAGCCGACAGTAAGACGGATTAACTGTCTTTTTCAGCGGGGCAAAACCGCTGATACCATTATGCACCAGCGCCAGCTGATTCGGCTTTGCGCCGAGCTGATGTCGGGCTATGTCAACATCTCGCTGACAGACTAATACCAGTTGATCTGTCAACGGCATTAGCATTTTCTCCAACCATCGGAAACACCGGGCTTTTTTTCCCTGATACACGCTAAACGACCATCCATGCACTGAATAGACCACCGGCACCTGCTGCCACTTCGCCACAACCCGGCCCAACAAACCCGCTTTTGCCGAATGCAGGTGCAATATATCCGGACGTATCTGGCGCAATAACCGACACAATCGAATGAAACACCGCAAATCCTGCAGCGGTGATATTTGCCGCAACAACAACGGTTCTACAATAATGGGGAGTCCACGCTGCTCAGCCAGTTGCGCTACTATATCGCCTGGCCCCAATAAAATGGTGACGTCACAGCCACGGCGTTGCATTTCACTGGCGAGTTCCAGTACATGCATACTGGCGCCGCCAATGACATCACCGCGGGTGACGATGTAGAGAATTTTCATCCGCAACAGACTCAGCGCTTAACCGATGCGCTGGTGAGCACTGTGCGTAATACATCACAAGACTTCTGCATTTCCTGTGCTGTCAGGGTCGGATGCACCAGTAACATCAAACTGGTATCACCCAACTGGCGGGCATTCGGTAAGCGGGTTGCTGGCCGCCAAGGCGTGTTATCAAAGGCTTTTTCCAGATACACTTCCGAGCAGCTACCGTGGTAACAAGGTACGCCCGCTTCGTTGATTTCTCGAATTAAGCGTTCGCGCTCCCAGCCCGGCGCAAAAAACTCGGGCTGGATAAAGAAATAGTGTTTATAACCACCATGTAGTACATCAGCCGGAACTTTTTGCTGACGTAACAATGGGAAATCTGCCGCAGCCGCATTTAACTGCGCCATGTGACTATTACGAATTTCGGTCCAGTCAGCCATTTTGGTGAGCTGAATGCGGCCAATGACGGCCTGTATTTCCAACATCCGCCAGTTGGTGCCAAAACTGTCATGCACCCAACGGAATCCGGCCGCATGTTCTTTGTGATAAACCGAATCAAAACTCTTACCATGATCTTTGTACGACCACATAAAGGACCATAAGTCTTTGTCATTGGTCGTCACCATGCCGCCTTCACCACCGGTCGTCATAATTTTGTCCTGACAGAAAGACCAGGCACCGATGTGACCGATAGAACCAACAGAGCGACCTTTGTATTTCGCGCCATGCGCCTGCGCACAGTCTTCGATGACATAAAAGCCATGTTGCTTTGCCAGGGCCATGATGGGGTCCATATCCGCTGGCATGCCTGCCAAATGCACCACTATAACCGCTTTCGTTTTTGGCGTGATGACCGCGGCTATTGTCTCCGCCGACAGGTTTTGTGTATTCAAATCAACGTCAGCAAACACTGGGGTGGCCCCAGCAGTGACAACACAAGACACTGAGGCCAGAAAGGTTCGGGGGGTGACTACAACTTCATCACCAGGGCCAATGCTTAACGCCTTAAGCGCAACATCGAGTGCCAGTGTGCCATTGGCCAGCGCAACGGCATATTGTGTGCCCGTCCATGCTGCAAATTCTTTTTCAAATTCACGACATTCCTGCCCGGTCCAGTAATTCACTTTATTACTGAGCACGACGCGACTGACCGCATCCGCTTCTTCCTGCGTAAAAGAAGGCCAGGCTGAAAAAGAAGTATTTAACATGCAATTACCGTTTTATCTGATGGTTACTAATCTGGACAAGCTGCTGAATAAATCAACACCGTCCCAGATATAATCAAAATCAAGTCCCTGCCCAACCGGTACCAGCCGATCGAGCCCCGGCACCCCAGCCTGTAGCCACTGTTGTAGCTCGCTTGCTGAAATACCAAAATACGTTAGTGTCTGAACGCCGCGGTGCAGCACAGTGTTTAATTCAGTGATTTGGCGCACCGTCGTTTGCAGGAAAGTGCCGCGACCACAATGATCCCTGCTATCAATCAATCCGGCGAGTTTGGTAGTCAAAACCGTTAAAGTTAAATCTGAATCCACCGGACTCAACGCCGACTGATAACCAATTGCATGTTCGGCAACAAACACCAGTTTTTGCATAAAATCAGCGGCTATCAGGCCATGCGGATACTGACTGACCGCTGAATTGACGGCAGACCAAAACTTAGCACTGGCCAGATTAACAATATTGTCATCTCCAAGCCAGCATACTGAGCGGGGTGATGAACACGCCTGCTGACCAAACAAATAAGTATCGTTGACAAAGGCCCGTACCAAATTGGAAAACCCAGTCTCGTCAGCGGCCAGCACAGCCTCTGCTGATAACAAAGCCAGCGAATATTTATTAGCAAATTTAATATCTACTGCAGTCGGGCGTACCGGCAAACTACTGAAATAGCCCACAGTCTGGTCACCACCCCACAACATCCTGGCATCGCAGCTGGCAGACAAAGTCCGGCTGATATTGTCATCGTGCGGATAAGTGACCACCATCAGGCTGTGACTGACCTGATTATCGGGCAGCGTAGCCATTACCTGGTTGAGCACCTGCAGGATCAACTGTTGTTGCGCCGAAGACTTTGACGATAAGCGCACCAGATTCTTATTTCCCATCAACAGGGAAATCACCAGTGAATAGATAAAAATGGTGTCCACATTGGATGGCGCCACATGAAATACCAAACCACGGGGCAGCCGGACTGCGTGGCATGATGCAGCAGCTGGCGCTGCGGCCTGCTCAGCCAGCCGGCTGATATTGGCTTTGCGTAACCAATAGCCCAAGGCGATCATTTCCGGGTACGCTTTGAATGCAGGATCCCGCAGTAACTGCCGCGACAAGTGTTCAACAAACTCAAGCGCTGGGGCGGAAAATGGCGCCAATAAATCTGAACGGGACTGGCAAAACTGTTCAATAGTTTGTGTAGATTGTAGTGGCGCTAACAAGCGGACAGCGGAAAGGGTCATGGTTTTACCTCCGCCGCATGAGTATCAGAGCAGCCACGCACCTCAGCTTTTGGTAATCGGCCGTGCACATGGAAATATTTGCCTTTGAGGCCACATTGACAATCATCTTCACCGAATATAGTGCCCAAATCTTCGGTTAGTAACCGATGCCCCGGATAGCTGGACGGCAGCACACTGCTGACGGCAATCAGTCCTTGTTGTCCAAAGGGAAGTTTTTGCATGGTCTGTGCATCAATAATATCGATATCAGCATAATCCGGAGCATGCAGATAACCATGAGAACATTCGACGAATATCGAGCCCACCTGCTCGACCATACCGTAAAAGTTGTGCACCCGCTGAATACCGCAAGTATCGAACGCGACCTGCTTAAACACCGGGTTATCAACCGCGATATCAATTAACTTTTTCCAACCACCGCTATGCACCAGCACAGAGCCGGCTAAATCTAGTGTCTTCCCACTTTGCTGCAGTACCTGAAAAAAATACTGCCAGACCATAAAGGTAAACCCGAAGATAAACACCGGTTTCCCTTGATGTTTCCCGATAAATGCCTGCACCCGTTCAAGGTTGATTTGCATATCATCATCAAGCGCATACGTATGGTCACGGCCAAAGGTAGACAAGCCAAGGATCCCTGCACCACGTGCAGAAAAAGACAGCCGGTCTTTGACCACGGATGGATGGTCGATAATCAACATCGGCAATCTTTGCACACCCAGATAATGCTGCATAATTTTCACCAGCACTTTACTTTGGTGCGCGGCGGTTTCTCGGTCGAGTACAATGCGGGAGACCTGCTGCGAGGTTGTGCCTGAAGATGTCAGGACTTTGAACACATGGTCCTGGGCGACACTTTTTAACTCAAACTCTTTAAATAAGCGCACCGGCAAAAACACTTTCTGACCAAACCAACCGCTGTTCGACAACGATGCGGCAATACGGCCATACAATTGACAATGCTGCTGATGATGGGAATCCAATGCAGACAAATGCTGCTGCAACGCCTGCTGTTTTTCGGCGGCGTCCAGACTGTAAGGCGACGGCTGCTGATAAAAGAAATCCAGATTATTCATAGTCCGCCATCAATGCTTTGATGGCCTTGCCATCAACTTTGCCATTACTGCTACGTGGTATTGCTGCGATCCGATAGACCGCGATAGCGTTGACATTGATTTTAAACAACGTGGAAAGTTCAGTTGCAAGCACTGCAGGATCTAACGGAGTGCTTTCACTGATAAAAATCATCAACTTGTCATCACGACCTGTACTGGTTGCATCCAGTCCACGCCTCGCCAGAACGTCATCGACTGTATCAAGGCTAATACGCAAACCAAACATCTTAATAAATCGTTTGGCGCGCCCGGTAATATAAAAACAACCGTCCTGATCGCAATAACCAATATCGCCGGTAGCAAGCTGTCCATGGCATTCATCGCCAAGCGCAAGATCAGTCAGTTTTTCTGCATAGCCCAACATCACATTTGGCCCCTGATAAATCAGTTCACCTTCAGTATCTGCAGTATCCACTAACTGTCCGTCTGCCAGACGCAACCAGAGTTTCCCTCCCGGAATAGCCCGGCCGATAGAACCAGTTTTTGTTGCCAGCAGTTCCGGCGGTAGGTATGCGATACGGGCGGTCGCTTCAGTCTGCCCATACATCACGACGAATTGTTGTTGTCTCGCCTGCGTTTGCTGCTGGAAATACAACAAACTGTCGTTATCCAAGCGGCCACCTGCCTGAGTCAGATAACGGACTGATTCAGTTTTAAAGCGCTCGTAACGCATTTTACGCAGCATTTGCCAGATATAAGGCACGCCAGACAATGACGTCACCTGCTGTTGCTGAACTAATTGCCAAAACTCGCGGGATAACAAACCATGCCCGGTGAGCACGAGCTTGGCACCAGCCTGCAAATGACTATTGAGGATGGATAAACCGTAGGAATAATGCAACGGCATCGTTGTAATGGCGGTTTCAGTCGCATTCAGCCTTAGATATTCGACGATGGCACTGGCATTACTCTGCAGATTCTGCCGGCTTAACCTTACCAGCTTGGGCGAACCGGTCGTACCTGAGGTAGATAACATCAACGCCAGATCGGCATGCAGAGACAGTGGTTCCTGATGCTGCAGCGACACAACCTCGCCACGCAGTAATACGTTTGGCCTGTAGGTGACTAATAATGCTTGCATTAAATCAGGATCTAACGAGGTATCAAGCAGCATCAACGGGTGACCGGCTTGCAATGCAGCCAAATACCAGCAAACACTCGATAAATCAGTGTCCATACAAAGCGCTAGCAGAGACCGGGTCGCCGGTAGCTGAGCAATGCAAGCCTCGACGCGCTGACCTAACTCGGCGTAACTAACCTCACCAGCCTGCGAGTCAACCAAGGCAATTGCCATTGGCTCCGCCTGCGCTAAATCCCAAAAAAAGCTCATGGTTCAGGCCTTTGCCATTAAATTAACATACCGCCGTCCACACCAATAATCTGGCCTGTGACATAAGCGGATAAATCTGAACCCAAAAATGCTGCGACACCGGCAATTTCTTCCGGCGAACCAATTCGTTTCATCGCCACGGAGTGGACCCGTGTTTCGAATACCGCAGGTGGGATAGAACGCGCCATATCGGTATCGATAAAGCCGGGGGCAATCGCATTGACGCGGATATTACTGATCGCCAACTCTTTCGCTAATGATTTCGTGATACCAATGACGGCTGCTTTGGAGCCACCATAGACTGCCTGACCGCTATTGCCATTGGTGCCGATAATAGACGTCAGATTGACAATACTGCCGGCCTTGGCTTTTGCCATGATTCGGGCTGCATACTGACTCATGTACAACACCGCATAGGTATTGATGGAAAACGTCCGTTCGATTTGAGCCGGTGTGACCATCCCTATTAATGCGTCATCAAGAATACCAGCGTTATTCACCAACACATCTATGGTTTTGGATTTGGTCAGGAATTCTTTGTAGGCCAATTTGACCGAGTTCGGATCAGCAACATCACAGACAAAAGCGTCTGCGTGACCGCCGGCTGTTTGCAATTCTGCCACGACGTCATTGACACGCTCCGGATCCCTGCCATTGACGAAAACCCAGGCGCCTTCTGCTGCAAAAAAACGGGCAATAGCCAAGCCAATGCCACGAGTCGCGCCTGTCACTATACAAACTTTGTCCTTCAGCAGCATGTCAGAGGCTGACCTCATAGCGAGCAAGGATCTCTTTGGCTTTAGCGACTGAACTCATGTCAATGATGTCGTCCGTATCCAGCATGATATCAAACGCATCTTCCAAAGCAGCGATCAGCGTCATGTGCGCAACCGAGTCCCATTGTGGGATCGTATTGTATTGAAGTTCATCCGTGACCTGTTCCGCCGGGATGCCGAGTGACTCTGCAAAACACTGAATTAAAGTCGCTTGCGACATGGCTTACCTCATTAATCTGTTGTGTACGACAAGATATTCACCCCGAATAGATACGATAGATTTTTCGGGGGCGTCAGATTTTACATAAGAATGACTGTCAACAATACCCTTATCACCGAGAGATTTACCCGGAAATATGGTTGAACGGGTGCCAAGGAAACATAAATCTCCGACTTTTGCACTACCATTTACTGCTGCATAGGGTGATAACACGCAACTAAAACCAATTTTTGATTCGTGTCCGACACTGCAATGCACATTGACCGCCACGTTGGCAGCAAGCTCAGCACGGGCGTTAACGATAGAAAAAGGCGCGACGATACAACCTTCACCAAGCGCTGCGCTCGGCGCAACCAGAGCACTGGGGTGGACATAGGTGTAAAAATTTGCGGCTTTTTGTTTCAATAGGTCAAAACAACGTTTGCGATGCAGTACATTGCCAATAGTGATCAAAAACACATCATCGGCTTGTGGCTGATAATCTGCCACAGCGCCTAAATGCGGTAATAGCTGTTGTGCACACTCTTTTGCGTCATCCAAAACACCTTTGAGGTGCACAGTTGACAGCGCTGCGTTGTCGGTCAGCAGATAGTCATAGAGCTCGAGAAAAAAGCCACCGGCACCGACAAAAATCAGATTTTTCATTGGGCACTCCCGGTAAATTTTGTGGTAGTCGCTTCGCCTTCGGCGGCGATCCCTTCTCTGACCAGAACTTTTTTTACTGTCATCCATAAAATACGGATATCCAGCCACAAGCTTTGGTTGTCTACATACCAGACATCGAGGCGGAACTTATCCTCCCAACTGATGGCATTCCGGCCATTGACCTGCGCCCACCCGGTAATGCCAGGACGTGCTTCATGGCGCCGGGCCTGCTCTGCGGTATAAAGCGGCAGATACTCCATCAGTAGAGGACGCGGCCCGACCAGGCTCATCTCTCCTTTGAACACGTTCCACAGTTCAGGCAATTCATCCAGACTGGTCGAACGCAGAAAACGGCCAAATGCCGTTAAACGTACCTCATCGGGTAACAACTGACCATGGTCATCTCTGGCGTCAGTCATAGTCCGGAACTTGTACATGCGAAATGGTTTACCGCCAAGACCAGGCCTGACCTGACTGAAGACCACAGGCGAACCGAGTTTACGTCGCACTAAAAAAGCAACAACCAGCAAAACCGGCCAAAAGCAGATAAGTCCGGCGGCAGCGGCTAGAAAATCGATCAAGCGTTTCAATTTGTGGAAATTCCCATAGTTGTCAACATCTGTTGATTAACCTTGTGTACATCATATTTTTTTTCAGCAATCAGCCGCCCTTGCAGCCCCATCGCTTCAACTAGCTGAGGTTCACGCAACAAAGCTAACATCGACTCTGCCAACTCTGCGGCCGACTTTATCGGCACTAATAAACCATTCACGCCAGGAACTACGGTTTCACGGCATCCCGGTGCATCGGTCGTGATAATAGCCCTCGACATTGCCATCGCTTCTAAAACGGTTCTTGGCGTCCCTTCCCTGTAGGACGGCAACACATAAACCGAACTATCCGCAATGGCCGGTCGCACATCTTTCAGTCGGCCCAGAAACTCTATCACGCCATCCTGAATCCATTGCTCCAGCTCTGGTTGTGTGATAGCGTCCGGAGAATCATCAATCCAACCAGCTACACGAAACTTGCAATGCGGATATTCTCGGCGAACCAAACGCGCCGCCGCGACAAATTCACGCACACCTTTGTCGCCCAACAAGCGGGCAATCAGCAAAAATGCCGGCTCTGATGGCAGAGGTACAGGCCTAAACACGCTGATATCAATACCTGAACCATTCACAACAACAGTTTTGGTTGTCGTCGGTAGAATTCCCCGTTGAACAAACAAATCTCTGTCATCAGGGTTTTGAAAAAAAACCCTATGCGTAAAATGCAAGGCAACCTGATAAAGACGTGTCGCTATACTACGCAGGAAAGAACGTTGACCAGCTTCACCGGCAAAGGCATAACCTAATCCGGTAACCAAAGCATACCGTTGAGGCACCTGCGCCAACCAAGCCGCTAGTGAACCATAGATAACCGGCTTAATGGTATAACCCAACACCCGGTCAGGCCGAATTTGTCGCATTAAGCGATATAAACACAACAGTGTTTTCAGATCATGCCAGGGATTCATCCCGGTACGGTTCATTGACACACTATGGATGCTAACCCCTTTGGCTAACAATTTTGCTGCCACTTCGGGATGCTCACAAAGTCCAGGTGCTGCCGCGTGTACTTCCTGACCGTTGGCGATCAGCGCGTCAATCAATGGGCCGCGAAAATTAGTCAGGGATTCGCTGTACCCTGCAATCAATAAAAACTTCATTGTTCAGCCAGCCAGGCCTGAAACATCAACACATTCCATAAATGATACTGCCAATTATGACTGCCGCTCTGATGCTGCAACCACATCGTTCTGATGGTTTCGGTGCGGAAATAACCTTGCTGGTCCAGCAAACGGTTATCTAACAGCTGCGCTGCCCAATCTCTTAATGGTCCACGCAACCATTGATCTAGCGGAATACCAAAACCCATCTTAGGTCTTTCAATCAACGCTTTCGGTACATGACGATAAAGAACCTGCCGTAACAACCATTTCCCTTGCCCTTGGCGTATCTTAAGATGCAAAGGCAATTGCCACGCAAACTCCACTAAGCGATGGTCCAGCATAGGTACACGGGTTTCGAGGCTTGTTGCCATTGCTGCCCGGTCAACTTTGGTAAGGATATCGTCAGCCATGTAGGTTTGTGCGTCCATCGCCATCATATAATGCTCAAGGCTATCCGTATTCGGCCACAGCGACGGATCAGTCAACATTGTCTTCGGTTCAGTTCCTCCCAACACCACGCTTTCAGGCTCATGCCAATGACTGGTTAAACGCCGATAAAACTGTTGACCATCAGGCAATGCCAGCACTTCTGCCAGTTTACGGGCTTTCTCGCCCGGAATAGCCAGCTGTAGCTTTTTTGGAAGCAGTGGTTTTGCTATCGCAAACAGCTGATCCCAACGTTTTGGTGGGACTGCATTGAGAAGGCCTGCAGCAGCTTTGCGACAAAAAAACGGTGCTTTTTGGAATGGCCCCCAAATCTGACCTGCCGCCAGATGCCGGTTGTAGCCGCCAAACAACTCATCGCCACCGTCCCCGCTCAGCGCCACTGTGACATGCTGCCTCGCCAGCTGGCTCACCAGGAATGTAGGAATTTGCGAACTGTCGGCAAATGGCTCGCAGTACATAGAGGGCAACCTGGGGATGACATCAAGGGCATTCTGCGGACTGACATATAATTCTGTATGGTCTGTGCGCAAATGCCGAGCGACATCTTTGGCACACACCGCTTCGTCGAATCCTGCTTCATTAAAGCCAATGGTAAAAGTTTTCACCGGTCGCTGACAGTTCGCCTGCATCAAAGCGACCACAGAGCTACTGTCTACCCCGCCGCTCAGAAAGGCCCCTAGTGGGACATCGGCCAACATTTGACCGCGGATACTTTGAGTCAACATGGCTTCCAGCTGATCAGTCGCTTCTGCCTCAGTCCCTGTGAATGGTGCAGCCTGACTTTGTGCAACCATCTGATTAAAAGACCAATAAGCCTGTTCTACCGCAAGCTTGGCACGCTGCGGTACATCGAGCTCAAGCTGCAAATAATGGCCGGGTTTCAATTTATAGAAACCCTGATAAATCGAAAAAGGCGCCGGAATATAGCAATGACGGACTAATAAGGTCAGCGCGTCTCTACTGATATCCGCTTTAAATGCCGGGTGTGCTTTGAGGGCTTTTAATTCTGAACCAAATAACAGCACATCACCCTGCCATCCCCAATAAAGCGGCTTTTCGCCCATGCGATCCCGCGCTAAAGTCAGCTGTCGGCTTTGTTGATCCCACAAGGCAAAGGCAAACATTCCGACAGCTAATTGCAGGGTTCTAAGCAGCCCCCAAGCCTCCATGCAGGCTAATAATGTTTCAGTGTCTGAATGTCCACGCCAGTGAATAGCGTAACCCTCAGCCTGCAGTAGCTCGCGCAATTGAACATGGTTATACACTTCCCCGTTGTATGCTATGACATACCGACCTGTATCCGACAACATCGGTTGATGTCCGGCCGCAGATAAATCAACAATCGAAAGGCGACGGTGTCCCAGCACTACAGGGACGCCTTCAGTCTGCCATATCCCTTCACTATCAGGACCTCGATGGGCAATTTTCTGACACATTTGCTGTGCAATTTGCTGATTGTCTATGCCGTCTATCCGGCTAAAACCGATAAATCCACACATCAGGGAGCTGAAATCCTTTGAAGAGTAGTAAAAATACGAGTAAGTTCAGGGAGTTGCGCTTGCAACGAATATACGTTTTCTACCGCAGCGCGCCCAGCATCCCCGTAACGCTGACACAACTCAGTATCTGTCGCTAACGTTACTAATGCATCGAACCATTCATTTTCTGTAGATGCCAGCAGACCAGAGCCACTGCCCTGCACTATATCTACATTCGCACCGACTGGCGAAGCGACCACCGGAACGGCACAGGCCATATACTGAATGAGCTTGTAGCCACACTTGCCACGCTCCCAGGGCCCATCCGGCAGCGGCATCAAACCCACATCAAAATTGCTGATATCCTGCACTTCTGTTGCTTCCGACCAGGACCGTAGTTCAATGTCACAGCCAGCAAAATGCGGCAACACATCGCTGTTTGCACCTATCAGCACCAAACGGCCACCACATTGGGCAAGAGCTTTTGAAAGTGCCGGAGCAATCATCATTAGATACGACTGGGTCGCCGGAGAACCAATCCAGCCAAAAACCGGGGCTGTGTTTTTCAATTTAGCGGTGTCGACAGGGTAACGCGCCAAATCTATAACAGTCGGTACCCAATAAATGCGCTGTACTCCGGCTTTTAATGCTCTTTGTTTTAAATACTGGTTACCAACACAGACGGCATCAGCTTTCGCCATCACCTGATCAATTTTGCTGCCGAGCAATTTGCGAAGCAATGGATTCCCAGACAGATCGTAGTTGTGAAATAGCGCATCATCATAATCGACGATATAGGGGACTTTGCGCCAATTTAGATAACTCTCCAGCCATGCCGGAAAATAAGGTAGCAATTCATACTCAAGCCAGACCGCATCATACTGTTTGACCTCAAACAGTATAAGTAATCGTCCCAAATAACACTTCAGCATGTGAACTAGGCTACGACCCTTTTTTTGATACAACTGTTTAAGGTAGGCATCATCAAACAGTGACTGTACGTCTACCTCAAATCCAGCGCCACTTAGTCCCGGTAGGAACTGCATCGTACGTAAACGCGAGCTGGCGCCAAGTCTTGAGTATTTACTTAACAACAAAATTTTCATCGAAATTTACTCAGCGAGTTTTGCCGTGCAGTAACCATTGAGGTAACCACCGGTATAGCATCGCAAATCCACTCAGAGTCTCTTTGAAAGCCGCGCCGGAACGTTTTAACAGCGCCAATGCCAATCTGGTTAATGGTTCCAGCACCAGGGTAGCAAGACCTACTATGACGATAGATGGCATCGAAAAATGTTTAACTGCGTAGAGCAGCCGGCTTCTTAATGTATAAAACAACCGTCGCGCTTTGACTTGGTTCGAGACACCTCCACCAAGATGAAAAGCACTGGTGTCATTCAGGTAATAACTACGAAAGCCAGCTTTCCTTGCACGGTAGGCAAAATCAACTTCTTCATAGTAAACAAAAAATTGTTCATCAAACCCGTCTAGCTGAATAAAAAGGTCACGTCGAACCAGAAAAAATGCACCAATCACCTGATCGACATAACGATTGTCAAGGTGATCCCATTCGGTCATTGCCGCGCCAAAACGCGGCAAAAATTTATCAAGCCCTAAAGACTGTGCCGCGCATCGTAATGCCGATGGATAACGTGAACAGCTGCGTGCGACGTGCCCATTTTCATCGAGCAATCGCACCCCACAAATACCTGTCATCTGATGGTCCGAACTTTCCATACAGGCAAACACCGTTGGCAATGTATCTGCATAAACCGCAGCATCCGGGTTTAAAAACAGAATGTACGGGCTGGTCGCGTGCTGGGCGCCCTGATTACAGCCACGGGCAAAACCGGCATTTTCAGCCAGGAATACCGACTGAACGAAAGTCATATTCTCGATAAGTTGCATCGAATGATCGGAGGAACCGTTATCGACCACGATAATTTTCCCGACTATACCCGCACTGAAATGAATAACCGATTCAACACAAGCTTTTAACTGCAAACCGGCATTCCAGTTTACGATAACAACATCAATCACATCTGGCTCCTGCCAATTCTGCTACGGGTACACAATAAAGTTAACCAGAATATCATCTGGATCCATTGCGACGTCAGCGAAAAATACTGGTCCTGAAAAAACACCATAACCAATGGATATGTCGAAGCTGCATAAAACAAAATCCATCGTCCACCTCGGACAACCGCATAGCGATATAACCAGAAATGCAGCAACAGAAACAAAGGCGGGATAAAGTAGCCGTAATAAAGAAAATCGCGGTAATAGACTTCGTAAACGGTATAAACATTAGTCGGAAAAGGGGTCATCACATAGTCCTTCACCAACTGAACTGACTGGACATCAGCCATTCCTAGCTTTTGCATCACCGCAAAGAAAAATCGCAGGCTGTTTTGCCCATATTCAGGTCGGTCAAATGTCGAAAATAACTGAGACATCGCTACAAAAGGTGCAGTGGTGTACCCCACAATATTTTCTTGGAAAGTACGGATATTTTGTGCAGTCGTATTATCAAAAGAAATTCCTTTGCCGGTCATTCCCGCGATAAATAAAAACAATGAAATGAATATAACTCCGGTCATTGCGAGTGCAGTTCTACTGAAAATTTTCGCGATGAAAAATGGCATAAATACAAAGCAAAAAAGCATCAGAATGAAAGTTCGCCCAGTGGCCATATAGCAATAAAACAATGCTGTTGCGAGGCTCACAAGGAAATAAGGCAACAAGATTTGTCTGTTACGATATCCAACCGCAGACACCATAGCCACGATTATCGCCAAAGGCGTCAAATAACCAAAAATACCAAAATCCCGGTTTTCATAAGTGATGGTATTTCGCAATGTCATAAAGCCAATAATCGTAAAAATACTTTGACCATTCGCTAGTTCAATTGCCTTGAGATATGTCGGATAAGCGCCAACAACTACCAGCAAGAACAATGGGTAATAAAACCATTTATTCAATTGAATAGACGCCAAATCTGGCGCTCTTTGTTTTTGCGTGAATCCTGCAGATTTTAAATAAGAAATAATCAGCAAAAACAAAGCAAAGTACTGGGATACTAAAGTGACGAAAACAAATGTATCGTCAATGCGGATAAACAAATCGCGGGTAAGGTAGTAGCCCGTATATACCGTCAGCCAGACAAAGAAAAAAATCTGGTAAGGATTCCCTGTGCCAAGCCGGCGGTGATTGGCCAACACAAAGCCAATGAAAGTCACCAAGAGCAAAGCTTCAAACATAATGTTTCCCCGCATAACTGCGCAGTAACAATAAATCCAACCACATTCTGGTACTCCAGGCCACGGCCGCTCCGGCAGCACCAAACAAATGAATCATAACAAATAACAAAATCAGAAATGCCGGCAATTCAATTAAATGAAACTTCGCAGTCACATCAGCGCGACCATGCGCCTGAATCAGCGCGTAGTACATGGCAGCCAGTGCATTTGCAAAAACGCCGACACATAAGATTTGACCAATCAACGCCATATCTGGGGTCGCTTTATCGCCCAACCACAGCGGTAATAGGAGTGGCAGGATGAATGCGAGCGTAATGGAGACTAGAAGCATTAGACCAGCAACCCGGCGATACCATAACTTAAAATAATCCTGCAGCAGTTCCGGCTGCGATGCAATCATCCGGCTAAATGCTGGAAACACAGTCGCAGAAACAGCGCCAACCAGCACTAGACTCTGCACAACCACCTCATAGGGAATGACATAGGCACTAACGGCTGCGGCAGACAACAAAGCACCAATGGTAAAACGGTCTGCCTGTAACATAACCGGGCTTAGGACCCCGCTGACGGTTACCCACCCCCCAAAGCTAAATAGACGACGGGCTATAGTCTGGTCAAAATACGCGGTTTGCTCAGCATCCACTAAACAGCGTAATGCCAGTATTCGGAACACAATTAACGCCAACACCCGCGCTATCACCAAAAATAAGACTGGCAGAACCAATTGCTCGCTAAACAAAAGTGCAATACCGGGCCCGGCAAAAGTAACTACGCCCAACATGATCCGGATGATATTAATGCCCTGAAATCGCTGAGATGCTTCACAAAGCCCACGATAGGTTGCACTCATTGCCTGCACCGGCAGCACCACAGCGACGAGTAGGACAACGATATTAAGCTCGGCTTCACCGACTGTTGAGGTGTTGAACCAATCTTGAACGCCACCGGAGGCTGCGACATAAAGCAGCAAACCAAAGATTAAACCACTGAAAAATGTCAGGGCAGACGTGGTCTTCAATACCGAGCGAACTTGCAACCGCCACTGCTCTGCAGGCAAAGTTGCCACATACTGTGTTAAGGCCCGGCCTAAGCCGAGATCTAACGAACCAGCGTAACCTACAATACCCCATACCAACGCCAGCAGGCCAAATCTTTCCTGCCCAAGCGAAGACAACAAAGCTGGCACAGTGGTCGCCGCAATAAGCAGAGGCAACAGCAAACCAGCCAGATTCCAGCTGATATGAGATAGCTTAATCATGCAAAGGTATCGGCTCGCGCCAACAACTCGCCTTGTTGATCTTTTACAGTAAGCAGCGGCTCAGTTCTTAACTCGTGTAGCGGCCAGGCAATGTCTAATGCAGGGTCATTCCACCGTAAACTACGCTCTGATTGTGGGTGATAATAATCTGTTGTTTTATATAAGAAATCTGCCGACTCGCTCAAAACCAAAAAACCATGTGCAAACCCCGCAGGCAGCCAAAACTGACGATTATTTTCACCACTCAGTTCAACCGCAACATGTTGGCCAAAAGTCGCGGAACTGCGGCGCATGTCCACTGCAACGTCAAACACGCGTCCATGTGTAACACGGACAAGTTTACCCTGCGTTTGTTCCAGCTGATAGTGCAACCCTCGTAACACGCCGTGGGCGGAACGAGAATGATTGTCCTGGACAAAACGGGTTTCAGAGCCCACTGCCTCGTCAAATTTTTGTTGATTCCAACTTTCCATAAAAAAACCACGGGAGTCGCCGAAAACTTGTGGCTCTATAATTAAAACGTCAGCAATTTTTGTTCTGGTAATATTCATTGCTCAAAGATACTCGTTGATGTTTTCAAGCTTACTGCGCCAATCTGATGGCTCAATTCCAAAAGTTTCCCGTATTTTTTGACAATCTAACCGGGAGTTTGCCGGGCGTTTTGCAGGTCTGACAAACGCATCGGAGTTCACAGGCATTAACTTGGCCAATGGCCCTGTGTAACCTTGCTGACGGGCTGCCAGTAGAATGGCGTCGGTAAACTCAAACCAGCTAACATAAGGCATACCGCTAAAATGATAAATACCCCAATGGCTGAATGGGTGTCGATGGATGTGCCACATCATCTTCACTAGTGCAGAAGCGATATCGCCGGCATGTGTGGGGCCGCCAATTTGGTCATTGACGACATTCAGTTCAGACTTCTCACGGGCAAAACGTAAAATAGTGCGCACAAAATTTTGACCTTGCTCGGCGAATACCCAAGCAGTTCTCAGAACGATAACTTTCTGCCAGGCTGCTATTGCTGCTTGTTCGCCCGCCCATTTACTGCGACCGTAGCTACTGACAGGTGCAGGCAGATCCGTTTCAACGAATGGCTTATCGCCATTTCCGTCAAAAACATAATCAGTGGAGATGTGCAGCAAAACAGCATTCACAGCGGCGGCTGCTTCAGCCAAAACCGCAACCGCCATATGATTGATTTGGTCTGCTTTCGCCTCTTCAGTTTCGGCTAAATCAACCGCCGTATATGCTGCAGCATTGATAATAAAATGCGGCGCGAATTCAGCAACAGTTGCACGAATGGCTGCCGCATCAGTCAAATCTAACTCGTGCCGGCCTAATGCCATTAATTCGGTGCTGCCGTTTAACAACATAGCAACTAAACGACCAACCTGCCCTTGCGCGCCGGTCAGCAACACACGAGGTTTCATGGCTGAAGCCCTCCGGCTAGTCGCATAAGATATTGCCCATACTGATTTTTTGCCATCGGCGCTGCAATTTTGCGTAACTCGTCAGCACTAATCCAGCCATTCCGCCAGGCAATTTCTTCCAGACAAGCGACCTTAAGCCCCTGAACATGCTCGATGGTTTGCACAAAAGACGAGGCTTCATGCAAGCTCTCATGAGTGCCGCTATCTAGCCATGCAAAACCACGTCCTAATAGCTGCACATTTAATTGTCCTTGTGATAGGTACTGCTGATTGATGTCAGTAATTTCCAGTTCACCGCGGGCAGAAGGTTTGATCCCCTTCGCAATACTCACAATCTGGTTGTCATAAAAATACAAACCTGTCACTGCATAATTTGATTTCGGTGCAACAGGCTTTTCCTCAATAGACACCGCTCGCATTTGTGCATCAAATTCAACTACACCAAAACGTTGTGGATCTTTGACCTGATAACCAAATACAGTTGCCCCTTCTGTGCGTTGCGCCGCAGCCTTCAAAGTTGCAGAAAAATTATGGCCATAAAAAATATTATCACCCAGCACCAGACATACCGGGCTTTGGCCAATGAATGCTTCACCGATGAGAAATGCCTGAGCTAAACCTTCTGGCTGTGGCTGCTGCGCATAAGTGAGCTTGACGCCAAAACTACTACCATCACCCAAAAGCCGTTGAAACGAGCTGGCATCTTCGGGCGTTGTAATCACCAGAATATCGCGGATGCCCGCCAGCATTAATGTAGATAGCGGGTAGTAAATCAGAGGCTTGTCATACACAGGTAACAGCTGTTTTGATACACCCCGTGTTAGTGGGTACAAACGGGTACCAGACCCACCTGCCAATACAATTCCCTTATACGCAGTCATCTTAGTGAGTATTCCCTAATCGTTCTAATCGATAACTGCCGTTCAGTACCGCAGTCCACCATGACTCATTGTCTAAATACCATTGCACAGTCTTGCGCAGACCCGACTCAAAAGTCTCGGTTGGACGCCAGCCCAATTCCCGTTCAATTTTTCCGGCATCGATAGCATAACGTAAGTCATGTCCCGGTCGGTCTGTGACGAAAGTAATCAAGTCAGCATACTGTTTCAAACCATTGACTTTTCTCTGTGGAGCCAGCTCTTCTAACAGCTGACAAATCGTCTGCACTACCTCAATATTCTGGCGTTCATTATGACCGCCAATATTATAAGTTTCTCCGACAAGCCCCGTAGTGACAACTTGATACAGCGCCCGGGCATGATCTTCGACGTACAACCAATCTCGAATTTGATTACCCTTGCCATATACCGGCAAAGGTCTCCCAGCCAAAGCATTTAAAATCATCACTGGGATCAATTTTTCCGGAAAATGGAATGGACCGTAATTGTTCGAGCAATTAGTTACTAAGGTCGGTAAACCATAAGTGCGTTGCCAGGCTCTCACTAAATGGTCGGAACCCGCTTTGCTGGCAGAATAGGGGCTACTTGGTGCGTAGGGAGTTGTTTCGGTGAATAAATCGTCGGTACCATGCAAATCACCGAACACTTCATCGGTCGAAATATGATGGAAACGGAAAGCAGAAGCTGCAGCGGCAGGTAACTGTTTCCAGTAAGCTCGCGTAGCCTCAAGCAGGGTAAAAGTTCCTACCAGATTTGTTTGAATAAAATCGCCAGGACCGTCGATAGACCTATCAACGTGGCTCTCTGCCGCCAAATGCATAACTGCGTCTGGCTGATATTGAGCAAAAATTCGATCCAAGGCTTTTCTGTCACAAATATCCGCTTGCTCAAACCTGTACCGTTCAGAATCAGAGATCTTTGCCAGCGAAGCTAAATTTCCGGCGTATGTTAGTTTGTCCAGATTGATGACCTTGTCACAGGTCTCATCTATGATGTGGCGACACACAGCAGAACCGATAAAACCTGCACCACCTGTGACCAAAATTGTTCTCACTTTTCAAACCTCACAACTCTGCAATTAGCTGCCAAAGAAGCCAAAAGCTAAAAATACTTCAGTTTATACACGTGCTGATTATTGCCTTGCGGAACGAAATATCCGGAAAAATGCCGTGATACCGGGCGCAAACAATGTCAGCAAGACACTCAACAGGACGCCGGCAAATGTCAGAAAAACCACGATCACAGCACGGCGCGGCGCGGCCTTTTCTTCAGGAACATAAGGAGGATCAATCATCCGCAATGCATATTCTTGTTTGACATTCGCCAACAACAAAGTCTTGGTTTGATCCTCAATCAGGGTGTAAAACAAAGTTTTTAATTCCGCGATATTGGTTTCATCGACCTTTTTCTGCAAATACTGCAAACTACGGTTTGCTTCCTCAATATCTCGGCGCCTGATTTCTTCATTAACATCTACGATAATTTGAGTTAACCATTGCTGGGCAATTTTTGGTGAAGGATGCTGTAAAGACACTTTGATAATACCGGTCAGCTTGTCTTTGTCTGCTGTAAACATTTCATCAAACTGTTTGTACAAGGTCTGTGGGCTCGGTTCAGATGTAAACGGTGGCTCTACTTTGCGCGTCCATATTTTGTTTTTGATATCATAAACCTCTGGATCGTACTCGACCTTATCTGTCAGCGGATCCCAACTTTCAATTGCCATTAGATCAACAGCTAGTTTGTGTCGGACCAGGAAACTAGTCACAAAATCACGAGATTTTAGAAGCTGCACAGCCAGTTCAGACTTATCACCCTGCTTGTCCTTACCAATACTAATTCCTGCCATGGCGGCTAGACTGCCGATTTGGCCATTGAGGCCCATACTACTAGAGTCGATTGCTGCAACCATCACAGCCTCCGACTTGTATACATTCGACAGAGACAAGGCATAAAACACTGAGCCGACAGCAGAACCGAGCCAAATGGTGAGCACCAACCATTTACGTAGCCACATTTGTTCAGCTACATACAAAAAGGTTAGTTTTCTCTCGGCAGCCACATGCTGCACATTCGCTGAATCAGACATCATTATTCAGCTCCTTAGAACGAGTTAATCGCTGCCAATGCAACAGCGCTTTGATAGAAAATCTGCGTAACTTGCGTCCACAAGGTCATACTGTCTTTAAATTCAGTGTCTAGCGGTACTACTACCGTATCGCCTGGTTTTAACCCTTGCTCAGAGACTGCAAACCACTGCGAGCTCTGTGGCACATAAACAGAACCGTCGGCACGAATAATATAAACCCGGTCGGCATCCGCCCGTTTCCTCACTCCACCCGCAAGAGCAAGATAATCTTCAATCAGCAGCTCTTTTCTGTATCTGTGACTAGATGCGTGTTGTACCTCGCCCACCACGCTGATTGCAGTATTCATTGGTGGTACAAACAACTCATCACCATCTTCTGCCACAATGTCCGCACCCGCATCCGCCTTTTGAATAGCGTTGATATCCACGACGAGGCGGCCAACTGGTTTCACTTTCTCGATTTCAGCGATCATCGCCATGGCTTCCTGTGGTGCAATACCTGCACCGTCAGGAGTCAGACTGCGTGCAGCTATATCAGCACGCAATTGTTGACTCAACTTCTGGATTTGTTCAGATTCACGCTGGCGCGTCTGCAACCGCGTAAACACGGCGCCTTCAGCAAAGGCGTCCGGTTTCAACCCACCCGCTCGGCTCAACACATTTGACAGTTTTTCGCCGGGCACAATGGTGTAAACACCAGGAAAACGAACCATGCCAGTTAAACGGACCTGACGTTCGATGTTCCAGTTTGGAATTGCGAAAATGTTCAACTTATCGCGAGTCTGCAAGTCTTCGATTTCCCGACCGGCCAGTACGTCCCGCAAACTAAAGCTGACATGTTTAACCTGCATATCACCACTGTCCGGTTCAATGAAAGCACGTGTCAGTTCTGCTCTATCCAAAAAAGCGCTACCTTTTAAACCACCAGCGGCGGCAATAAGACCTTTTACAGAACTATTCTCAACCAACGGATATTCGCCTGGCACTTTTACTTCACCGGAAATCGATACGATCCGTTGACCGCCCAGTGCATTTTTTCCGCTTTTTAGTCTTTCAAGTACGCCGAACAATAGCTCCGAACGGCGTAAATGCACTGTTTTCGCCAGAATTTCAGGATCCGTTAATGACTTATCGAGAAAGGCCTGAAATTCCGCCATCAACCATTTTTCTTCGTTTGCCCATTGTCTGGATTCTGCAAATAACTGTGTTGTTTTCTGTTTCTCTAAAATCAAATCAAATGCTTGGTCAACCAAAGACTCTACCTGTAACGCCAGGCCATCTTTTTGTTTTACCTCTGAACTACCATTTTCTTCACGTGCTTTCTGGAACTGCAGAATGGATTCTTCATCAAACCAACCTGCTTTCTCCGCTTTCTTCCGGAAAAACTCATTTAATACCTGACGGTCAAATGCCTTATCTTCATGATGAAATACCAAAATCTGATCGCGTGGCTGCAATAACAAATTGTCTGCTGAGCTCGGATTGTTTACGGCCTCAGCCAAATCAAATTGGAACAGTTTTATTTCGCCACCGTAATTCACTTCGCGAACCACTAGTGCATAGTCCAGATCGGCTGTCGTATGTAAATCCGACCAAAACGACTGGATAAGGCTATTCACCCGCATACCCTGTTTGAAGGCATACTTGCCGGGGCGAACGACAGCCCCTGCGACGACGACTTCGTTTTCGAAACGCGGCGATGTTGAGCCCAACCGCAATACATCGCCTGGTTTCACCTGCACCTGCAGTCCTTCTGCACTCGTGAGGTCCAGATTAAGCAAATCCCTGACATTCTGTTTATTGACACGCTCAACAATGGCATTTTGAGTAAAAGCACCAGGCTTGCTCCCCCCTGCCATTTCCAGCAACTGGGCGACGGTTTCTCCTGATTTGATTTCATAGATAGCCGGACGTACAACTTCACCAACTACTTCAACCAGGCCAGCGACAGGTTTGACCAAAATGACGTCGCCCTGCTGGACCGGTATGTCACCTGACGAGTCGCCACGTAGTAACAAGTCGTAGACGTCAAAATGACCTATAACCTCGCCGTTTCGGTTAATTTGAATTTGCCTCAACGAACCGATATCAGAAATCCCTTTGCTCAGGGTCAGGACACTACTGACAGTGGCCATTGCTGGCACTGCATAACTTCCAGGATTATTGACTTCACCAGCGACAAAAACTGTGATCGTGCGCAGTTCAGCCATGCTGAGTGCCACTTCGACACCTAGCATTTGCGATTTTATTTTTTCACTCAACAGCTGCCGCGTTTCCGCAAAAGTCAGTCCCGAGACTGGATAGGAGCCGATGTCCGGGATAGATACTGTGCCGTTGCGCTCTACGGTCAATTCCTCGGTCAGACTTTCTTTACCAAACACCTGGAGTAACAACTGATCACCAGGCCCAACGATGTATGAGTCCGGTACAGGAACATTTTCCAGAGACAGATTTTGATTACGTTTAAACAGGTTAAGACCAAAACGCTCAGCCTTTTTTTCTCCGGCTTCTTCAACAACCTTCTCTTTCTCTTCGGGTTCTTCGTCCAGATATTCCTCATCCGTCGAATCAACCATCGATTTATCTTTCGTAGATTGCTTTTTTAAATCTGAGGCTTTCAGGCCATATTGCTTCATCAGGCGCTGCTGTTCGGCTTTTGGTAACTTTTTGAATTGCGCCATCATCGCCGGCGACATCGCGGCGGTTTGGGACATTGCGGAGATAGGAAAACACGCTGCTACTAACAGCATGAATAACCTGACTATTTTAATCACTCTCTGGCTCCGTGATTGTTAAAGATTAAGCAAAGATGCCGGCTTTCAGAATGTAAATAATATGCATCTGTATTTCAGGGGCTGCATTTTAGCTATAGTTCCGAAGCACTACGAGTAAAACTGCCGGCGATTATGACGATCTGTACATTTCAATGACAGAACTTTACATACCAGCCCATAGCTTCAGCTATGCCCTGCTCAATCCGGAATTTTGGATCATAACCAAGCAGTGTTTTCGCCTTGCTGATGTCAGCCTGAGAATGGCGCACATCGCCAGCCCGGAAATCGCGATACTCAGGTTGTTGCTGTGCGACAGTTGCACCTTCAACCAATAATGACTGCCGAATCGCCGCAAACAAGGTGTTCAGCGTGGTGCGATCACCAACGGCAACATTATAAACCTGGTCTTTTGCGTCATCCGGTGCGGTGGCGGCAAGGATATTCATCTGCACCGTATTATCGATGTAACAAAAATCCCGGCTGGTTTCGCCGTCGCCGTTGACGAAAACCGTTTCCCCCTTCAGCAAAGCAGCTGTCCACTTCGGAATGACTGCTGCATAAGCGCCGTCCGGGTCCTGACGTTTACCAAAGACATTGAAGTAACGTAAGCCGATGCATTTAAAACCATTAGTTCTGGCAAACACACCTGCGTATAACTCGTTCACATACTTAGTCACGGCGTATGGCGATAACGGATTACCGATATTTTCCTCAATCTTCGGTAACGCCGGATGGTCACCGTAGGTCGAACTGCTAGCCGCATAAGTAAAACTGCTGACACCGGCGTCCTTCGCTGCCACCAGCATGTTCAGAAAGCCTGTGATATTGGCGGCATTTGTGGTGATGGGATCATGTATTGAACGCGGCACTGAACCTAGCGCAGCCTGATGCAACACGTAGTCAACGCCGAGCACAGCTTGCTGACAATCGCTGAATTCACGGATATCACCATTGATAAACCGAAAACGCTGCCACTGCTCTGCAGTCACGCTGGACTTTACTTCGTCTAAGTTACGTTGATGCCCGGTTGCGAAGTTATCAAGCCCAACAACTTGCTGGTCAAGTTTCAATAACTCTTCCAGTAAATTGGATCCAATAAATCCTGCAACTCCAGTAACCAGCCAAACTTTTGGGTTTGCTTTGAGTGTTTCGCATACCTGCCGGTATCTGTTTGTCATATCTTTTTCTCAAAGCCGAATATCAGATTCCTGTGCTGACAACACATATTTCAAGTCGTACAACACGTGATTTTCTTTACCAAAAGCACGAATACCTGCAGCGCCTAAGGCCTTAAATTGCTGATGCGCGACTGCCAGAATGACTGCATCGTAGCCGCGGGTCTTCGCTTGTTGCACTGGGGTGATGCCATATTCATGCTGGGCTTCTTCAACGTCAACCCAAGGGTCATAAATGTCAGGCACAATACCGTACTCTGATAATTCATTAATGATATCAATTACTTTTGTATTGCGGATATCCGGGCAATTTTCTTTAAAGGTTAGACCCAGCACCAGGACACGAGCACCTGATACTGCGACTTGCTGTTTGATCATTTGCTTAATCAGCTGTGAGACCACATAACGCCCCATGTTATCGTTGATCCGGCGTCCAGCCAGGATCACTTCTGGGTGATAACCAACAGCTTGTGCTTTATGAGTTAAGTAATACGGATCAACACCAATACAATGGCCGCCAACCAAACCCGGGCGGAACGGCAAGAAGTTCCATTTGGTACCTGCGGCTAACAAAACTTCTTCGGTATCGATGCCAAGACGATTAAAAATAACCGCCAGTTCATTAATCAACGCAATGTTTAAATCTCGCTGCGTGTTTTCAATGACTTTTGCCGCTTCAGCAACTTTAATGCTGCTGGCTTTATAAGTTCCGGCTGTAATGATGCTGCCATAGACCTGATCGACAAAATCGGCGACCTCGGCATTGGAGCCAGAGGTCACTTTACGGATGTTGACCAGACGATGTTGTTTATCTCCCGGATTAATTCGCTCCGGACTATAACCGGCAAAAAAATCCTGGTTGAATTTCAAGCCAGATACACGTTCGATGACCGGGATACAGTCTTCTTCCGTGGCACCGGGATAAACAGTGGATTCATAAACCACAATATCGCCCGGTTTGACCACTGATCCTAATGTCTCAGAAGCTTTGATCAATGGAATGAGATCCGGACGATGATGCTCATCAATTGGGGTCGGCACTGTGACAATAAAAAAATTACAGGCTTTCAGTTCTGATTTGTCACAGCTATAGGTCAGCAGTGTTGCAGAACGTAATTCTTCAGAATCGACCTCAAGAGTGTGGTCTTTGAACTTCTTTAACTCATCGATACGTGCTGCTGAAATATCAAAACCGACCGTCGGGAATTTTTTACCAAACTCTACGGCAAGTGGTAGTCCAACATAGCCTAGGCCAATCACACCAATTTTTACTTCCGACAAATTCAACATGGATATTCCTTTACTTCGTTTGGCTATGAGTTCCGGCGTTATGAAAATGCGCTTTGATACTTTCAACAATACGGCCGCAAGCTAAACCGTCACCATATGGGTTATGGGCAAAGCTCATGCTGTCGTAATAATGTTGATCAGTCATCAGTTTGTGCACCTCTGACACTATCACCTGCTGATCAGTTCCCACCAGTTTGACCGTGCCTGCGGCGACGGCTTCCGGACGTTCAGTAGTGTCACGCATCACCAGCACAGGTTTGCCCAAGGATGGGGCTTCCTCCTGAATTCCGCCTGAATCAGTCAGTACCAGATAACTACGGCTCATCAGGTAGACAAAAGGCAGATAGTCCTGCGGCGCGATTAAATGCACATTCGGGCTGTTGCTCAACAGACGGTATACCGGTTCACGTACATTTGGATTCAAGTGCACCGGATAAACCACATCACAAGTAGGGAATTGCTCAGCAATCGACTTTAATGCAGCACAGATATTTTCAAAACCGGCACCAAAACTTTCGCGGCGATGGCCGGTTACCAGTATTAATCTGCGGCCGTCCTGGCCATAGGGGAACTGGCTGGCAAACTGCTGACTCAACGCATGATCCGCATCAATTTTTGCCACAACCTGATGCAGTGCATCAATCACCGTATTACCTGTGACTTCGATTTGCGCAGGATCAGTGTTTTCACGCAGCAAATTATCACGGGATGTCGCCGTAGGAGCAAAATGCAGTGTGGTAATAGCACCGGTCAGCCGCCGATTTGCTTCTTCCGGCCAAGGGCTGTAAATGTTACCGGTCCGCAGCCCCGCTTCAACATGGCCAACCGCTATTTTCTCGTAATAGCACGCAAGTGCAGCAGCAAAAGTAGTACTGGTATCACCGTGAACCAGCACGATATCAGGTTGGAAGTCACGCAAGACAGGCTTGATATTCAACAGAATACTGGTGGCTACGTCATATAAGTCCTGACCCGCTTTCATGATAGCTAAATCATACTCTGGCACTATGTTGAACAGTTTCAACACTTGGTCAAGCATCTCCCGGTGCTGGCCTGTGACGCAGACCCGGCTTTCTATTGCCGGATCTTGTTTTAACAAATTGACCAGTGGTGCCATTTTTATGGCTTCAGGGCGGGTACCAAAGACACTCAGGACTTTAATCATCAGCGGATTCCATTGTGATCATACCAAAAATGGCATTTAGCTTAACAAAACTGAGGCGCTGCGCATAGGGGCGCTTACTGAGGAGTTGAAGGATTAGCGGAAAGAGTAGCAAAAATCAGTTAATAAATAGCAACAAATGAGCAACAGGTTATAAAATTGCCACCAACTTAAGTTTTGTGCAGGTTGTACAGCAATTCGGCTTCGGCTCGCGGCAATTCACACTCTCGCATAACCTCTTCTAGCGGAGCACCCAGCTGAACCATTTTCATGGCCCTGTTGTACAGCTTGGAATCCGGATCAAACATGTCGACTTTCTGCTGCTGCTCTGCAAGCTGAAGCTGGTTTTCGATGACATCAGCCAGCTGACCGCTCAATGACTGCTGTTGTTGTTCTAGTGCAATCACCCGTTGTCCGATACCAATAAAACCAGCTCTGATTTCTTCTATTTCAGCATTCAACAACCGGAGTTGATCCAATGTAAGTTGAAGTTGCAGGCTTTGCGCAATCCGCTCTTCGCGCTGAATTTTGTGTTGCCACAGCACAAAGATGACCAGCAGCACACAAGCTGCCGGTACCGTGAGCAACACAAGTAATTCGAAAGACAATGTCACAGGATAACCATCAGATACTGGTAATTTCTTCCCACTCTTCATCAGTGAGTAGTTTGTTCAAATCAACCAGAATCAATAATTCGCCATCGCGGTTGGACACCCCTTGGATAAACTTGGCGCTTTCGTCAGTGCCAACATTCGGCGCAGTATCTATTTCGGACGCACGCAGATAGACCACTTCAGCAACGCTGTCGACCAGAATACCAATCACCTGTTTATCCGCTTCAATAATGACGATGCGGCTATTTTCAGTAACGTCTGAAGGAGGCAAACCAAAACGGGCTCTGGTGTCGATCACTGTCACGACGTTCCCCCGAAGATTGATAATGCCCAGAACATACATCGGAGCACCCGGCACTGGTGCGATGTCGGTATAACGCAAGACTTCCTGTACCTGCATTACATTGATGCCATAGGTCTCTTCTTGTAGCTTAAAGGTCACCCATTGCAGAACCTGATCATTGCTTTCTTTGCCTTTGCCGGACTGGGCCAGTAAATTACTCATTTAACGCTCCTCTACCTGATTCATTCTCAGCGTTCAGTCAGAACTCGCTGCACCTTTTGCCAACAGGGCAATCAGGGCGTCAACATCTAACAACGCACACATATGCTGCTTAATTAATCCGGCGAGCCAAGGGCGCTTGCCTTCGGAGGACCGCCATTTCACGTCATCTTGTTCAAGTGAAACCGTATTGACCAGTGTTTCGCAGGCAAGACCCCATGCGCTCTTACCAAGCATAATAACATATTGATAGTTTAGCTTTTCTGCCAGTGATTGGTCATATTTTTCTGGCATTACCCACATCGCAGTATTGACCACATTAATCTTCTGCTCACGGTACAGCATGACACCTTTATACCAATCAGGCTTGCCTGGTAAGGTGTTCAGTGTTCCCATTTGATGAATGCCACCCAGTTCTTTTAATGGTAATGCGACTTTTAAACCGGCGACTTCAAAAAACAGTGCCTGGAACTTGCCCTGCCGATAGCTCTTTTCCACCACAGGCGCCGCAGGTGGTGGTGGCGTAACCACTCGTTGAGCCGCGGTAACAGGTTGCTCAGGCGCGACTTTTGCGGCGACCGGCGCGACCGGTTTCGTCTGGACAGGTTCCGACGCAGCTGCAGGTTTCACCACGACTTTAGCTGCCGGAATTTCTGTGGTGGGTTTAACATCGGCAAGCAGCTTATTCAGCTGCTGCTTCTGCGCAGTAACCGGTGCCGGTTCCTGCTCTTCGGTCAGTAAGGCATTCAGATAACTGCGCATCACCTTGCGGCTGGCGAACAGATCACTCATGCGCAGACTCCTGATTTAACTGGAGTAAATAGGTCAACAAAGTATTGTAGGCAAAGACGCCGCGGGATTTCGGTGCATAAACCGGAGGCGGCGTCTGCGCCAGACTGGCGTCGCGCATTTTCGTGTCGATTGGAATGACTGCCGACCAGACTAAATCACCATACTTCGCTTTGAGCTCTTTATATGCTTCCAACGATGCTTTTGTTCTTTTGTCATACATGGTCGGCACAATGGTGAAATCATAAGCCGGCTGTGAGGGTGACTGCATCAGCTGCATTGTGGCCAACATCCGATCCAGCCCCTTGAGTGCAAGAAACTCAGTTTGCACCGGAATTAAAATCCGGTTGCAGGCTGCCATTGCATTCACCATCAGCACCCCGATCACAGGTGGACAGTCAATCAGCACGTAATCATATTCATCGGCAATCTTTGCCAGCGCCTTCTTCAGAATAAGCCCCATTCCGCCTTTGTCACCCAAGGAGCGGTCTAAAGTGGCCAGCGCCATTGAAGAAGGTAAAATATCCAGATTATCGACACCGCTGGGACATAAAGACTGCAGGATCTCTTCTTTGGTTATGTCTTTACCACGAATAAAAATGTCGTAAACACTGTTTTCCAGCTCTTCCGCATCAATACCAAAATAGTAGGTCAATGACGCATGCGGATCGGTATCTATCAGTAACACACGGGATCCACGGCCAGCCAATAAGGCGCCTAATGTCACAGTCGACGTGGTTTTGCCTACGCCGCCCTTCTGATTTGCAATAGTCCAGACTACCAATTCAATTATCCCGCTTCTGCTGCACCGGCGCTGTTTTATCCGCTGCCGATGTAATTTTAATACCACCATGTGGCAATCGAATCACTTTAATAGTGCCATCCGCCGACACTTCAACATTCTCCGGCGCTGGAGTCTGTAATGGTTCACCCTGCTGCTCAAGCGCCTGCGGCCTTGCCGTCTGTTGCGCGTCGGCAACTTCAGGTACCTGTGCCGATAACTTGGAAACAGCAATCACGACCTTCCGATTTTCAGTACGACCCGCCGAAGTACTGTTATCCGCAAAAGGAGAATATTGACCATAGCCTTCGGCAGCCATTCGCTCCGGATTGACACCTAACGCCTGTAAACGTCTCAGAACTGCCATGGCTCTGGCCATAGACAATTCCCAATTCGAATCGAAGATCTCATTGTGAATAGCTTCATTGTCAGTGTAGCCTCTGACCCGGATCACATTGTTGGTCTGGTTCAGTAAAGTGACTATTTCTTTCAGAACTATGTCAGCGGAGGCAATTGGTGAACCGCTGCCACTTGGAAATAACAAACCACTGTTGAGTTGTATCGTCAGCCAGTCCTCATCGGACTCAACTTTAGCCACGCCTTTTTCGATCAGATTCGCTAATGACTGAGTCAGCTGTTGCTGCAATGAAACCAGCGGATTTCCAAACTGTGGCTTTTCCAGTACCGGCTGCTCTTTCGCATCCGCCACAATCTCAGGGCCACTCGGTACTTCCAATGAAGCACCAAATTGTTGGTAGTCGCTTCGCGGTTGATTGTCGGTCAGTACAGCTTCACCTGTCACGCCTGTTTGCTTATCCACTGGTTTATCAAAGACTTGCGACAAAGTTTCTGAGATAGTTTTATATTGTTCTTCTTTGTGGATAGCGATGGAGTACAACACCACAAATAAAGCAAACATCAGAGTGACGTAATCGGCGTATGACACTAGCCAACGATCCAGTGGCTCTTGCTCATTCTCCTGATGACGTACCCGATGGCGATACATCTCAGCTCACCCGGTAAGCCGCGAGTTTTCGCTCGATCACCCGCGGATTTTCACCATTTGCGATCGAGACGACACCTTCGACTATCAGTTCCTGATACAAACAGCGCTGTACAACCACGGCTTTTAATTTATTCGCAATCGGAATAAATATCAGGTTGGCAAAACCAACCCCATAAATCGTTGCAACAAAAGCGGTGGCGATACCACTGCCGAGCAGCTCCGGATTATTGATATTTTGCATCGCCTGAATAAGACCGAGTACTGCACCAATAATGCCGATTGTCGGACTGTAACCGCCCATCGCTTCGTAAATGCGCGCACTGCGTAATAACCGTTCACGTTCGAGGGTCAACTCGGCATCAAGTGCGTCCTGGATAATGGCAGGTTCAATCCCGTCAACTAACAAATTCAACGCGTTGTGCAGAAATGGGTCAGTCTCCTGTAACGCTTCAGCCTCCAGCGACAAAAAACCATTGGTCCTTGCTGCAGTGCCCCAATTAATCAACCGCTCAACCGTCGCGTTTAGTGGTACGTATTGCGCTTTAAATACCCATGCAAGCATTTTTACGCCCACTGTAAATTGTGGTAATGGCGTTTGGAACAAGACGGCACCTAAGGTACCGCCAATCACTATCACAAAGGCAGGCAAATCAAGCAAAGTGCTAAGGTGGCCACCATGCAGGGTAAAACCGCTGGCAATGGTAAACAACCCCAGTGTCAGACCAAGAATTGCCAGTCTATCCATGTCCGACTTCCGCCTGCATTTTGCTGGCTACATCTGCCAAACTTACTTCAACCTCAGTCAGGCCTGCAGCCGTTACTGCCTGAGGCATGCCGTAGACAACACTACTGGCTTCATCTTGCGCCCAAATCTTAGAACCAAATTGTTTTAACAAACGGGCACCATCACGACCATCGGAACCCATGCCAGTCAAAACAATTGCCAGCACTTTGTCCTGAAACACTTTGGCTGCACTACCAAAAGTAATATCAACGCTGGGTTTAAATGTAATACGCGGAGAGTCATCTTCTTTAATGCGGATTTTGCAATGCGCATCAGTGCCTTCTAACAGCATTTGTTTGCCGCCCGGCGCCAGATAAGCAACACCCGGGCGCAACAAATCGCCGTCTGCGGCTTCTTTGACTTCGATTTTTGCCAGAGTATTAAGGCGGGCCGCAAAAGCACCGGTAAATGCCGCAGGCATGTGCTGCACTAACAATATCGGCAACGGAAAATTTGCCGGCAAGGCTGTAATAATGGTCTGTAAGGCTACAGGTCCACCGGTCGAGGTGCCGATCGCAACCAGACGGTAGGACTTTCCGGAAACTTTAAACGGCCGTTCATGGTTTTCAGTAGAATCGAGCCGCTCGACAGTGCGAAGCAACTCTGCCCGGCTTGCCGGTGTGCGCGCAATAGGTGGTGCCACCGGGCGCGCTGGCGCAGCCGGCGCGGCTAAAGGAGCAGACGGCACTTTGGCAACACTTCTGCGCCGGGCAACAGCTTTAATGCGCTGGCGCAATAAATCTATAGCGTCTGCTTTATCCCGGGCTATGTCTTCAAATTTCTTTGGCAGGAAATCAGTTGCTCCGGCTTCCAGCGCATCCAGTGTTGCTTTGGCACCATTATGTGTCAAAGACGAGAACATCAGGATTGGCGTGCGCTGGACTTTGAGGATTTCTCTGACCGCCTGAATGCCGTCCATTACCGGCATTTCAACATCCATGGTGATAACATCCGGCTTCAGTTCAGCAGCTTTTTCTATCGCTTCCCGGCCATTATTCGCTGTACCCGCTACAACCATCTCCGGATCCGCCGCGATAATTTCAGCCAACCGGCGACGGAAAAAACTCGAATCGTCCACGACTAATACTCTGATTGCCATAGAGTTTGCTCCTATGACACTAAGTTATTAAAGCGGTCGAATTTAATCTTCGATTTTTTGGCGTAATGCTTCAGCAAGTTCGGTACATCCAGGATCAGTGCAATGCTGCCGTCTGAAGTAATAGTCGCGCCAGCCATACCCGGAGTCCCTTGCAACAGCGCATCAAGCGGCTTGATCACAACTTCTTCCTGGCCAATCAGCGAGTCCACCACAAAACCAACCTGTTGGGTACCAATCTGAACTATGACTACATGGCCCTGTTCCCGCCGTAGCTTTTTGTCGGCACCTTTGACCAGCCAGTGTTGTAAATAAAACAACGGGATTGCTTTGTTGCGCACAACGATAGTGAGCTGTCCATCGACAATATTGGTTTTCGACAAGTCGAGGTGGAAAATTTCGTTAACCGTTGCAAGCGGCAGTGCAAATGGCTGTTTGCCGACCACGACCATCAGTGTTGGCAGGATCGCCAGGGTCAACGGCACTTTAATCTCAAGTAAGGTGCCCTGACCTAACTTCGAGTGAATATGCACAGTACCATTGAGCTGGTTGATCTTGGTTTTCACCACGTCCATCCCGACGCCGCGCCCTGAAATGTCTGAAATTTGCTCTTTGGTGGAAAATCCAGGCGCAAAAATCAGATTAAATGCTTCAGTGTCAGACATCCTTGCGGCCGCGTCAGGGTCAAGTACACCCCGTTTGATTGCAATGGATTTGAGTTTTTCCGGATCCATCCCGGCGCCATCATCCTGGATAGTTAACAGAATATGATCACCGGCCTGCTGCGCTGCCAATTTGACTAAACCTGTACGT
>CAMLRA010000013.1 GCA_946482325.1 uncultured Chromatiaceae bacterium | reverse complement strand
AGCTCTGCGAGAGTTTGAATTTTGTTGGGTAGACAAAAATCAGTCCAGGATTTCCATTCAGAGGCATAAATCGCATCTGGGACACTTGGCAACCTAGAGTCTTCTTTATAACGCCTAGAGTATTCACTGAAAGAAGTGATGCCGAGAGCGATGGCCGATTGGCTTGCTTCTATTAAGCTCGGATAGAAACGCATTTTGGGCTTACGCAGGAAATGAGACCAGTCGTTCCATTCTTTTTTATATACTTCGCGGGGGGCTGCGGGCAGGCTTGGATCTTCTTTGTACCGTCGCTTGTATTCTTTTTGTGAGCTGATGTTGAGAGCGATGACCGCTTGGCTTGCTTCTGTTAAGCTCGGATAGAACTGCACTTTGGGCTTATTCAGGAAATGATGCCAGTCCTGCCATTCGGCTTTATAGGTTTTGTTGGGATTTGAGGGCAGTAGTGTATTTTTTTTATACCGTTGCCTGTATTCAGTAGTGGTGGTGATGTCAAGAGTCATGGCCGCTTGGCTGGCTTCGGCTAAGGACGGATAAAACTGCACTTTGGGCTTACTCAGGAAATGATTCCAGTCCTGCCATTCTGTTTTATATGTTGTGCGGGGAGATGCGGGCAGGCGTGGGTCTTCTTTGTACCGACGATCGTATACATTTTGTGAGCTGATTCGGAGAGCGATAGCCGCTTGGCTTGCTTCTGTTAAGCTCGGATAGAACTGCACTTTGGGCTTATTCAGGAAATGATACCAGTCCTGCCATTCGTCTTTATAGGTTTTGTTGGGATGTGAGGGCAGTAGTGCATCTTTTTTATACCGTTGCTTGTATTCAGCAAGGGTGGTGATGTCAAGAGTCATGGCCGCTTGGCTGGCTTCGGCTAAGGACGGATATAACTGCACTTTGGGCTTACTCAGGAAATGACCCCAGTCCTGCCATTCTGTTTTATATGTTGTGTGGGGGGTTGAGGACAGGCGTGGGTCTTCTTTGTACCGACGATAGTATTCTTTTTGTGAGCTGATTCGGAGAGCGATAGCCGCTTGGCTTGCTTCTAATAAGGTCTGATAAAACCATGCATTTTGTCTCAAAGTTCGATGCCCCTCATTTTTTGTCTAACTTCTGAATCTGTCGGTTTGATATAAACTAAACAGCTTTCAGGACTTTTCTGGTGCATGGCCTTTTGGATTTCGAATTGGGAGAAACCAGCCTCAGCTAACCGATAGCCATAAGAATGACGATGGCCATGAGGGGAAAAACCATCGTGTTTGGCAACTGTCAGACCGATACGCGCAAGCGCACATTTATATTTCTTAAGAAAATTTTTCTTTGATTCTGGCTTACCACTCTGATTGCATATCAGGTATGGATGATTACCTGCTGGACGGTTGCTGAGGTAAAGCTGAAGATACTGTGTAAATAACTGAGAGGCACTTTTAGGAAAAAACTCAACGGTAAAGGAATAGTCTTTATTGGTGAGCAGTGGGTTTTTCCAACCAGAATAGAGTGTGTGGGTTCTGTGATACGAGTTCCTCGGTTCCATCCTGTATTTGCTGATCAAGTATTGTCTACGATTACCAAACATGGGCTCAGGACTTGCTCCTGCACTGGGGTGAAATACCTTCACCGTTGATGCTAGTGTTAAACGGTCTATCGAAACATCCTGAGTAAATATTTGAAAGCACTCAGATAAGCGAAGGCCGCCGAAGTGCATCAGCAATAAAATCAATATGCTGCCATAGTCACAAGAGCCGTCCCCGTGTTGAAATCCATATTTTAATAATTTCTCAAACTCCTCGTCTGAAAATCGGAACACAGATTCGATCTGAATGAGTGGTTGTGCAAGTTTGTGAACAGTCCTTACCGACCTCATCTGCTCTTTATCTGGTTGATGAAGATAATTAAAGAAGCAGTTTGCAGAGCGGCGGTAATACGCACACCACAGCATCTTTTCTTCAGCGGCAGTAGCTTTTCGCCAAGGATTTAACTTTGGTAAGTCTAGACCATTAACCTCATCCAGATAATCGCAATAGGCATTGATATGGCCTAATAAGGTATTGGCATCATCTATGCGACGGGGCAACCAATATAGTGACGAGGGATCTGAACCATCAGCGGCGATTGTTCCAAAACAAATACAGTTAACAAAAGAGCGAAGTAATTCTGTGGCTGAGAGCATAGGGCTTTGATGTGCTTGTATGTATTGAAGTAACAGTTCTACCGCGAATGTATTCCGTTCGTGCCAGGATGGTGATTTATGACGGTTGCGCTCTAAAAAACGAAGGTGTGATAACAAAAGACCTGAGTGAGTGAATAGAGCGTGCACGATTAGGGGTTTACTGCAGTCATTCGCACGATAGCTCACCCTGCGCTTAAGCACATATTCCATCTGCAGAAAGACCATTAAGTAATAGTTATAGGTATATAGTTGATGGATCTAATAAATGCAATTCTCAGCGAGAATTTAATGAAAATCGTAAAATTCGCGTGGGAACAACAGTAATTAGTATGTGATTTATAGTGGTACTAATACCAGTTCAATAAGAGATTGTTACGACAAATAGACAGCCGAATCAGATACTTAAGAAAGCGTCTCGAAGATCTGCAAATCGTCGATTATTCACCGCAACAGGCGGGCAAAGTGTTTTTTGGCGCCTGGGTCGAAGTCGAAGACGAAGAGGGTAACAGCCTGAAATTTCGTATTGTTGGCCCGGATGAAATTTATGGCCGTACTGATTACATCTCGATTGACGCACCGATGGCGCGGGCTCTGTTAAAAAAACAGGTTGACGACAGTGCGGTGGTCACAACACCGGCAGGCAGTAAAGAATGGTGGGTGACAGAGATTTATTATCCGCAGCAAGCTGGGTTAACTGATTGATTCAGCGGGCAATCAGCATCATGCCGTCAATTTAACGCTCAGTATTTACTGCCAGAGGTTGCTATGTCTAAGTTCGTGATGTTGTTGTTAGCCTTAATGTGCGCTCAGGCCAAGGCCGATGATGAAGCTTATCAACAATGTTTGCTGCAGTATCAAAGCCAGGTGGAGATCCCGGAAGTCGCGGCCTTGGTACGTAACGCTTGTAACCATGTGCACCGGGAACTGGTGATGCTGCCGCGCAAAAAGGCTTACTGGCAATGTGTGCTGGATTATGTGGCACCGGTGAAAACCCGTGAAGTGATGGCAGATTTATTACAGGTTTGTCGCGAACGACATGATTTCAGAAAATAAAATCTTTTAAAAACATATAGATATAAATAATTTTAAAATTTCAGTTTTTGTCATCTACGTGTCACAAAAATATGCTGGCGATCCAGCGAAAGCCTTCGCTATATTCAATCCGAACCTTGAGTTTTAAACTCACCTGCGGAGACAGCAACATGATGAAAAAAACTGTATTTACTGTCGTAGCCGTTGCAGCTGTGTTGCTGAGCGGCTGTGCCACTGTCAAACCTGATTATGCTTTTGTGGTAGACCAGGATCAGGTCGCCAAAGCGGATAACCTGAAGCGACAACAACGCCAGGTTGCCCATGTAGTCTGGATTAACCCTCCGGTACGCAAAGTGGCTTTGGCGGAACAACCCAAGCCCTGAGGCCTTAACCGCAAAACGGAAAGAATTTGTAACACCTGCACCCGCAATGTCTCGTCAACATTGCGGGTTTTTCGTTTATAGTGGGAAAAATTCTGTGAAAAGGATCCATCATGCAAACTCAGGAAACTACCAAAATTCTGGTCGTGGATGACGATATGCGCTTACGCGCGCTGCTGGAGCGTTATCTGGTCGAGCAGGGGTACATAGTGCGGACCGCTGCCAATTTTGAGCAAATGAACCGGCTGATGGAGCGGGAAAATTTTCATTTATTAGTGCTGGACCTGATGTTGCCGGGTGAAGACGGTTTATCGATTTGCCGCCGCCTGCGTCAGCAGGAAAATGAGATCCCGATCATTATGCTGACCGCCAAGGGCGACGAAGTCGACCGCATCATTGGCCTCGAGATGGGCGCGGACGATTATCTGCCTAAACCATTTAACCCGCGTGAATTGCTGGCCCGGATCCGTGCCGTACTGCGACGGAAATCAAAAGAATTACCGGGCGCGCCGACACAGGAAGAGACTTTAGTCCGGTTCGGGCCTTTTGTGTTTAATCTGGCGACCCGCGAGATGCACAAAGGTGACCAACTGATGCCGCTGACCAGCGGTGAATTTGCCGTATTAAAAGTGCTGGTCAGTCATGCCCGTGAGCCTTTGTCTCGCGACAAACTGATGAATATGGCGCGGGGCCGCGATTATTCGGCGATGGAGCGCAGTATCGACGTCCAGGTATCCCGCTTACGCCGGATGATTGAAGACGATCCGACCAATCCGCGTTATATCCAGACCGTCTGGGGCCTGGGTTATGTGTTTGTGCCGGATGGTGTTGCCAGCTGATGCGGATTTTACCCCGCAGCGCCTTCGGTAAAACGGTTTTTTTGATTGGTTTGTTATTGCTAATCAATCAGTTAGTCTCGTATTTTCTGGTGGCCGTTTATGTCATTCAGCCGACGTTACAGCAGACCAATCACCTGATCGCAAAACAGATTAAAGTGGTGTTTATCGATATTGGTGGTGAACACGGTTTGTTGTCTGAGGAGTTGACGCAAAAGTTTCAGCAGGCGACCGGCATTGACGTGCTGACCGAGGCGCAGGCTTTGCGCCAGGGCCTGAATAACGCCATTTATTATCAGTATTTTTCTGATGAAATGTCGCGTGAATTAGGTGGGCCGGCCGAGGTTCGTATTGAGCAGGACCAGCAATTCTCGTTCTGGGTGCGGCCACCACAGGCACCGCAATACTGGATTAAAGTGCCGCTGACCGGCCTCAATGAAACCGACTTCTCACCGCTGCAAATTTATATCCTGCTGATTGGCTTTTTAAGTGTGGCCGGCGGCTGGTGGTTTGCCAGGCAGTTAAACCGGCCGCTGCAGCAGCTGCAACAGGCCGCGATCCGGGTTGGTCGTGGGGATATTCCGGAACCGTTGCCGGAAGAAGGCTCGACCGAAATCATTGCGGTGACCCGCGCTTTTAATCACATGGCCAATGGCATCCGTCAGCTGGAAAAAGACCGCAGTTTGCTGATGGCAGGCGTGTCGCATGATTTGCGTACACCGCTGACGCGTATTCGTTTGGCCAGTGAAATGGTCAGCGAGCAGGACAGCTGGATCCGCGACGGCATCGTTAGTGATATTGATGATATGAATGCCATTATCGACCAGTTTATTGACTACATCCGCCATCACAAAGAAGAGACACTGGCCGAGGAGAACCTGAATCAGTTGGTGCAGGAACAAGTCGAAGCCGACCGACTGCAACAGCGGCAAATCAGTGCCGAATTGCTGGACGGTTTGCCACTGGTGCCAATCCGCCGTATTGCCATCAAGCGGGTGCTGAGCAATCTGATTGAAAATGCGCTGAAATATTCTGACGGTGCTGTCGAAGTCCGCACGGGTTATGAAAAAAACCGCCAACGGGTGTACCTGCAGGTGCGCGATCACGGCCCCGGCATCCCGGAAGACCAGATGACACGGATGTTTGAGCCTTTTACTCAGGGCGATACTGCACGCGGCAGCGCCGGCTCAGGCCTGGGCCTGGCGATTATTAAAAAGATTGTCGATATGCATCATGGCGAGATCCGCCTGCACAATCACGCCTTTGGCGGGCTGGTCGCTACTGTTTACCTGCCTGTTCGCAAAGTGAAACCAACGGCCTGACGTGATATAGAAGCCACAGAAACAACAAAGGCCGCAAATGCGGCCTTTGTTGTGTCAGCTATAGCTCACTCAGGCTTTTGGGCCTGCGCTGCGGATAGCTTCTGATACATCGTATTTCTTGAAGTTGTTGGCAAATTCCGCAGCCAGTTTAGCGGCGTATTGGTCATACTGCGCTTTGTCTGCCCAGGTTTCCCGTGGATTCAGCAGTTTGCTGTCCACGCCTGGGATGGCCACCGGCACATTCAGATTCAGCTGCGGCAGGTGAATGGTTTCCACATTTGCCAGCTCACCAGACACGATAGCGTCGATAATGGCGCGGGTCGTCGGGATGTCGAAACGCTGACCAACACCGTGTGGACCGCCGGTCCAGCCGGTATTCACCAGATAGACTTTCGAGTTGAATTCACGTACGCGTTTGATCAGCAGTTCCGCATATACCCCGGCCGGACGCGGGAAGAATGGTGCGCCAAAGCAAGTTGAGAAGGTCGATTCAATCGCTGACGTGGAGCCGATCTCGGTTGAACCCACTTTTGCCGTGTAGCCTGACAGGAAGTGGTAAGCGGCAGCTTCTTCTGACAGCACGGATACCGGTGGTAATACACCAGACACGTCACAGGTCAGGAACACAACAGCACGTGGTTCACCAGCGCGGTTGGCTTCTACACGTTTTTCTACGTGAGCCAGCGGGTAAGCGGCGCGGCTGTTTTGGGTCAGGCTGGCGTCTTTATAATCCGGCGTGCGGTTGGCATCCAACACGACGTTTTCCAGAATAGTGCCAAAGCGGATCGCATCCCAAATCACCGGCTCGTTTTTCTTCGACAGGTCGATACATTTGGCGTAGCAACCACCTTCGATGTTAAACACGCTGCCTGGTGCCCAGCCGTGCTCGTCATCACCGATCAGGAAGCGTTTTGGATCGGCAGATAAAGTGGTTTTACCGGTACCAGACAGACCGAAGAACAGCGTGACATCACCGGCTTCGCCGACGTTGGCTGAACAGTGCATCGGCAGCACGCCTTTGGCCGGTAACAGGAAGTTCTGTACTGAGAACATCGCTTTTTTCATTTCACCGGCATAACGCATGCCGGCTAACAGCACTTTGCGCTCGGCAAAGTTGATCATCACGGTGCCGTCTGAATTAGTACCATCCCGGGCCGGATCACAGGCAAAACCAGGCACGTTCAGAATTTGCCAGGCGGGTTTGCCGGCCACATTCCAGCTGGCTGGCGTGATAAACAGGTTTTTGGCGAAGATATGTTGCCAGGCGGTTTCAGTACGAACGACCACCGGCAGGTAATGTTCCGGATCGGCACCGACTTCTAAATGCGACGTGAAGTGCTCACGGTCGTTCAGATAATGTTCTACTTTGCTCCACAGCGCGTTGAAGACGTCTGCGCTGACCGGCTGGTTGACGTTACCCCACTGAATGTCGTTTTCAGTGCTGGCTTCACGGACGATAAAACGGTCTTTCGGCGAGCGGCCTGTTCTGTGACCGGTGCGCACGACGAGGGCGCCGTTGTCTGCCAGAACACCTTCGTTACGGCGGATGGCATGTTCAACCAGATCTGCCACAGATAAATCATTGTGGCTGTTTGTTTGCGTGGTCATTCTCAACAGACTCCTTCGGGTACAGAGCAGGGATTAGAGTTCCTGATCATTGTACCGTAAGTCGACAGGTCGGGCGACAAAAAAATATGCGAAACACTGATCGGATCTGTGCTAATACACCATCAAAAACGCATTTTTTGCATAAAAATGCAGATGAATTGCGCAGTTTTCCGTACTGTTTCTGATTTTTCTGCGTAATTATTACCGGATTTGTTTCAGAATTTCGTTGGAAATCGGTGTTTCCGAAGTCGGAATTCTTGTCGGTTAATTGCATTACATCGAAAAATTGTGATTTTTTGGCATCTTTGTGTTAACTGTTTGCCCAATAACAATAAGTAGTAATAACCAGCTCCTCTGGAGGGAAACATGCAACAACTCGTGAAATCAGCGTTGGCAACGGCGGTCGGTTTGGCTATCAGCGGCAGTGCGGCCGCTGCGACGCTTGATCAGTACCGGATGAATTCGCCATTAGTCACTGATTACATCCCACAACAACAAGAAGCCGTCGCTCTGACCGACGATTTTGAAGCAGCAGTACCATCAGGCTTCTATGTCGTATTGAAGCAGGCTGCTTTATCAGAATTACGTGCAGTCAACGCGGATGACGCCGCTCTGAATAACCTGACTGCCGATATCGACACTCTGCAACAAGAAGTGACCCAGCAGCTACTGACCTTAGACCGGGATGCTGAAGTGCTGCTGAGCACCCGCAACCTGGCATCTGGTCTGGTGGTGAAAGCATCGGACAGCGCCTTGGAAAGCCTGCGTCAGTCAGCAGCGGTTGAAGCCATTTATCCGTTATACGACAGCAAACCTATGCTGGCGCAAAGCGTAGAATATATGAATGCCAAAGGCCTGATTACGTCGGGCACTGCCACTGGCAAAGGTATTCGGGTGGCAGTATTAGACAGTGGCGTTGACTACACGCACAAAGCTATTGGCGGTGTTGGCACTGTAGCCGCTTATACTGCGGTCGATCAAAAAGCGGCGCCAGCCTGGCCGCAGGGTAAGGTTCTGGGCGGATATGATTTTATCAATAACGACCCGAACCCGATTGACCCAACGACCGGTGGTCATGGTACCCAAGTGGCGTCTTCAGTGTTAGCGACAGCGCCAGATGCGAATTTGTATGCTTACACCGTTTGTACTGGTACCTGTCCTGCAGCTGCGCAAATTGGTGCTCTCGAGGCCGCGATGGATCCAAATGGCGATGGCGACATGTCAGACCGGGTCAACGTGGTGAATATGTCGCTGGGTGGTCAGTTTGGTTCAGCAACTGCAGTATCCGGTACCCAATTCCTCATCCAAAAAGCAGCAGAACTTGGCGTCAATATGGTGATTTCAGCCGGTAACGACGGCCCGAACCCATTCCGCGTCGGCGGCCCCAGCACCACGCCAAACGCCTTGTCTGTTGGCGCCATGACGCACCCGAGCGGCACCAGCCCGGTATTTGAAAGCAACACCATCGACGGTAAAAAAGTCACGATGTTGGGTTCTGGCTTTAACCCAACCAGTGCATTTGCTTTTGATCAGGCGTCTGCGCCACTGGTGTATGTCAAGGACAACGCTTTAGGCTGTACGGCCTTTGCTGCAGATTCGCTGAAGGACAAAGCGGTATTAATTGACCGCGGTAGCTGTAACTTCACGTTAAAAGTACTGAATGCACAAAATGCCGGCGCTAAGTTTGTCATTTTGGTTAACAATGCTGCAGGTGCCGGTGCATTCTCTGGTGGCGGTGCTGACCCTGCAGTGAAAATCCCGTCTGTGGGTATTTCACTGGAAGATGGCGCTGCGATTAAAGCTGCCCTGGAAAAAGGTGCGGTCAACTACAGCATCAAATCGGTGTCTATCAACACAGCAGGTGGTATTGCCACTTTCACTTCACGTGGCCCGGCGATGCAGGGTTTACTGAAGCCGGAAATTACCGCACCAGGGACGAATATCCTGATGGCTGCTGTGGGCTCCGGTGATAAGTTCGCGCTCAATTCTGGCACCTCGTTCTCAGGTCCGTTGACGGCAGGTGCGGTGGCACAATTACGTCAGGTGTTGCCAAATCGGACTGCGCAGGAAATCAAAGCGACGATTATGAACGCGGCGAATCCTGAAGTGTACAACTTGCCTAAAGCACATCCACAAGCTGTGCTGGCACCAATTTCTGCCATCGGTGCCGGTTTAGTTGATGTGGACAAAACGGCCAAACTGCCGGTTGCTGCCTGGGTTGAAGATACTGCCTTTAACACCAAACAAGCAGCTTTGTCTTTTGGTCTGCAAAGCATGACGCAGAAGACCACGCTGAAGAAGACCGTCACACTGAAAAACTTCGGCACCGCAGCTAAAACTTATAACCTGCGGATTAAAGACCGTTTTGCCGACGATACTGCAAGCGGCGCTTTGGCCTGGACTATCCCAGCTTCCGTCACAGTGCAGCCAGGCCAGACCACCACATTTGATGTGAGTGTCACGGTTGACCCTACCAAATTGCCTGCCTTTGGTTTGCAAAACACGACACCCACGCTGCAAAAAGATGCTGCATTGACCAAAGTGGAATACGACGGCGCGCTGGTATTTGATGATCCGTCAGTCAGTGGCGATTACGATCTGCATCTGGTTTATCACCTGATCCCACAAGCGCAGGCGCAGCTTGCTGTCAGCAGCAAGTTTGTGGATGGCAAACCGCAAATCGTCGTGAAAAACACTGGTGCTGTCACCGCTGATTTATATTCGACGCAGTTAGTCGCTACGGATGCAAAAGAAGCTGTCACGCACGATATCCGCGCCGTCGCGCTGGATGTGATTTCTGTGCCGACCACTACCTGTGCTTCAGGATATTTACTGGCACCTACCATCACGCTGGAGAAAGGACTGAATCATTTACTGCAGGCGAACCTCGGTTTTGATTTAGACGTCAACAACGACGGGAAATACGATTTCTCGATGTATAGCCTGTTACTGACACGCTTAGGCACTGCCTATGACGGTGTGCCGGGTTTGATGGGAACTTTTGCAGTGCCGTATGGCACGACCAATGGTTATGTTTTCAACATGTTCCACGCGACTGGTCAGCGCAATGTAACCTTGTCGGCTTGTTTTGACCGTATCGGTCTGGTTGCCGGCGATATTGGTAAGAGTGTTTCGTTGCGTGCCTTTGCTATCAACAATGGTTTCTCTCTGGGCCTTGGAGCGGGCGTAGTCGCCGATGATCAGGTGACTGCACAAGCAGTGATAGCACCGGCAGCTGATGTAACTTTCTCAGCCGGCGGAAAAGACTTGACCAAACTCGAGCCGGGCAGTGAAGCGGTGATCACTGTACCAAAAGAAGTTAAAGGTAAAGGTTTTGTGCTGCTGTCAGATGTTGGTGATGCGATGTTCTCTGCCGACCTGACGCCTGTGGAAAAAGCACCGGTGGTCCCTGCGGGTCAAGCGTTCAGCGTCAAAGAAAACTCCGCCAACGCCACAGTGATTGGTCAGTTAGTGGCTGAAGCAGATTTCAGCAACAGCCTGACTGAATTCTTCCTGGCGGGTAGCACTTCGGCGTCCATTGGCGTGGAAAAAGATGGCCGTGTGGTGGTGAAAGGTCCGCTGGACTTTGATAAAGGCGTCACGTCAGCCACGCTGGAAGTGGTAGCTATGAACACAGCTGGTTTAACCTCTGCACCGGCCAAAGTGGCAGTCAGCATCACCAACGTCGCTGACGAAAAACCAGTGGTAACCTTAGGTAGCCTGGCTTCTGATTTACGCGAAGGTACAGCTGCGGGCACTGTGGTTGGTAAAGTTTCCGCGGAGATCCGTGAAGCTGGCGCCACACTGAAAACTGTTACAGTGAGCCCTGACCTGTTTGCTTATGCGAACGGTAATATCGTGTTAGCCCGTACTGTGGGTAAAGGCGATACCGGAGCTCAAAGCCTCAGCGTGACGGCGACAGACAGTTCAGGTATGACTTCGGACGCGGCCAGTGGCTCAGTGCAGATCGCGAAGAAATCCAGCGGCAGCTTCGGTTTCATCGGTTTACTGTTGTTACCGTTGGCGCTGCTGCGTCGGAGCCGTCAAGGCTAATCAGCGAACCTGGGAATATAAGCCTGCAGTGTGCTGCAGGCTTTTTCATCAGCATAAAAAAACGCCGGTCGACTGACCGGCGTTTTCTATTCAGCGATCCACACTTACCCCCGACGACTGCGGCGCAGCCAAACCAGTGGTAATAACAGCAGCGACAGCAGGCCTGCGCCACCACCGCTGCTTTTCTTCTCCGGAGCTACGACCGGCGCCGGTACATCAGTGATATTCAGCGTGACAGTTGCTGGCGCTGAAGACAGCTTGCCGTCGCTGGCGACCACACTGAATGTTGCCGCTGTATTCGCAGTAACTGCCGGTGTGGTGACACTGACCGATGCGGTATTACCGGTCACCGTCATTGCCGGGCCTGCAGTCTGGGTCCAGGTGTAAGTCAGCGTATCACCATCTACATCCGCCCCCGTAGCTGCTAATGTCGCCGTTGAGCTTTCGTTTGCAGTGACAGTTGCACCAGTTACTGTCGGCGCGTCGTTCACTGCCGTCACTGTCACTTCAACAGTGGTCGGCACCAGTTTCAGGCCTTTGCTGTCTTCTGCTGTGTACGTGAAAGTATCTTTACCGTTGAAGTTGGCTTTTGGCGTATACATCACCTTGCCTTCAACCACTTCAGCGGCACCGTTGGCAGGTTGCGCCGCAATCGCGACTTTCGACAATGCACCATTAGCACCGGCAGCCGCTTTGTTGATCGCTTTGGTGGATTTCCCATCGCTGGTCACTTCGACATTAATGATCTTCACAAATGAGGTTTTTTCATTGGCTAAGACGTCAATGGCGGTCGATTTGGTATCTTCAGCCGTTGTGGCGGTATCTTTAGTACCCAGTTCCAGTGCGCCGGTCAGGTCCAGTGCGTATTTCAGGTCGACTGTGCCTGACGGAGTGAAACTTACCGCCGCGCCAGAATTAGAACCCGGAGCCGTCCCTGTTGCAGTTGTTCCGTCAGCGAAGTAGGTGGAGTTCCCCAGCGTACGACTGGCATCCTGCACACCGACCGTCAATGCTGACGGAGTTGCGCCTAAGTTCAGGTAGTTAAATTTAATGTCTTCGGCACCATTCGTGGCCATCCAGGTCTGGAAGGTATAGGTTTTACCCGGCTCCTCAAACACCTCAACACCATTCCATTCAACGATGACGTAGGATTTACCGCCTGCTGAAGCTGTGCCGACATGGATAGTGCCAGCCCCGGTAGAACCGCCTGTTAAATCGAGATCGGTCCAGAACGGGGCCAGAATGTTAGCGGCCGTGACGGTGCTTGGCAGTTTTACATTTACTGCAGCTGCTGACGGTGGGGTTGCGCTGTTGCTGAGCTGCACAAAACCATTAGTCGATACATGCAGGCGTCCATAAGCGACACCGCCATAGTTTATGGTAATACCGCTACCGCCGAGGTTGTAGCTGATGACGTTATCGTCACATTCGCCGGAGCAGGTTGCTGCCGCTACAGTGTCTTTGAGGATTGTTGAACTTGGGCTGGCGGTTGCCGCCACCGACAGTTTTGGCTGTTGCACCATACCCGTCCATGCTACCCGACCGTTATTGGCATTGCCATCTAACAGGAATTCTGTCGCTCCTTTTAAGACGGCAGATTCGGAACCAGCAACCAGTTTAGTCCCTGCCGGAGCTGTCGCTAAAATAGTCACTTGCTTGTCATAGACTTTATTGCCAAATGACGCGGTAACTTGTGTCGGTTCGCCGGATTTCATCACAGTGCTGCTGGCGGTCGCTAAAGTCGTTGCATCTGCCGTATTCGCGATCCGCACTGCGACCGGCATGGTTGCAGTCGGAGCAGCAGCATCAGAGGATGTCCATAAAACATTACCAAACACCCAGTTGCCATAGGTTGCCATAGTGCCGTCGACAGACAACACAAAGTCGGCTTTGTCACCGGTGGTACCATATGGTTTCAGGGTGATAGATGTTTTATCCAGTTTGCCGGTGGTGTTCCCATCGGTGAATTGCACTGTGCCTGTCCAGGTCACTTCTTTGTCCGTCATATTGCGGATAGAACGGGTGAAGTTACAGTTGATTACGCACGGGTTTTGCGCAAACGAAGGTTTGTCGAATGTCGCTGCGGCTTTGACTGCGCGGCTTAGATCCAACCGGCCGGCACCGATGTCAAACGGTGTAGTGGCTGTTACAGAGTCTTCTTTCTTCAATCCGTTCACCGCAGTCGACGTCAATGCCGTTTTGATTTCGACAGCGGTCCATTTCGGGAATTTCTGCTGCATGATGGCGGCGGCACCTGCAACATGTGGCGCAGCCATCGACGTGCCGCTCATCAGCTGGAAGCCGCGTTTATCGTCGAACTGGTCCGGCGACGTTGCTGACAGAATGTCACTGCCCGGTGCGCCCATATCCGGTTTCAGGATATTGTTGTCACCGTCTGGCCCCCGTGAGGAAAAATCACTCATGTTGTCAGCAAACTGCGCTGAGATCACCCGGCTGGCAAAACGACTTAAGGTGGCAGTAGAGTTTGGCGCTGTTTCTACTGCTTTGGCCAGTTTAGCTCCGTCGGCTTTACTGATCATCAGGGCTGGGATCGTCGTATTCGGGTTGGACATCGACGTCGGTTGACCGTCGTTGTTTTGCACCATAATGACGCCTTTAGCACCGGCCGCCATCGCATTGTTAATTTTGTCGGTGAATGCACAGGTCCCGCGTGAAATCAGCGCAAAACTGTCTTTAAAGGTATCCGCCGGGAACGCGGTACAGGCCAGCGCGTTCGTTGGCGCAGCTTTAGCTGCATCGACCACTTTGGCCACCGGATCTGCTGTTAAGCCGCTGATGGTCGCGCCAAATTGTGTGCCGGCGATGCCGAGCATGGCAGCTTCAGATCCAAACTTCACCGTGTTGCCAAAAAAGCGGCCTGTAGTGGTACTGGCAATAGTGATACCGCTTTCGATACAACCGGGGCAACCGACCGTTTGCGCACCAGGGCCACTGTTACCGGCAGAGGTAACAACGACAACACCGGCATCTTCTGCGGCTTTAAAAGCAGCCTGATAAGGACTGGTTGATGGGTTAGCACCGGCGCTGCCGCCCCAGGAGTTGTTGATGACGTCGGCGCCGTCTTTCACCGCCCAGTCCAGCGCTTCCAATAACATCACGTTCGAGCCGCTACCGGTCACACTGCCATCGGCACGGAAAACCTGAAACAAGGCTTTATAGGCCATCAAATAGGCGCCCGGTGCAACACCCGAGACCGTCACTTCCGTGAAACCATTTTCGTTTGGTTTGCCATCTACGGAGGGCACAATATTGGTGGAACCATTAAATTTGATTTTCGCCGGGACACCGACAGCAGTACCTGCCGTATGGGTACCGTGACCACCATTACCCAGCGGGCTCATGTATTCTTGTGGCACTGTGGCAAAAGTTGGGGTACTGAAACGGGCGACAATCAGTTTGTTGTTACAGAACGTCGGTTCAACCGTGGCGCAGTAGTCGTTGTTCGGTTTGCTGGCGGGCGCGGCAAAACCGGTATCTTTAAACAGCGGGCTTTCCGGCCGGATACCGCCATCAATGACCGCAACTTTGACGCCTTTACCAGCATTCATGTCGCCGCCCAGCTGCTCCCACACTGCTTTTGCTTTGATCAGGTCGAGCGATGTATCCATCTGCTCGTAATACATTTCTTCGCGGAATACCGCCTTGACACCTGCAACATTTTGTAATTGCTCAAAAATGTCGTCGGTCGCTGTGACGACGACTGCGTTGATCACGGTATCAAAATGACGATCAATCTCGGCGTTTGGCAATGCTTGTTTTAAAGCCGCAGCAAAAGCGCTGCGTTCTTGCGCCAGCACGCTGCCTTGTTTTTGCGTGGCGGCTGCAGAGAGGTTCAATTTATTACCCGGCCCTGCTTGTTCTGTCGTTGCAGCAGTCGCGGCTAATGGCTCACCTTGCAGCTGGACGATGAAATATTGCGGGAAATCTTGCTTTAATGCTTTGTTTTTTAACGAGGTATCAAACTGCAGTTCGCCGGATATTTCCGGTGAGAACGCCTGAGTGATTTCAACATTGGCGGACACCGGCGCGGCCAGTGCGGCGGCGATGGATATCGCCAACAGTGATGGGGTTGAGGCTTTGACCAACATGTTGCATTTTCCTGAATTGATTATTTTTTTATCCAGCTGGCGGCTTTGATAGGCGCCTTTGGCTGAGGGACAATGCGACAAATACCTGCAGGTTCCACAACATCAGAGACAGATCAGGTGGTGTCGCCAGAATCAATATAGACGAATATCAGCAATGTTGAATGCAGGCAGCCGGAAGCGAAAGTGGCAGGAAGGCCAGAACCAGCAGCACGTCAATTTAACGTGCTGCCGGGTATCAGAATTTTTGTTTTAGCTGCTGCAGATCAGCGGCGTCGAAATGATAAATGGTATTGCAGTACTCACAACTGATATCCAGTTTGCCCTCGGCAATATATTCGTCGATGACGTCGGCGCCCAGACTGACAATTGCCGAAGCGGATTTGTCGCGGGAACAACCGCAGACAAACTGCACCGGCTGGGCCGGGAACAGCTCAACAATTTCCTGATGGAACAGCCGGTACAGACTTTCTTCCGGCGGTAAGGTCAGCAGTTCTTCGCGGGTCAGGGTGTCTGCCAGCAGTTCAATATGGGCAAAATCTTCACGCGATTTTTCCTGGTCAACCGGCAATACCTGCAGTAATAAACCGGCGGCCTGGCTTTGTTGCTCGCCGATCTCGGTGTACAGATACAGTCGCGTCGGCAGCTGTTCGGACTGATTAAAATAGGCTTCTAAGGTAGCGGTCAGACTGTCGCTGACCAGCGGGATAATGCCCTGATAACGCTCGCCCTGGTTTGGCGTAATAGTCACCAGCATATAACCCTGACCAATCAGTTCGGCGAAGCTGTCGCCCTGAATTTCACTTTGTAGTCGTGCCACACCGCGAAATTGTTGCTGATCGTTACCATTCACGGCAATAAAGCGTACCGGACCGTCGCCTTGCAGTTGCACCGCAATCTGGCCTTCGAATTTCAGCGTTGCCGTTAACAGACTGGTCGCAGCGACCAGCTCAGCCAGTAGTTGCTTCACCGGTTGCGGGTATTGATGGCCTGCCAGCATGGCATCCAGGCTGGCACCGACTTTGACCACTTCGCCGCGCACATCGCGTTCGCGGAATAAAAAACGTAGCAGCTGATCAGACTGGCTCATGGCTTCCTCAGTTTTGTGCTTTTAATAACAATAATTGCCGGCGCATTTTTTTGTCCGGCTTTGTCTCCGGATGCGGGGCAAACAACAGATTCAGTTTGCGCAGTTCAGCGCGTTCGGCGCGCAATTGCTGGCTTTCGGCAGTTTCTTCATAAAGCTGCTGTGCCAGCGGAGCAGCCTGACGTTGTTCACAAAGACCACGGACTATCACCGTTTTTTCATCAGAACCCTGCGTCAGACGGATAGTGGCACCGATTTCGACCGCTTTGCTGGCTTTGCAGCGCTGACCATTATACTGAACTTTTCCGCCGTCTATCATGTCTTTAGCCAGACTGCGGGTTTTATAGAAACGGCAGGCCCATAACCATTTATCCAAACGTAATATAACTGTGGTATTGTCCTGATTTTGGCTGGGTTGAGTCATTCGTATGTTGCTCCGCTAATCGGCGCGAACATAGCATAATCAGGGCTTTTGCTCCAGTATGACGGGCTGTTCAGTCCGGCTTGTGACGGATATCAGATGTTTATCATCTGTAATGGCAAGGTAAATAACTTTGCTGGTCTTGTTGCTCCTGAGCCAACTGAGTAAGATAAAAACAGTTTAGATACAGAATCATTACAATGAATTGGCAACAAATTTCTGGCCTGGATTGGGCAGCACAGTGGCAGCAGTTTTACGCAAAACTGCCGGTAACGCTGCTGAATCGTCTTTTTGCACTGATATTCCTGCTATTGCTGGCCTGGCTTGCCGCCCGCTTCAGTTGGCTGTTAATGCCTGCAGCACCGGCCACTGCTGTTGTAGCGCCGGTCGGAGTTGCAACCGCGCCGGCCAGTTCGGCGCAAGACATCCAAAAACTGGTCGATGCGCGTTTGTTTGGCCAGTATCAGCCAAAATCCGCCGAACCGGCACCAGTCCAAACCGTCACTGATGCGCCACAAACCAGCCTGAATCTGAAACTGACCGGTGTGGTCGCGACTGCAAAAAAACCGGAACAGGGCACTGCTGTCATCGAAAATAGCGGCGTTGAACAGGTTTATGCCATCGACGAACAAATCGAAGGTACAGCTGCAGTGCTGAAACAGGTACTGGAAGACCGGGTTTTATTGCAGGTATCCGGCCGGATGGAAACCCTGATGTTAGACGGCGTCGAGTACCAGAAACTCAGCGAAGCGAATGGCGCTGTGGATGAATCGGTTTTGGCGGAAGTCGCACCTGCCCCTGAGTCTTATAGCCCGGCAGCTGAAGAAGTCGCCAGTATGCGGCGGGAAATGCTGAACGAACCGGCCAAGTTTTTTGATTATGTCCGGATTACGCCACGCCACCGCAACGGCCAAATGTATGGTTATGCCTTGTTGCCGGGCAAAGACGCCGAATTATTCGCAAAGATGGGGCTCAGGCCCAACGACGTGGCGATAGAGATTAACGGTGTGCGCCTGAACGATATGCAGCAGGCGTATGGCGTCATCAACGAATTACGCGAGGCGAGCCAAGCGTCGATTAAAATAGAACGTGACGGTGAGATCCGCGACATTCAGGTAAACCTGTCACAATAATAACCTGTACAGAATGGCATATTTTCAATGAAATCAACTATCTTTCGCCTTCCGTCTTTGAAGCTGCAACTGGGCGCCGGTGCCTTGGCGCTGCTGAGCTTTTTCAGTACTGCGGTTGAATATCAGCCGAATTTTAAAGGCACTGAAATCACCGAGTTTATTAATATCGTCGGTAAAAACCTGAATAAAACCATCATTGTCGACCCGCAGGTGCGCGGTCGTATCAATGTGCGCTCTTATGAGATGCTGAATGAGCAGCAGTACTACCAGTTTTTCCTTAACGTGTTGGAAGTGTATGACTTTTCCATCGTGGAAATGAAAAGCGGCGTGTTGAAAGTGGTGCGGCAAAAAGACGCCAAAATGTCGAACATCCCGGTGGTGGGCGACAATAACAGCGGCATTGGCGATGAAATGGTGACCCGCGTCGTTCAGGTCAAAAACGTCTCAGTGCGTGAACTGGCGCCATTACTACGTCAGTTTACCGACCAGGCCGGTGGCGGCCATGTGGTGAACTACGACCCGTCCAACGTCATCATGATGACCGGCCAGGCGGAAGTGGTGAACCGGCTGGTGGATATTATCCAGCGCGTCGACAAGGCCGGTAACCAGGATATCGAAATTATCCGCTTAAGTTTCGCTTCGGCTGCTGAAGTGGTGCGCATCTTAGAAAATATCTACAAAAAACAAGGGCAAGGCGACCAGCCAGAATTCCTTATTCCGAAAATTGTCGCCGACGAGCGCACCAACAGCGTGATAGTGTCCGGCGAATTACAGGCGCGCCAGCGTGTGGCTGACATCGTCAAACGGCTGGATGCGGAACAAGAAAGCCAGGGCAATACCCGGGTGTATTACCTGAAGTACGCCAAAGCGGAAGATTTAGTCAAAGTGCTGCAGGGGGTGTCTAACTCGATGGTGGCTGCCGCGAATTCAGCGCAAAGCCAGCAAGCGGCACAAGGCGGTAGCGGCAGCCGTGGCAGCAACCGTGAAGTCAGTATTGAAGCCCATACCGAAAGTAACTCAGTGATTATCACAGCGCAGCCCGACATGCTGCGTAATCTTGAAGAAGTGATCCGTCAGGTCGATATCCGCCGCGCGCAGGTGTTAGTCGAAGCCATTATCGTGGAAGTAGGTGAAACCGCCGGTATTAACCTGGGTGTGCAGCTGATTTCGGCTGAAGGCGGGATTACGCAGTTCAACAATGGAGTCGTCCCTGTTTCTTCTGTAGCTGCAGCAGCGGCATCAGCCCGCAAAGTCACGCCGCAACCACGTGTCGTGCAATCGACAATTCCGGGGGTGCCGAGTACGACAGTGCAAGATCCTGATACGCCGGGCGATTACACCGCATTAGGTACGGTCCTTGGTCAGGTCAGTGGTGCAATGCTTGGTGTGGTCAAAGACGACTGGGGCGCCATTATTCAGGCCGTCAAAGCCGATACTGACTCGAACATTCTGGCCACGCCGCATATCACCACACTGGATAACCAGGAATCGTTTTTTATCGTCGGTGAAGAAGTGCCGGTTGAAACGACTACCAGCCCGGGTCAAAACGGTAACAGCCCTTTTACCACCAAAGATCGCAAAGAGATTGGTATCAAACTCAAAGTCACACCGCAAATTAACGAAGGCAATGCGGTGCGCCTGACTATTGAGCAGGAAGTGTCCAGTCGCGCCGGCGCGATTGACGGTGACCTCATCATTGCCAAACGCGAAATCAAAACTACAGTGATGGCCGACGATGGCGCCACTGTGGTGTTGGGCGGTCTGATTGACGAAGACGTGCAGCAAAGCGAATCCAAAGTGCCGCTGCTCGGTGATATTCCGGTGTTGGGGCATTTATTCCGCTCCACCAGCACCAGCAAGAAAAAACGTAATCTGATGGTGTTTATCAAACCGACCATTATGCGCGACGGTGGCGTGATGAACGAAGTCAGCCAGCGTAAATACAACTACATGCGCGCGCAGCAGCTGAACAAACAAGACAATGGCGTGTCGCTGATGCCGGATACACCAACGCCGGAATTGCCGGTTTGGGGCAAGGACAAAGCCTTACCGCCGGAAATTCAGCAGCGGCTGGAGCAGATGGACAAAGGCGAGCTGAACCCGGCCAAAGCTGAGGGCAACCAATAAATGGCGGCGGTTGACCTGCCTGAAGGCAGCATCAAAGTCCGTTTACCCTTTGGTTTTGCCAAACGGCATAAAGTGTTGCTGCAACAGGACGCTGGTGGCTTGTGGCAATTGCTGATCGCCCCGGAAACGACGCCGGCTGCGCTTCTGGAGATCCGCCGTTTGCTGAATCAGCCGTTTTCGATTCAGCGCATGAGTGCGGTGGAATTCGAAGCTATGCTGGAAGCGGCTTATCAGCGCGATTCCAGCGAAGCGCAACAAATCATGCAAGACATCGGCAACGAAGTGAATCTGGCGTCTTTAGCCGATGAAATTCCGGAAACCGAAGACTTATTAGAAAACGAAGACGACGCGCCGATCATCAAGCTGATTAACGCCATGCTCGGTGAAGCCATTAAACTCGGTGCCTCGGATATCCACGTCGAAACTTTTGAAAAAGCCTTAGTGGTGCGCTTTCGCATCGACGGTGTGCTGCGTGAAATGCTGCGGCCGAACCGCAAACTGTCGAGCCTGCTGGTGTCGCGGATAAAGGTTATGGCCAAACTCGACATCGCGGAAAAACGCGTGCCGCAGGATGGCCGTATCAGTCTGCGCATTGCCGGCCGCGCTGTCGACGTGCGGGTGTCGACGATGCCTTCAAGCCATGGCGAACGTGTGGTGCTGCGTTTACTCGACAAAAACAACTCCCACCTGAATCTGGCTGATTTGGGCATGACCTTGTCGGTGCAGCAGGCCTTTGCCGAGCTGATTTTAAAACCACACGGCATCATTCTGGTGACAGGCCCGACCGGTTCCGGTAAATCCACCACGTTGTATGCGGGTCTTACCGACATCAATACCAAGGATCGCAATATCCTGACGGTGGAAGACCCGATTGAATATGAGCTCGAAGGCATAGGCCAGACTCAGGTTAATACCAAAGTGAATATGACCTTTGCCCGCGGCCTGCGCGCCATTCTGCGCCAGGACCCGGACGTGGTGATGGTCGGTGAGATCCGTGACCTGGAAACCGCGCAAATTGCGGTACAGGCCAGTTTAACCGGTCACCTGGTGTTATCGACGCTTCACACCAACACCGCTTCCGGCGCTATTACCCGGCTGGAAGATATGGGCATTGAGCCTTTCCTGTTATCCAGCAGTCTGCTCGGGGTGCTGGCGCAGCGGCTGGTGCGGACCTTGTGCCCGCACTGCAAACAAAGTCACGAGCCGGATAAAGAAGAACGGGCACTGCTCGGCGTGAAAAAAGCGGAAGCGGCCACGATTTTCCGCGCCGTTGGCTGCGAGCAGTGTAACCAGACCGGCTATCGCGGCCGCACCGGTATTCATGAATTGATTGTCGTCGACGAGCATTGCCGTGAACTGATTCACAACGGCAAAGGCGAGCAGTCGATCGAAAAATACATCCGCAGTCAAAGCCCCAGTATCCGCCAGGACGGTTTTTCCAAAGTGCTGGCCGGCATCACCACGCTGGAAGAAGTGCTGCGCGTGACGCGTGAGGATGCATAGTGGCCGCCTTTGAATATCAGGCGCTGGATGCGCGCGGTAAATCGTCCAAAGGCGTGCTGGAAGCTGATAATGCCCGCCATGCCCGCCAGTTGCTGCGCGAGCGCAAGCTGACGCCGGTCAGTATTGAGCTGGCGTCGCAGCAGGAAAAAATTATCGCCAGTGGCCGCAACTGGTTTCAAAGCGGCATCAGCGCCGCCGATTTGGCGCTGATCACCCGGCAAATTGCCACGCTGGTGGAAGCTGCACTGCCGATTGAAAACGCCTTGCTGGCGGTGGCCGAACAATGCGAAAAACCACGGTTGCGCAACATGATGATGGGTGTGCGCTCCAAAGTGGTGGAAGGTTATAGCCTGGCTGAAGGTTTGGCCGAATTCCCGCATGTGTTTGACCATCTGTTCCGCTCTATGGTGGCGGCCGGTGAAAAATCCGGCCACCTCGATGCGGTATTAAACCGGCTGGCTGATTACACCGAACAGCGCCAGCATATGCGCAGTCAGCTGATGCAGGCGATGTTGTATCCGGCCATTCTGACCTTTTTTGCCGTGATGGTGATCAGCATTCTGCTGGCGTTGGTGGTGCCGAAAATTGTCGAGCAGTTTGACCATATGGGCCAGTCGCTGCCGGGGTCGACCTTGTTTTTGATAGCCGCCAGTGAGTTTATCCGCAGTTATGGCCTTTATCTGGTGCTGCTGATTATGCTGGCGGTGACTGCACTGAAACGGGCGCTGCGTAAACCGGCGCTGAAACTGAAGTATGACCGTGCCATTTTACGCGTCGGGCTTATCGGTAAAGTGGCGCGTGGTCTGAATACCGCCCGCTTTGCCCGCACGTTAAGTATTCTGAACGCCAGTGCCGTGCCTTTGTTAGAGGCTATGCGCATCAGTGCTGATGTGCTGGACAACAGTTATATGAAACAGATGATTGGCGAAGCGACCGGTCGGGTGCGCGAAGGTTCGTCGCTGCGGGCGGCGCTGGATCAGACCAAATTATTCCCGCCGATGATGTTGCATATGATTGCCAGCGGTGAAAAAAGCGGTCAACTCGATGGCATGCTGGAACGCGCGGCCAATAGTCAGGACAAAGAATTTGAAACCCTGGTCACTGTCTCGCTCAAAGTGTTTGAGCCGGCGCTGGTCGCGGTGATGGCCGGTATGGTGCTGTTTATCGTGATGGCGATATTACAGCCAATTCTGGCTCTGAACAATTTAGTAGGAGGAGGTTAGTACAATGCAACGTTCACGTGGTTTTACCCTGTTAGAAGTGATGGTGGTTATCGTTATTCTCGGCATTATTGCCAGTATGGTGGTGCCGAACCTGATGGGCAACAAAGAGCAGGCCGACAAGCAAAAAGTGGTGGTGGACATTCAGCAGCTGGAAAATGCGCTGGATTTATACAAGATGCAAAATGGTTTTTACCCAACCACAGAACAAGGTTTACAGGCGTTAACCACCCAGCCAACTTCTGAGCCAATGCCACGCAGCTACCCGGAAGGTGGTTACATCAAACGCCTGCCGAAAGACCCGTGGAATGGCGAATATCAGCTGGCAAGCCCGGGTGAGATGGGCAAAATTGATATTTTCTCCGCAGGCCCGGACCGCTCGGCTGGCACTGAAGATGATATCGGTAACTGGAATTTAGATGGTGGCGAAGAGCCACAAAACTGATGATTCCACGCCGCGCCGGAGGTTTTACCCTGATTGAAGTGCTGCTGGTGATCCTGCTCATCGGATTGCTGGCCGCCACTGTGGTGTATTCCTTCAGCGGCGAAAGCCGGCAGCAACGGCTGGAAAAAGAAACCGAGAAATTACAGGCTCGCATCCAGCTGGCGGCCGAACTGGCGATGCTGAAAAACGTCGAGCTGGGGCTTTATATCGATGACAAAGGCTACCGCTTTATGCTGTTTGAACGGGATAAATGGCGCAGTATCCGCGAACCGAAAGCCTTAGCCCCTTATGAATTTAAGCCGGGTTTCAGCGCAAAAATTGAATTAGAAGGACTGGAGTGGGCCGAGCAGAATCTGCTGAGCCGCGCCGAGTTTGAGCCGGAAGATGATGGTTTGTCCGAAGCCAACAGCTTTGATGAACTGGCCGTAGAAAAGCAGCTGGCAGAAGAACAAAAACAACAAGCCGAAGCGGATAAAGAGCGCGCAGACGGTAAAGTGAAAAAACCAGTGAAACGGCAAACCGGTATTTTGACCACGCCGCCGCAGAAAAAAGACCCGCGTTATCCGACGGTGTTTATTTTATCCAGTGGCGAAATCAGCCCGTTTTTACTCGAACTGAAAGAAGACAGCGAAAGGCCGGTGCTGACCCAAAACCTCAAAGCAGTATTCAGTATTCCACTGGAGCGGGGGCAGCTTGAACAGGCGCGTTAACGGCTTCACGCTGATTGAACTGATGATTGCGATGGCGGTATTTGCCATCGCCGGTGTGGCCGTGATGCGTGCCACCACCGAACATATCCGCGCTATGGGCATTATCGAAGAGATGACGATGGCCGGTTATGTGGCCGAAAATCAGCTGCAGCTGGCACGGCTCGACACGCGTTGGCCACCGCAACCGGCCGAAGGTGAAGCCGAGATGGCGAAAAACCGCTGGAAATGGGTGCTGGAGGTGCTGGAAACCGAGGATGCCGAATTCCGCATGCTCAAAGTGACAGTGCGGCCGGTGGAAGAGCCGGAACGGATTGTCAGTACCTTACAGACCTTTATCGGACGGCAACGTGCAGAGTAACCGCGGTTTCACATTTATTGAGATGCTGCTGGCGGTAGCGATTTTTGCACTGGTGGGGCTGGCGTCTGTTGCAGTGTTGGACAGTGTCACCCGCAGCGACGAAGCCTCCAGAGCTGCAACCTTACGCTTACAACAATTGCAGCGCGCCATGATGGTGATTGAGCGCGACTTCTGGCAAATCAGTGCCAGACAAATCCGCGTCAATGGCGAAGCGCCGGTTGCACAGACCCTGGCCGGTGCCGTCAACTGGATTGAAAGCGAGGATGATGGAATTACCTTCAGTCATGCCGGCTGGACCAATCCGGGGATGGTGCTGGCGCGCAGCGAAATACAGTTGGTCGGTTACCGGCTGAAAGAGCGTCAGTTGCAACGGTTGTATTATTTGTACCCGGATGCGGTGACCGGCACCGAACCGAATATTCAGCCATTACTGGAAGACATCGACGAGTTGAAATTCCGCTATCTGGTCAAAGAAGACGGCCAGGAACAATGGAAAGAATTCTGGGACCAGGGCAACTGGCCACTGGCGGTGAAAATGACGTTGAAATCACCGCAGCTGGGCGTGATTGAACGGGTGTTTAGTCTGCCGCTGAAGGAGGCCCGATGAATATCCGGCGTTCGCTTCGGCAACAAGGTGTCGCGCTGATCGCCGTGATGATGGTGGTGGCTTTTGTCGTATTGATTGCGGTCAGTATGAGCGGTCGCTTGCAGTTGGAATTGCAGCGGCAGATTAATTTGCAGCAGCGTCAGCAGGCGATTTGGCTGGCGTTAGGTGCAGAGCAATTTATTCAACGCTTATTGAAAAAGTCCGCCGCAGGTAAAGAAACCACTAACCTGAGTCAGGAATGGGCGACACAAGGTGCCGTCTTCCCGGTGGAACAGGCAACGATCAGCGGCACTGTCACCGATTTACAGGCGTGTTTTAACCTGAATTCGTTATTACCGGCGGCTAACAATAATCCGGGTAATAACCCGGGCACGAATACCGGCGACAGTGATAATCCCAATAATAACAACGGTCGGGATGGTAATGCGCCGAATAACGACAACAGCGGCGATAACGCAAACAGAGCAAAACCAGGCCAGCAAACCCCGGCACAACAGGCGTTTTTACGGTTGCTGGAGCAAAATGCGGTGGATTTATCGCTGCCGCCGGATTATCTGGTCGCGCGGGTCACCGACTGGCTGGACCCGGACAGTACCTTACAAAGCGCCGGTGGTGCCGAAGAGAACGACTATGCCGCGCTGGAGATGCCGTATTACAGCGCCAATAGTCTGATGGTCAGCAAGTCCGAACTGCGGGTGATCCTCGATATGACGCCGGCGGATTATGCACTGGTCGCGCCACTGGTCTGTGTGATCCCACAGGTCAGCACGCTGCAGCTCAACGTCAATACCATGACCGAGCAACAGGCACCGGTGTTGGCTGCGTTGATCCCGGGCTTGAGCGAAGAGGACGCCAAAAGCGTGATCAGCGGCAGACCGGAAAAAGGCTACGACAGCGTCGACGATTTTTTCAGCAGCAACAGTTCGGTGTTCAGCCAAACGCCGACTGCTGAAGTAAAAGCATTGTTTGCCGTGAAATCGGCATATTTTCAGGCAGAGATCAGCATTGATACTGCCGACAGTAATTTTAGTATGACCAGCCTGCTGAAACTGGATGATGAACAGGTGCAGGTGGTCGCGCGGCGCTTTGGAGGCCCAGGGTGAGTGAACAATTAATCATCAGACTTGGCAGCGTGCCGCAGCAACCGTTGTGGTGGCTGATTTGGTCAGCAGCGTCGGCCGAAGTGATAGCCTCAGGCCAGCTGGCGGATGCCAGTGAACTGGTGGGGCTGGCTGAGCGCATTGGTGTCAACCGGCCATTAACAGCCTTGTTGCCGGCTTGTGATGTAGTACTGAAAGAAGTGCCATTGCCAGGCAAACCGAACCGGCAAATGTTGCAGGCTTTGCCCTATATGCTGGAAGAGGAACAGGCCGAAGATATCGAACAGTTGCTGGTGTTACCGGCGCAGACGATTCAGCGCGACAGCCAGTATCTGCAGCAAGTGGCGGTGCTCAGACGCAGTCTGCTGGAGCAATGGCTGGAGCTATTGCAACAAGCCGGATTTGCGCCGCGGCGGTTATTGCCGGATGCGTTGTTATTACCACTGCTGGAACAGCCGGTTGCCGTGCAGCTTGGTAGCCAATGGCTGCTGCGTCAGAGCGACTGGCAGGGCAGTTGTATTGATGACAGCTGGTGGCCGGATTATCTGCAGCTCGCTGCATTACCAGAAATCTTGAGTTACAGCCCTTGGCCGGACAGCTGTGCTGGCCAGCCGCATCAGCTGGCACCGGCTGAATTGCCGCTGGCCTTGCTGGCGCAACGCCTCGACACAGTGTCGTTTAATTTGTTGCAGGGTGCTTATGCGCCGAAAAAGGCCAGCAATAAACATTGGGCGCAGTGGCGCTTAAGCGGCAGTCTGGCAGCGGCTTGTGCTGTGTTGTATTTAAGTCTGGTTGGTGTTGAAGCCTGGCAATTCAGCCGCGAAGCGACCGCTGCCCGGGCTGAGGCCAGTGCCTTGTACAAACAACAGTTCCCGCAGGAACGCATCGTTAATCTGAAACGGCAGGTTGAACGCAAACTGGCAGCCAGTGGTGCACAGGGCCAAAACAGTCTGCTGGCGATGCTCGGTGGCATGACCCCGGCCTTAGGCGGGGCCGAACCGGTAGTGCTGAACAACCTGAAGTTTGACAGTAAAAAATCTGAATTAAAGTTACTGGCTACTGCCGCCAGTTTTCAGCGTTTTGAAGCATTAAAAGCCCAGTTGCAGCAGCAGGGGTATCAGGTGGAACAAGGCGCGCTCAGTCAGATTGATGGCAAAGTGCAGGGTACACTGACGCTGCGGAGTAAATCATGAAAGCAGTATTATTATGGTGGAACAGCCTGCAACGCCGGGAACAACAATTGTTAAGCGTACTGGGTGTCGTGGGCGGTATTGGCTTGTTTTATGCGCTGATTTGGCAGCCTTTGCATCAGGCCCGCGATAGTCAGGCGCTGGCGGCGAAGACGGCGGCGGATCAGCTGGTCTGGTTGAAAGGCAAAATGCCGCAGCTGGCCGCTGCACCTGCCAGTGCTGCTGGCGGCAGCCTCAGCGACAAAGTATCGCAAAGCAGCCAGCAATTCCAGATTAAAGTCAGCCGGATGCAGCCAAAAGACGAACAGCTCGACCTGATGCTGGACGATGTACCCTTTGAGCAATTGTTACGTTGGTTGCAGCTGTTGCAAGGGGAACATGGCGTCCGACTGGTGCAGCTGGAAGTCACAGATACTGACATGCCGGGTGTGGTGCGGGTGCGGCGCTTAGTCCTGGAATAGTGACTGGAATAACTACTGAAACAGCTACTGGAATAGTGACAGGAACAAGGCCAACGGCCAGCTGAGCGCCCACGGCGGTCATAGCAATTGAGAGAGATTGATGAAGAAGTTTTGGTTTATCGTCACGGGCGTGTTGGCTTATGTGATTTTTATGGCGGTGCTGACGCCGGCCTCGGTCTGGCTGAAGTTAGTGCCAATGCCTGCCGAAGTGCAGCTCGGCAAAGTGCAGGGCACTTTATGGCAGGGCCAGATTGATGTGTTGTCGCGGCCGCCGATTTATCTGACTAACCTGCGCTGGCAGCTGGAGTTGTCCTCCCTGTGGCGTGGCCAGCTTGGTGTGCAGCTCAATGCCGGTGATGTGAAAGACGACAGTCAGCCTTATCTGAATCTGCGTGGTCAGGTAAGTCCGGGTAGTTATGCGTTAAAGCAGGCGACAGTGCGCTGGCCGGTGGCTGGTATTATGCGCAATCTGCAATTGCCGATGCCGGTCGATGCCAGTGGTGCTATTGTGCTGAATATTAACAACTTTACCAAAGGCGAGCCTTATTGTGCGGCGTTAGACGGCAATGCCAGCTGGCAACAGGCACGGCTGAAATCGCCGATTGGCTGGCTGGATTTACGCCAGATAGACGCGACACTGAGCTGTGAACAAGGCAACCTGCGGCTGGTGACTAAACCGGACAATCCGCTGGCTCTGGCAGTGACGGCCGACGTGATGGCGGGTCGTTATCAATTGTCCGGCACACTAAAACCAGATGCATCGATGCCCAAAGAAGTGCATGAAGCGATGCGGTTTGTGTCGCAGCCGGATGCAGAAGGTCGTTACACTATTCAGTTTGGTGGCCAAATTCGCATGCAATAACAGTCAAAACAACAGTTTGCACAAAAAAAGCCAGCATTTGCTGGCTTTTTTTGTGCTCAGGTGGTGGTTTCAGTCAGCTTTGACCGGCGCCGCCAAGATATCTGCCACTAAATCCCGGTAGTCGGTAATGGCCGGGAACTCATCGATTTGACGCAACGGCTGCTGGCTGTCGGGATTGGCCACTGCCAGTAAATGGCCAATGCCAAATTGCTGCTCGGCGTGCAAGATCGGCAGGCTGTCGTCGACAAACAACGTGCGTTTGGCATCGAACCCGAGCCGGGCCTGCAGCTGTTGCCATAACTCCTGTTGTTCTTTGGTCACGCCAAATTCGTGCGTTGAAATCAGTTCGTCGATGTAGGTAGTGAGCGGCGTCAGTTCAACTTTTAATGACAGGCTGTCCGGGTGTGCATTGGTCACCAGTACGATGCGACGGCCACTTTGTTGCAGCGCCTGTAAAAAAGCCGGCGTGTCTTCGCGCATGGCGATTTTGTCGCTGATCTCGCGTTTGAGTGCGGTGATGGGTAAGTTCAGCCGGCGTGTCCAGTAGTCGAGGCAATACCATTCGATTTTGCCCTGCAGCACAGCGTATTCAGCCCGCAGCGTGGCGCGCGCTTCGGCCTCGTCGATGCCGGTGAGCTCACTCCAGCGTTTAGGTAAATGTTCCAGCCAGAAATGATTATCAAAATGCAGGTCGAGCAAAGTGCCGTCCATATCCAGTAAAACAGTATCGATCGCCGACCAATCCAGCATAGGTTTTTCCATCTTTCCGATTTATAGTAGTGCAGGCAAAGTGAAGTGCCATTGTAGCAGAGGCAGAGCTATGGCGGACAAACCGCATTCAAGGCAAAAACCGCGCATTCTGGCGCAGGAAATCGTGGCACAAAGCCGCCTGTTTAAGATTGAACAGGTGCAATTGCAGTTCAGCAATGGTGAAGAACGTTTATTCGAGCGGATGCGCGGTTCTGGGCGTGGCGCTGTGATGGTGGTTGCTTGCCCTGATCCACAACACTTTTACCTGATTCGCGAATATTGCGCCGGCACGGACGATTATCAGCTTGGGTTCCCGAAAGGGCTGATTGACCCTGGTGAAACGGCATTGCAGGCTGCTGACCGCGAACTCAAAGAAGAAGCCGGTTTTGGCGCAACCTGGCTGCAGGAGCTGCGCAGCGTCGCGCTCGCCCCCGGATATTTTAATGCTACAATGCAGATTGTGCTGGCTGGTGGCCTTTATGCTGAACGGCTGGAAGGCGACGAACCCGAGCCATTAGAACTGGTGCAATGGCGCTGGGACCAACTGGACGAATTGCTGGCACAGGCCGATTTTACTGAAGCTCGCAGCGTGGCCGCTTTATTCCTGGCACGCAAATATCTGGACAGCCACCCCGATGTTTTTAAGTAAACTGCTCGAACCGGTAAAAATCACAGCGCAACAAGCGGGTGAACGCCTGTGGCAGATGTATCTGACCGGCGAGGTACAGGCAGAAATCAAATCTGACAACAGTCCGGTGACCGCTGCCGATTACGCCGCTAATCAAATCATTATTGAGCAATTATCCGAACTGACACCGGACATTCCGGTGATCTCCGAAGAAAGTCATCTGGTGCCACTGGCGCAGCGTCAGCACTGGCCGCGGTACTGGCTGATAGACCCGATGGACGGTACGCAGGAGTTTGTTGCCCGCAGCGGTGATTTTGCTGTCAGCATTGCGTTAGTGGAGCATGGCTGGCCGGCGCTTGGCGTGATTTATTGGCCAAAAGAACAAATCTGGTATTACGCCACCCGTGGCCATGGCGCTTTTAAACAACAACGCCATCTGATTAATCACATCAAAGTGCGGCAGCACCAGGAAGGTGACCCATTACGCATTGCGGTCAGTCGTCGCCAGCCACAACACCTGATCAGCGCCTTGTTGGCACCGCAACAACAGGCTGAATTTATTGCACTGGGCAGTTGTTCACTGAAAAGTTGTCTGGTCGCCGAAGGCGGAGCGGACTGCTATATGCGGCTCGGCCCAACCGGCGAGTGGGACACCGGCGCTGTGCATATCATTGTCGAAGAAGCCGGCGGCCGTATTCTCGACAGCCAGTTTTTCCCACTGAGTTACAATCAGCGCGAAACTTTAGCCAATCCTGATTTCATGGTGATAGGCCAGTCGACGATGGCCTGGCCTGAACTTATCCAGCCACATCCGACTCCACGCCAGATAACCGGCTGACTTCGGGCAACTGCGGTTGTTGTTGCTCCAGCCGGGTATGCCAGTGCGCTGCCGGTGCCGGCCGGCCAAACAAATAGCCTTGCAACAGCGGAAAACCGAGTTTTGCCAGAAACTTGCGCTGAATGTCGTTTTCCACCCCTTCGGCCACTGTGGTCAGATTCAGCGCCCGCGCCAGCTGCAGCGTGGTATGCAGTACTTTGACCTGCTGACGGTGATGTGGAATGGCGGCGACAAATCGCCGGTCAATTTTCAGCGTGTCCGCTGGCATATCCACTAACTGACTTAAGGACGCATGGCCGGTGCCAAAATCGTCGATGGCGATGCTGAAGCCATATTGGCTGAGCGCCCGCAGCCGGGTGTGCAAGGCCGGTTGCTGCGTGGCGAAATGGGTTTCGGTGATCTCCAGCTGCAATCGTTTGGTCAGCCAGGGATAATGTGCGCTTTGTGCCAGCAAATAGGCAAAAAAGCTGTCGTCGAGTAATTCCGGGCCGGCCAGATTAATGGCGATCGGATAAAACCAGCGTCGGTCCTGCCACTGCGCCAGGATGTCGATGGCCAAATCCAGCACCAGCTGACTGAGCGCCTTCATGCAACCATGCTGTGCGGCAAGGGCGATAAATAAATCCGGCGCAATCCACTTATCCTGATGTTGCCAGCGACACAAAGCTTCAAAGGCTTTAATGTGTCCTTCACCGTTGACCTTAGGCTGCAAATACAACTGCAACTGGCGTTGACGGATGGCGTCCTGTAAAGCATTGGCCAGCGCATAGGTTTCTTGCAATTCAGCGGCCTGTTCCGGCGCGAATTGCACCATCGGCTGATTGTTGTCGGCCTGTTCGAGCGCGATTTCGCATTGTTCCAGTAAGGTTGCTGCATCAGCATGGCCTTCACTCAGGCAATACCCCAGCTGATAGCGCAACTGTACTTGCTGCATACCGATGACTAAAGTGTCCGGCAATTGCTGATGAATCATTTCAGCCTGTTGCTGCGGCGTCAGCGGTTCGGGCTGGATCGGCAGCAGTAGCGCAAATTTCACGCCGCGCAAACGGCCCAATAATGCATCCGAGCGCAAAGACTTGCGCAGCTGGCTGGCAAATTGCTGTAACACCTGGCTGCCAAATTCGTAGCCGAATTGCTGATTCAGCGTTTTGATATGACAGAGCCGGATAATGACGCAGAAACGCATTGGCCAGCCTTGCTGGTCGTGCAGCCGTTCGTCGGCCTGCTGGCGGAAAAATTCGGCTTTAGGCAGACAGGTCAGCCGGTCATACAGTTGCCAGACATGCTGATGTTGGTGTTGCTGGTCCAGCTGCTGTTTTAACTCGACCATCGCCGTCACATCCTGTAATTGCAACACATGATGCTGCTGACGCGTCCGCACCATATGTTTGAGCTGCAGGTGTCGGCCAGGCTGATTGCGGGCGATGCAGGGTAAATCCTGTGCCAGCCAGAAGGCATTTTCACTGCAGTCTTGTTCCGGCAGCAGCACCTGACTCAGATAACAATGGCTGTCTGCGTTGATCCCCAGCCATTGGCAGGCTTTGGTATTGGCTTTAATGATCCGGCCATTACTGGCACAAAGCACCGTCGCTTCGCCGTTGTTTTCAAATAGTTCGGCATAAAAATCGTGACTTTGCGACAGCTGCTTATGCGCCTGCTGTAAGTCAGTGCTATGGCGCTGAATAGTACGGATAATCCGGGCTGAGGCCAGCGGTAGGCAGAGATTAAAAAACAGAAAAATCAGCCCGTGCAGGTAGGCGTGTGTTTGTGGCAGCGTGATTGAAAAATCGAATAAGCGTGGTACCGGCTGGTTGTACAACAAAAAACCAAAGGGGATAAAATTCAGCAGCATCAGGCCAACCATGACCCGCAGCGGGAAAAACATCAGTGCAATAGTCGGTAAAGCGTACAAAAACACAATACCCAGCTTGGCCATTTCAAACTCGGGGTTAAACAGCAGAATGGCCAACCCGGCACAGATCACCAGCAACAAAAAACCGGCGGCGCTGAAACTCAGCGAGGCTTTGGAACGGCGCAGCAGCCACAACAATGCCAGATAAAATACCGAGGTGATGGCAATAATATGGTAAGCACCCATTTGCCAGGCTTGCCAGGAACTGTGCAGACAAATCACCAGCACCAGCAATAAACCGGAAAGGACCATAATGCGGAACACACTGAGCTGCCAGTTATCCGGGCTTGCCGTGGCAAGGTCCGCTGGAGTCAGTTTGAGATATTGACGCAAGGCGCGCAGCACTACTTCAAATCCTTGCTAATGAATATTGTATCCTGAACAGGTACCATAACAAAGTTAGCGGGCTATCAGCAACAGTTTGCTATTCTGTTGCCGGATCATTTTGTAATAACAGCTGATATTGGTGTTTGGTTAACAAATCAACGGATTCATGCAGCTCTGAATACAGGATCAGCACCTGGCCTTGCTGGATTTGTTGCAACACGGCGGCAGTTTTCTCGGCCAGGCTGATTTCTTCGTCACCATAATCTGTGCCTTCGCGCAGCACATAACTTTCAATCAGCCGTTGCAGCGTGTCAGCGTTTAATTGTTGCCATGGGATCAGCATCAAGGGGTTTCCTGTTGTTGAGTAAGACGATTCAGCCATGTGGGTACCACCTGATCCAGCCAGTACTGCGGCCGCCACACTGTGCCGCTGAGAAAACCGACGTGGCCGCCGTGCTGACATAGTTGTAATTGCACGGCCGCCGGCAGCTGTGCCGGGATTGCTGCGGGTGCCAGAAAAGGGTCATCTTTGGCGTGGATCAGCAACAAAGGTTTTTGTACCTGTGGCAGAAATTTTAAGCCACTGCAGCTGTGGTAATAATGGTCAGCATCGCGAAAGCCGTGCAGCGGCGCGGTCAGCAGGTCGTCAAACTGACGGATACTGCGGATTTTACCGATATCTTTTGGCGTCAGTGCTAACGGGAAATCGGCGTGCACAGCCAGTTTGCGCTGCATAGTGCCCTTGAGGCGACCGAGCAGATAACGCTGGTAGATTTTGCTGAAACCCTGATTAATCCGGTCACTGCTTGGCGCCAGCGCTAAGGGGGCGCAAACCGCCACGGCGCCGCTCAGCAGATTGTCAGCGCCGGTTTCACCACAATATTTCACCAGCACGTTGCCGCCGAGTGAAAATCCAACCGCAAGTAAAGGCCGGTTGGGGTAACGGCTGCGGCACAGCTGTAAAAACAACGCAAAGTCGGCGGTATCGCCGGAATGATAAGCGCGTGGCAATTTATTGGCGACGCCGTGACAGCCGCGAAAATGCATCAACACCACGCCATAACCCTGCTGGCGCAGGCTATGAAACATGCCCCGCACATAGTGGCTTTGAATATTGCCTTCCAGGCCGTGTAATAGCACCACTAAAGGTTTACTGCAGTCTTCAGCGTCCAGGCTCCAGTTCAGTTGCAGCTCGTCTTTATCCGGTAACTGCAGCATTTCCACCCGGGTATGCAGCGGCCGGCGTGGTGCCAGATATTTCGCCAGTATAGTTTGCAGATGGGCGTTCCCCAGGCCTGATGCGGGCTTAAAAGCGGGTAATGGCGCAGACTGCGATGCGACTTGCAATTTTTAACTCCTGCTACAACAATGGTTTTTTAACTGTTCGGACCAGAATAATGCAAAGACGACAGTTTATCATGCTTGGCCTCGGCGCGGGTGTTGGCCTGAGTCTTGGTCTTACGCTTTATCCAGTGTTGCAGAGCAGCACGCAGCAGCGCAGTGATGCGGCAACCTTGGTGTTGGATGCATTGTTACCTGCGCTGTTACAAGGTGCCTTACCGGCAGAAGCTGCCGCTCAGCAGGCGGCACTGCGGCGTAGCCGCGACGCCGTGCTGCAATTTCTGCCGTTTTTACCGCGTCGGCAACAGGCCGAGTTACAGCAGCTGTTTTTATTGCTACAGCAGCGGCTCGGCCAGCTGGCGCTGCTTGGGCATTGGCTGAGTCTGAATGAGATGCCGCTGCCAAGCCGGTTGCAACTGCTCAGCAGCTGGCGTGACAGTTATCTGGCAACGCTGCAACAGGCCTATCATGGCCTGCGCGAATTATTGTACGGTGCTTATTATGGTCAGCCGCAACACTGGCCGGCGTTAAAATACCAGCCGCTGGAGTTTAATCCTTATGTATGATCCGATCGCCGCAGGGCTGACCCGCGGCTGGCGGCATATCGACGCCAGTACGCTGCGGACTGATCAGCAATTTGACACCGATGTGGTGATCATCGGTACTGGTGCCGGTGGTGGTATTGCCGCAGAGTTGCTGACGCAGGCCGGCTTTAAAGTGCTGATGTTAGAACATGGCGCTTTGTATTCCAGCAGTGATTTCCGCCAGCAGGAACGGTGGGCCTACCCGCAGTTGTATCAGGATGGCGCCGGTCGCAAAACCAAAGATCAGGCCATCTCAATTTTGCAGGGCCGCACCGTCGGTGGCTCGACCACGGTGAACTGGACCACGTCCATTCGTACGCCGGCCAACACGCTGAAATACTGGGAAGACAGCTTCGGGCTGGATTTTGCCAGTACTGGCGCGCTGGAGCCCTTTTTAGACCTGGCGACCGGCCGGCTCAATATCAGTGAATGGGCGCTGACGCCCAATCACAACAACGGCGCGCTGCAACGCGGCTGTCAGGCGCTGGGCTGGCAATACACTGTGATCCACCGCAATGTCAAAGGCTGCGCCAATACCGGGTATTGCGGCATGGGTTGTCCGCTGAATGCCAAGCAATCGATGCTGGTGACCACGATCCCGGTGGCGCTTGATGGCGGTGCCACTCTTATCAGTCGGGTGTCGGCGCGGGAACTGGTCTGGCGTGGCAATCAAGTTCAGGAGCTGTGGGCGGTGCCGGTCGACGCCCAGTTCCAGACGGACCCGCGGCTTAAAATCCGCATCCGCGCCCGCCACTATGTACTGGCGGGTGGTGCGATCAATAGTCCGGCGTTGTTATTGCGCTCAAAAGTACCAGATCCATCCGGCCGGCTTGGTAAACATACCTATCTGCACCCGAGTGTGATCTCCGGCGCTTTGTTTGCCGAAGCTGTGAACGGCCACCAGGGCGCACCACAATCGATTTATTCTGATCAGTTTGTCTGGCCGGACAAGGCGCAGGCGGGCTTTAAACTGGAAGTGCCGCCGTTACATCCGGTGCTGATGGCCAGCAAACTGACCGGTATGGCGCAAGCGCACGCCGACCTGATGCGTCAGTTTAATCATCTGCAAGTGATGATTGCGTTGTTGCGCGACGGTTTTCATCCGGACGCGCAGGGCGGCGCAGTCCAGCTTGACGGCGATGGCGAGCCGCAGCTGGATTATCCACTGACAGATTATTTGTGGGATGGGGTGCGGCGGGCTTATCTGGCGATGGCCGAGTTGCAGTTTGTTGCGGGGGCTGCAGCAGTGTTGCCGGTGCATGAAGATGCGCAGATGTATCGCAGCTGGTCTCAGGCCAAAGCTGCAATTGCAGAATTGCCGTTACAGCGTTATCGGGCGACTTTAGCCTCAGCCCATGTGATGGGCGGCTGTAATATGAGTGCCGACCCGGCGACTGGTGTCGTCGACAGTTTTGGTGCGCACCAGCAGCTGAAAAACCTGACGATTTGTGATGGCTCGATTTTGCCAACTAGTCTGGGCGCAAATCCGCAATTAACGATTTATGCGCTGAGCTGGCGGATAAGTAACGAGCTGATAAAAAAACTGTCGGTGTGATTGCTCATACCGACAGCAACATTGGCAAAGAGTTCGGGCCAATAAAGCGCTACGCATCAGTCCGGTTGGACAGGCGCTGGTGCGTCGCGCAGTCTTTACAAGTGACGAGAGAACACAGCAATCAGGCAATCATCAGCAAGCTAGTCGTTCGGGCCGGCGTGGCTGATTTTGTAGATAAAATACACTGCGTAGAACGCACAAAGTCCCAGCACAATTGCCAGACCAGTAAATGAAATGAAGATGACCGGGTCGTTCATAAATTCGTGCCACAGGTTCATGATGTTTGCCTCCATTGACTTGATGAAGGCAGTTTAGTCAGCCACCAGCGGACAAACCCTGATGCAGATCAAGCTTTGGCGGGGGAAAATGGCTGTGACAGCCCCAGTTGTCGCAGGGCTTGATCCAGATCAACAGTCAGTTGCTGTTGGATGGGAACAGGCACCTGATGGCTGTGCAGATATTGCTGGCGCAGCATCGTCGCGGCAACTGTGCCACCGCTTGAGTCCGCACAGCATTGCACTAACACACGCTGTTCCAGGCGCTCTGCCGTCAATTCAGTGTCGAGCAGTTGTTGGCGCAATTGCCCCAACAATGGGTCTGCTGGCTGCTGCTTCAACACGCGACTGACTTCACGCCGGAGTTGGCGGATCTGTTGCGTGGTCAGATGCTGTGGGCTCAGGGCTTGCAGCAACTGCGGCAATGGTGGCAAACACGGTCGCCAGGCAGTCAGCAGCAACAGATTCACATTACAGCTGTATTGGTCTTGTAAGGCCAGCAGTTCGGTCTGCAACAAAGGGTACAGTACCAGACTGAACTGCCAGAACTGTTCAGCCCCACTGGTCGTTACCATGGAGCTGGCAGGTTCCTCTGTCATAGAGCTGTTTTCAGCTGACACCGTTAGCCTGCCAGAAATTCTCGGTTTTCAGTTCCAGCTGTTCCTGCGCTTCAAACCAATTGAGCTCGACGTCACCCAGTTCATTGCTGAGTTTGGTTTGCTCGGCCAGCAACTTCGTCAAGTCGGCTTTACGGTTGGCATCGTACAGACTGACATCGGCCAGTTCAGTTTCAATGTTGTTCAACCTTGCCTGCAGTTTTTCCTGCTGTTGTTCCAGTTTTTCAATTTGTTGCTTCAGCGGCCGCAGCAAATTGCGCAGGTCGGCTTCGAGGCGTTTCTGATCTTTACGCTGTTGTGCTACCGGCGCTTCGCTGCTGGCTGGCGTGGTTTTTTGCTGCTGTAGTTTGCTGTCGTTTTGCAGCCACTGGTAATAATCCTGCAAATCGCCGGCAAATGGTGCCACTTTGCCATGCGCCACCAGATAAAACTCGTCCGTGGTCGAAGCCAGCAAATGCCGGTCGTGCGACACGACAACGATAGCGCCTTCAAAACCCTGCAGTGCCATCACAATGGCTTCCCGCATATCCAGATCGAGGTGGTTGGTTGGTTCGTCGAGTAACAGCAGGTTTGGTCGCTGATACACCAACAACGCCAGCACCAGCCGGGCTTTTTCGCCGCCGGAGAAAGGCCCGCACGGCGCTAAGGCCTTATCGCCATGAAAACCAAAACCACCGACATAATCCCGCAGGCTCTGTTCTGTCGCTTGCGGTGCCAGTCGCACTAAATGTTGCAGCGGCGAATCCTGCGGCCGCAGTGTTTCCAGCTGATGCTGGGCAAAATAACCAATGCTGACGCCGTTGGCGTACCATAAATCACCGGCCTGCGGCGGCATAGCGCCGGATAACAGCTTGATTAAGGTCGATTTACCGGCACCGTTACGGCCTAATAAACCGATGCGGCTGCCTGGCAATAGCTGGAAATTAATCTGCTGCAAAATGGAAGTGTCGCCGTAACCGGCACGCACATTTTCTAATTTCAGCAGCGGGTTTGGCAGCGCCCGCGGCGGCAGAAACTCAAACTGAAACGGCGAATCGACATGTGCCGGCGCCAATAAAGTCATACGTTCCAAAGCCTTTATCCGGCTTTGTGCCTGTTTGGCTTTGGTGGCCTGGGCACGGAAGCGGTCAATATAGGATTGCAGATGCGCAACCTGACGCTGTTGTTTTTCATACATCGATTGTTGCTGCGCCATTTGCTCGGCGCGCTGGCGTTCAAACTGACTGTAGTTGCCGCGATATAAATTCAGTTTCTGATTGTCGATATGTACGGTGTTATCAATGACGGCATCGAGAAAATCGCGGTCGTGGCTAATCAGCAGCAAAGTACCGTCGAAGTTACTCAGGTATTTTTCCAGCCACAACACGGCGTCTAAATCGAGGTGGTTGGTCGGTTCATCGAGAAGCAGCAATTCAGCACGTTGCATCAGCGCCCGCGCCAGATTCAGCCGCATGCGCCAGCCACCGGAGAAGGACTTCACGCTGTGTTGTTGCATCTCGCCACTGAACCCGAGACCGTCGAGCAACGTACCTGCTTTGGCTTCGGCGCGATATCCATCCAGTGTTTCAATCTGATGGTGCACTGCGACCAAATCAGTGTCTGGCGCAGCGTGGCGCACCAGCAGCAATAAGGGGTACAGCGATTCGTCGCCCTGCAGCACATAGTCCATCGCGCTGATATCCAGCGCCGGCGTTTCCTGCGCCACTGTGGCTATGGTCCAGCTGGCCGGAATACTGACACTGCCGGCGTCCGGCTGCAGTTTGCCTTGCAACATGGCAAACAGCGATGATTTGCCACAGCCGTTGGCGCCGATAATACCGACCTTTTGGCCCGGAAATACGGTAAGATCGGCGTCTTGTAATAAAGCCAAAGCGCCGCGGCGTAATTCGATGTTCTGAAGTTGGATCATAAAAACTATACCCGTCGGAAGAGGCTGCTAATGTAATCGGAATGGCCCGGCAAACCAAGTATTGCCTCGGTTTTTACTCAGTAGGAGTCAGATATTTTCATGCAAAACCGCAAAAAAAAGCGCTTTATCGCCGGGGCATCCTGTCCGAAATGCAAAGCCATTGACACCATGATGTTGTTTCTGGAAAACAACGTCGAAAAAGTCGAATGTGTGCAATGTGGTTATCAGATGGCACAACCGGGCACTGAAATCGAAAAAGCTGCGCGCCCGGCTGAGACTGTCATTGGTGTATTTAAACCAGAATAAGCGGTGTTAATAATGCGGTGGAGGCGGTTCTTCGTCGGTGCGCAGAATGCCGCTGTCGGTATTGCCCTGTAATTTCTCTGCAAGGATCAGAACATGGCGCTGTAGTTTTTCAATACGGCGCTGGTGCTCCAGCAATTCGTTGTTGAGCGCCTGTAAAGTGTCTTCCTGGAAAGCGACTTTGCTTTCCAATTCAACCACTTGCTGTTGTAATTGCTCATGACTGTTGTGCAGTGTCATGGTTTGAACTCCCAGTATTCGGCCAGACCACTGGAACTCAGGGTCAGCACCTGCCCGTTATTGAGCAGCGCGACATCATACACTACGGCACCTGGTGGTTTGGCATAAGGTGACGGACTGACTGCCCAGTCTTTGACCAGTTGACCGGTCTGAACGTTCCAGATGCTGGCGCGCTGCGAGGGCGAACCGGTCAGCAGCCATTTGCCATCGCTGCTAAAACGCGCGCTGCTAAAAACACGGCCCCGATCCAGCTTGAGTTTACTCAGCACACGGCCAGTTCTGATATCCAGCAGCTGCGCCTGCTGCAAACTATCTGCACTGAACAGGTAACGTCCTTGTGGATCCAGCGCTACCCGGGTCACCCGGTTCGGATGCGACATACTCTGCAGGATTTGCGCCCTGTCGGTATCCCAGAAATAACTGTGTAAATCGCTGCTGCCAGTGAGGGCATAACGGCCGTTGGGCGACAGCGCGACTGCATTGATATTTTCGCTATGGCCCTGAAATTCCAGGCGCCGGCCGCTTTTGAGTGTGATGTGCTGGATTTTGCCATCGCTTTGGCCAATCAGCAGGTGACGACCATAATCCGACACTGCGATGTCGCGCACTGTGACACCGGCTTGCATCGCCCAAAATCCGAGGTTTTTTCCATCCTGCAGGTCCCACAGCGCGACATTGGCCGGGTCTGCGCTGAGTAAATATTTACCGTCAGCACTGAACACCAGATGCGTCACCAGATTTTGGGTAGGGTCGCCGTGGCTTAACCGGTATTTGGCGCTGCCAGCCTGTAGGTCCCAGACGATAATGCCTGAGGTCAGACTACTGACCGCCAACAATTGACTAACAGGGCTAATCGCGCCTGCAACTGTGCCTTCCGCGCTGATCACCTGCTGGCGCAGTAAATCTTTTGGAACTTCTGTGCAGCTTATCAGCCAAAGGCTGAGAAAAATGGCCAGATATTTAGATCTAAGTGTTAACGTCATCCGCACAAGCCTGTAGTATAGCCGTGGTTGAAGGTTAGTCCTTTCTGCTTATCACAACACAATTTTGCAGTGAAGTCTGCAGTTTATTTGGAGAGTCAAATGCGCGTAGCAATGAAGGTGTCGCTGATCGCAGCCGCCCTGATTTCATTATCAGCTTGTCAAAAAGAAGCTGCTGAACCAGCTGCACCGAAGCTGGATACCGACACCGCCAAGCAGTCTTATGCTTTGGGTCTGTCAGCTGGTAAGTACCTGAACAATGCAGTTGAAGAACATAAAAAATTAAACCTGACGCTGGATTCTGCCCTGATCCTGCGTGGTGTGCAGGATGCAGCCGGTGGCGGCAAACCAGCTATGGCTGAAGAAGAGATCCAGAAAGTGCTGACCGCACTGGACGAGCAATTCCGTAACAAACAAGCGGAAATGGCAAAAACTAAAGCAGAAGAAGCCAAAGCCAAAGGCGTTGCTTACTTAGCTGAAAATGCCAAAAAAGCTGGTGTGACCACGACTGCTTCAGGCCTGCAATACGAAGTGATCACTGCTGCAGATGGCGCCAAGCCAAAAGCAGAAGACACTGTCAAAGTGAAATACAAAGGTACACTGACCGACGGCACAGAGTTTGACAGCACTGAGAAGAACAACAACGGTGAGCCAATCGAGTTCCCGTTAAACCGCGTGATCAAAGGCTGGACTGAAGGCGTGCAACTGATGGGCGTGGGTTCTAAGTTCAAGTTCACAGTACCATCAGAACTGGCTTACGGCGAAAACGGCATGGGTCCAATCCCGGCAAACAGCGTCCTGGTGTTTGAAGTTGAACTGGTTGGCATTTCTGCTCCTGAAGCCGCTGCACCTGCAGGCGAAGAAGCAAAAAAGTAGTCATAGCGACACCGTATAAAACGCAATAAAGCCGGCAATGCCGGCTTTATTTTTGCGTGTATTTCAGAGCTTTTTCAGGCAGACACACCCTGTGTATGTTTCAGGAATAAAGTTTGGATCAGTTCATCTTCCAGTCCAAAACGCTCTTCCAATGCCTGACCGAGCCGGGACAAATCGGCGTCAAAGCTGCTCAGCGTCTGATTCGCGGCTTCATCGGCAAATTTATCATTAAATTCCAGCGCCAAATCGGTAGAAGTGGCAATTTTCGGGCACAAGGCTTCAGCCAATGCTTTGCTGTGTGGACCGTTGATGGCGCATTGCGACACAATCTGGTCATAAACTTCAAAATGGCCTGCAGACAAATAATCCATCAGCAACTGACAAAAATGCAGAATCTGCTGTTGTTCCGGCAATTGCTGGCCGGCATTTTGTTTGTCAAAAGGCGGTAACGCTGCGAGTTTGCAATAACAGACGATGAGTTGCTGCCGCTCTTCCAGCCAGTTATCAATCGCTGTCAGAGAGCCTCCCCATTGCTGCCGGGCACTCTGTAGCCGGTTGTACATAAGCGGTTCCTTGTAAAACTTAACCTGTCTGAATAATGCTAATTAAAAGAATTCTGCGATAAAGATCAACACATTTTTGATTGGTCGGTTCAGTCTGAGCCGTTATCATGGCATGGTATCGCTACTTTGTTTCGAAAGGTTATCCATATGAGTAAGCACAGCATGAGTCTGGCCGGGGTGTCACAGGCGTATTGGTTTATCGTGTGTCAGGGCAAATTGTGGTTACCACAGACTGAAATTCCATTTGGCCGTTGGGCAGAATTTGGTTTGTCTGAACCGGAGCAACTGTGTCAGATCGGCGAATGGCAACAACAGCCTTGTCTGCTGGCGGTATATCAGGACCAACTGAGTGTGCCTGAACATTGGCAAAGCGCCCGGGCGTTGCTGGATCATCCGCAATCACACTGGTTTGAGCTGGCGGCGCGCGCGACGCAGTTTGCGCTGTTTCTACAGACCCATAGATATTGTGGTCAGTGTGGCTGTGGCATGCGTCTGGTCAGCTGGGAACTGGCGATGTTATGCCCGCAGTGCGGTCATCGCACTTATCCGCGGATTTCGCCTTGTGTGCTGGTGGCCATTCGCAAAGACAACAGTATTTTGCTGGCCCGCTCTAACCGGCACAAACCCGGCTTTTTTTCAATCCTCGCTGGTTTCGTTGAATCAGGTGAAACTTTAGAACAAGCAGCGGTGCGTGAAGTTGCTGAGGAAGTGGGGGTGCAGGTCAGTAATTTACGTTATGCCGGCAGTCAGCCCTGGCCGTTTCCGCACTCGTTGATGATGGGGTTTTATGCAGATTATGTCAGTGGCGATATTGTCTGTCAGCCAGACGAAATTGCCGAGGCGGATTGGTTTAAATTCGATGAATTGCCGGAAATCCCGCCTGTACAGACACTGTCAGGTCAAATGATTCGTTATTTGCAGCAAGAGTTTGATTAAGCTCAGTAAAAAGGCTGGTAAAACCAAATAAAAAAGCCACAATTGTGGCTTAAGTTTGAGTGTCGGGCCCGTATAATCGGGCTCTTTATTGTAATTTTCTTCACTAGCGCGCCAGTTTTATACCAAATCGTCTGCAAGGCTGGCAAGTGTAGAAATGCAGAAAAACAGAATTATTTTCATTAAATTGCAAAGATAGTGTGCTGGCAGCACAGCTGCTAGAATGACAGTACTCAGTATGACGGTAGAGCAAAGATGCAGCTAAAAAACGATCGATACTTAAGAGCCCTTTTAAAACAACCTGTTGACCGCACGCCTATCTGGATGATGCGTCAAGCCGGACGTTATTTACCTGAGTATCGTGCGACCCGCGCTCAGGCCGGTGATTTTATGTCGCTGTGTAAAAATCCTGAACTGGCCTGTGAAGTAACGTTACAGCCGTTACGCCGTTATCCGCTGGACGCCGCAATTCTGTTCAGTGACATTCTGACCATCCCTGATGCCATGGGTATGGGCTTGTATTTTGGTGAGGGTGAAGGCCCAAGGTTTACCAAGCAACTCAGTGATTTTATGGACGTTGTGCAATTACCGGTGCCGGACCCGGAAGTTGAACTGCGTTATGTGATGGACGCGGTGCGGACCATCCGCCGCGAACTGAATGGTGAGGTACCGCTGATTGGTTTTGCCGGCAGTCCGTGGACGCTGGCGACTTACATGCTGGAAGGTGGCAGCAGCAAAACCTTCTCTAAAATCAAAAAGATTATGTATTCAGAGCCGGAAGTGATTCACATCCTGCTCGACAAGCTGGCGCAAAGCGTCATTTTGTATCTGAATGCGCAAATTGCTGCCGGCGCGCAGTCAGTGATGATTTTCGATACCTGGGGCGGCGTGCTGACACCAAATTCTTATCGTGAATATTCATTGAGTTACATGCAGCAAATTGTCGACGGTCTGACCCGTCAGGTTGATGGCACGCCTGTCCCTGTGACTTTGTTTACCAAAAATGGCGGTTTGTGGCTGGAAGATATCGCGGCGACCGGTTGTGATGCAGTAGGCCTGGACTGGACCATTGATATCCGTTCTGCCCGTCAGCGTATTGGTGACAAAGTGGCGTTACAGGGCAATATGGACCCGGCATTCCTGCTGGGCACGCCGGAACGGATGCGCTTAGAAGTGCAGGCGATTCTGGACGGTTATGGTCAGGGCTCTGGCCATGTCTTTAACTTAGGTCACGGCATTACTCCAGATGTTGATCCGGAAAAAGTTAAAGTATTTATTGAAGCTGTGCAGTCGTTCAGCCGGACTTATCATCTGGATAATGACCTCTAAGGTTTTGAAATAAAAGAATAAGCCAGTCAATCGACTGGCTTTTTTGTTTCTGAACATCATCCCGATATCGCCCTGTGCAAAAGACCAGTTCTTTTGGCTTACCTGACACCTGCTACCCAACATTCAGCATAACTTCTTGCATATCGATATATTTCGATATATATTTCGGTTTATCGCGATATATGGATATAAAACATGAGCTCAACTGACATCGATGACGTAATCAAGGCGCTGTCGCACCCGGTGCGGCGGGAGATCCTGAATTGGCTGAAGCAACCGGAATTGTATTTTGCCGATCAGGAGCATCCGCTGTCGCTGGGCGTCTGTGCCGGCAAAATTGACCAAAAAACCGGATTGTCGCAATCGACAGTCTCAGCCCATCTGGCCACTTTGCAGCGCGCTGGCCTCATCAGCAGCCGCAAAGTTGGCCAATGGAATTTTTTCTCCCGCAATGAGGCCGCCATAGCTGAATTTCTGGCCCGTTTGCAACAACAGCTTTAATGGAGTCGTTATGCCAACACTTTTTGACCCTTTGCAATTAGGCGACCTGACGCTGCCGAACCGGATTGTGATGGCACCTTTAACCCGCTGCCGGGCGGATGAAGGCCGGGTGCCAAATCAGTTGATGGCAGAATATTACGCCCAGCGAGCCAGTGCTGGCCTGATCTTGTCGGAAGCGACCTCGGTCAATGCCATGGGGGTTGGTTATCCGGACACACCGGGCATCTGGTCAGACGCTCAGGTTACCGGCTGGCGCTTGGTCACCGAAGCCGTGCATGCAGCCGGTGGCCGGATCTTCCTGCAACTGTGGCATGTTGGTCGTGTGTCGGCACCTTTATATCTGGATGGCGCCACCCCCGTGGCACCAAGCGCTGTGCGGCCGGCCGGTCATGTCAGTCTGGTGCGTCCGCTGCAGGATTTTGTGACGCCACGCGCGCTGAGCCTAGAAGAGATTGCGGCGACAGTGGCTGATTACCGCCAGGCTGCCGTCAACGCCAAAGCCGCCGGTTTTGACGGCGTGCATATCCACGGTGCCAACGGTTATTTACTCGACCAGTTCCTGCAGGACAGCACCAATTTACGGGATGACCAATACGGTGGCTCTGTTGAGAATCGGGCGCGTTTGTTACTCGAAGTCACAGATACCTGTATTGAGATCTGGGGCGCCGGCCGGGTTGGCGTGCATCTGGCGCCGCGGATGGACGCACACGATATGGCCGACAGTAACCCGACGGCGACTTTTGGTTACGTTGCCACTGAGCTGGGCAAAAGGCGTATTGCTTTTTTGTCGACACGGGAACATGCCGCAGACAACAGCCTGACGCCGTTGCTGAAGCAGCTGTTTGGCGGGGTGGTCATCGCCAACGAGCAATTTGATAAAACGCAGGCCAATCAGTGGCTGGCCGAAGGCAAAGCAGATGCGGTGGCTTTTGGTATTCCGTTTATTGCCAATCCGGATTTGCCGGCACGACTGGCAGCAGACTCGCCATTAAACCCGCCGCGGAAAGAGTTGTTCTACGGCAAAGGTCCGGTTGGTTATACCGATTACCCGACGCTGTAACTCGAAGCTTTTCAACATAAAAAAACGCCGGCCATTGCCGGCGTTTTGTCTGACAAATCATCAGACTCAGAACAAACGGTTTAAGCCATTCATTGCCGCGACGCGGTAGGCTTCAGCCATGGTCGGATAGTTAAACGTTGTATGCACAAAGTACTCGACGTTATTGCCGCCATTTTTCTGCATCATAATGGCCTGACCGATGTGGACGATTTCCGCCGCACGTTCGCCAAAACAATGGATCCCCAGAATCTCTTTGGTGTCGCGGTGGAACAGTAGTTTCAGGCTGCCGACACTGGTATTGGCAATTTGCGCCCGTGCCAGATGCTTAAACTGTGCCCGACCGACCTCGTACGGAATGCGGGCTGCGGTCAGTTGTTGTTCGGTTTTGCCGACAGAACTCATTTCCGGAATGGTATAAATACCCACCGGGATATCATCAATCAACCGGGTATCGCAGTGGCCGTGAATAATCGAATTGCCGGCAATGCGGCCCTGGTCATAAGCCGCGCTGGCGAGGCTTGGATAGCCAATCACATCACCAACAGCGTAAATATTATCAACCGCCGTCTGATAGTTTTCATTGACCTTCAGCTGGCCACGACTGTCGGCTTTGAGGCCAACAGCTTCCAGATTCAGCGCATCTGTATTACCAGTGCGGCCATTGGCAAACAGAATACAGTCGGCTTTCATTTTTTTGCCGGATTGCAGATGCAGAATGACACCGTCTTCCAAGCCTTCAATGGATTCAAACTCTTCGCCATGACGAATAGTCACGCCCGAATTCCAGAAATGATAACTGAGAGCATCAGAGATCTCGGCATCCATAAAAGACAATAAGCGATCGCGGGTATTGACCAAATCGACCCGTACGCCAAGGCCACGGAATATTGAGGCATATTCACAGCCAATAACACCTGCACCGAAGATGATGATGTGTCGCGGGTCTTCACTGAGTGACAATATGGTGTCGCTGTCAAAAATGTGCGGATGATTAAAATCAACATTGGCCGGGCGGTAAGGCCGGGAGCCAACCGCGAGCACTATCGTTTGCGCACTGATCACGCGTTCCGGGCCCGTAGGCGGTACAATTTTAATGTGATGCTTGTCGATAAATGAGGCTTCACCGGCAAAGACTTCAACCCGGTTACGATCATAAAAACTGCTGCGCAGCCGCACTTGTTTGCGGATGACGCCGGCAGCATGTTTCAGAATTTGCGGAAAGGTCAGATTGGACGATTGATTGTCCATCTGGAACAATGGGTTTTCGTTGTATTCGATAAAACGGCTGACGGAATGGCGTAACGCTTTCGAGGGGATAGTACCCCAGTGGGTGCAACCGCCGCCGACCTGAGTGTGGCGCTCAATCACGGCTACTTTCTTACCGCTTTTTGCCAAATTCATCGCGGCGCCTTCACCGCCAGGGCCTGTGCCGATGATAATAGCGTCGTACTCGAATTGTTCCTGAGGTTGCCCTGTGGGCTTTTTATTAGACACCTGAAATTCCGCCTGTTACCTGCCTGCAATGCCAAGATAATAGCAGCTGAAATTCAGGGAACAGAAGCAGAAAAGCCGACTTCCGTCGGCTTTTCTGTTGGTTTTACCTGAGCTTAGGCATATTGACTGATAAACAGTTGCCACTGACGCTGTTGCAGCTGCCAGTTTTGCTTCAGTTCAGCGCAGTGCTTGCCTAAATCAAAATCGTTATAACTTTGCAGCAGCTGGTCTTTCTTCTGCTGCAAGCCAGCTTTTTTCTGCTGCAACAATTGTTTCCGTGAATCGTAGTAGGCCTGCATCCGTTCCACTAATAACGCGTATTCGTGTTCCATTTTCTGCAGCAACTGCTCAGCATCGGGCAATTGCAGCTGCAGCGCTTTCGCCTGTGCCCGCTTGAGTTGCATCAGTGCTTTGGCTTTCACAATCTTATCTTCCGGGCAGACTTTCAGATTGTGGGTTAGTCCGATAAAAGAACAGCCTTTAATCAGCCATTTCGTCGGGTCAAAATGCCACCAGCGAATGCCGTTGCGATAATCGAACTCAAAAATATGGTGGAAGTTGTGGTAACCCTCGCCATAAGTGACCAGAGCCAGCCAGCCGTTATCCCGCGCGGTATTGGTGTCGGTATAAGGTTGTTTGCCCCAGATATGCGCCAGCGAGTTGATAAAAAAAGTGAAGTGGTGGCTCAGGACCAAGCGTAAAACGCCGACACTGAGCAACATGCCGAGCATATTGCCGGTCAGTACGCCCAACAACAGCGGAATACCGAAGTTGGTCAGCACAGTCAGTAACAGGTAATTGTTGTGTTGCCACATCACAATTTTATTGCTCTGCAGGTCGCGGACATTGCTGTAATCACTGTAGCGCTGCGCCTGATATTCACGCAGCATCCAGCCGATGTGGCTGAACCAGAAGCCTTTTTTTGCGGAGTACGGGTCTTTGTCATTCTGGTCGACAAACTTGTGATGCACCCGGTGATCAGAAGACCAGTGCAACGCACTGTTTTGCAGGGCAAAAGCACCGCCTATTGCAAAAAACAGCTGTAGCAGCGGATGGGCGTCATAAGTTTTGTGTGCCCACAGACGATGATAACCTGCCGTAATAGACATACCGCAATAACCCAGGCACAGAACTGTGGCAATAATTTCAGTCCAGCTGAAACCAACAAGAATGGCATAAGCAGGAACGCCGATCGCCGCAACCGCAAAGGTCAGGCTGAATAACAGCACGTTGGTCCAGATAATGGGGTGTTTTTCCATGATAGGTACTTTTAGCTTACAACTGTAAGCTAATTTTACTGTGCATTGAAGCGCGGTCAAGGTATAAAATGGGCTTTTAGCGTATCTGTGAACAGGTAACACCAGTGTCGAGAGCCCAGCAAAAAGAAAAGACCCGCCGCGCCATCATTGATGCTGCTTTTGCCCAGCTGAGCCCGGACAAAGGCTTTTCCAGCCTCAGTCTGCGCGAAGTGGCGCGCGAAGCTGGTATCGCGCCAACATCGTTCTACCGTCATTTTGCCGATATGGATGAACTGGGTTTAACGCTGGTGGATGAAGCCGGTCTGATGCTGAGGCAGTTATTGCGTCAGGCGCGCAATCGCATCGAAAAAAACGGCAGTGTGATCCGGACGTCGATTGAAACTTTTATGGAATTTGTCGTCGGTAACAGTAACGTGTTCCGTTTGTTGTTGCGTGAGCGCTCCGGTACTTCTGCGGCATTTCGCCGCGCAGTCGCGCGTGAGATCCAGCATTTTTGTGCTGAACTGGCCGATTACCTGCGTAAAGAAACGGCCTGCCCGGATGAATACGCCCAGATGCAGGCCGAAGCGATGGTGACGCTGGTATTCCATGCCGGCGCCGACGCTCTGGATGCCAGTCCGGAAACCCGGGTGCAAATTACCTTAAGAACTATTTTACAGCTACGCTGGTTAGCGCATGGCGCGGCCGGCTATGGGCGCCGGCCAAAAGACTGACTAGCGTTACGACGTTTTCCGCCGCAGCCAGACACCGGATTCCATATGATGGGTGTAGGGGAACTGGTCAAAGAACGCGAACTGCTGCACCTCATGGGTTTGCGTCAATGTCTGCAGATTGTCGGCCAGAGTCGCCGGATTGCACGAAATATACAGAATGTCGTCAAACCGGCTGACCAGTTGCACTGTCGCCGGATCCAGACCAGCCCGTGGCGGGTCGACCAAAATTGTATTGAGTGCCAAACCATTTAAATCGATATGTTTCAGTGCGTTTCCCTGTGCTAAGGCTGCGCTGACGTCTTCCGCCGACATCGCTAACACCTGTAGATTGTCTATTTGATTCTGGCGAATATTCAGCTCGGCCGATTTAATCGACACTTTTGACAGCTCTGTCGCCACGACCTGGCGGAAATAGGGCGCCAGCGCCAGCGAAAAATTGCCGTTGCCGCAATACAGCTCCAGTAGGTCGCCCTGCAATTGCCGTGCAATATCACATGCCCATCCCAGCATCTGCTGGTTCACCACTGCGTTTGGCTGACTGAAACTGTTTTCGACTTGCTGATAACTCAACTGGCGATTATCAACCTGCAGCTGTTCGGTAATGAAATCCCGATCGACCAGAATTTTCTGTTTCCGTGCGCGGCCAATAAAATCCAACGGGTGGTCTGTTGTCAGTTCCGCTTTCAATTGCCGGACTTCATCTGCCCATTCAGCCGGTACGGGCTTTTTGTAAATCAGCGATACCAGCAATTCACCACTGAGGCCAGACAGATAATCAATCTGATACAAACGGTTGCGCAGCAATGGCCGGCGTTTGAGCGCATCTATTAAGCGGGGCATAAAATCGGCGATGGTTTTGATCGCGACCGGGAAATAGTCAATCCGGTGGCGGGTTTTCGTTTCCGGATCAAACATGATGTGATACAGGTCATCGCCGTCGTGCCAGACACGGAACTCTGCCCGGCAACGATAATGCTCGGCCGGGGATGGGAAAACTTGCACTGCTGGCATGGCGAAACTGTGAAACAGCTGACCGACCTGCTGTGCTTTTTCCGCCAGTAACTGCGTGTATTGTGCCGGAAAAACCTGACCTGGTTGCATGATGTTGCCTCAGAACTAAAGGGCGCACATTTTAGAGACTTTTCACGCAGAAACCAAATGCTCTGGCTGGCGCTGTTGCGCAGATCGCAATTCTGGCAAAATAACAGTGGTGAAGTGGGGGAGCTGATATGCGGATTGGGTTTATCGACAGCGGGGTGGGTGGCCTCAGTATTCTGGCAGCAGTCAGAGCCAAAGTACCTGCCCACTATATATATGTAATGGATAATCAGTATCTGCCATATGGTGAGAAGTCCGAAGCATTTATCCAGGGACGTCTGGCCCAGTTGTCTGCTTTATTAATAGAGCAAGGGGCTGAGCTGATTGTGATCGCCTGCAATACTGCGACCACTCAGGCGGTAGCTTCATTGCGCCAACAGTTTGACGTGCCTTTTGTTGGTACTGTGCCGGCGATTAAACCTGCAGCCGCACAATATTGTCAAAGCGGCTTCACAGTGTTAGCCACGCCTGCAACATGCCGCAGTAGCTATTTAAAGGGATTGATCACTGAGTTCGCACCAGGCTGTGTGGTTGGAACTGCTGGTTCCAGCGAGCTGGTCCGGCTGGCTGAGTTGAAAGTCTGGTATCAGCAGGATGTTAGCAATGCTGTCGCTGCAGAGTTATCCCGGTTGGGGTTACAACAAAAACCGCCTGTAGCCCTGGTGCTGGGCTGTACTCACTTTCCGTTTTTATCGGCGGAGCTGGCCGTTGGTCTGCCCGGTACTGTCTTTTTAGATACTGCTGAAGCTATTGCACGCCGCGTGCATGCATTAGTTACTGTAGGCGGGAAGGTGATTAATGAATCTGCAGAATATCGCCACACCTATATAAGTAGTGGCGCTTTAGATGACCGACAGCGGGTACGGGTGGCTGAGCTTGGTTTTGACCAATATCAACATTGGTCAAAACCTGCAACAACAGTTTGATTACTCGTCGCTGTCATCATTGTCCTGACGCTCTTTTGCTTCGCGGACTTTCAGCGTACGGCCTTCATACTCAAAATCATTTAGCTTCTGAATGACCTTAGCGGCATCCCTGGCTGCGACTTCAACAAAACCAAAGCCACGGCGCCGGCCGGTCTGACGATCTTTCATTAAACGCACATTTAATACTGAGCCTGATTGTTGGAACAGATCCCTTACTGCTTCTTCGTTTGCTTTATATGGCAGGTTACCGACATATAAAGTGACTGAAGGGCCGCCGGCGGTCACAGTAACTGCTTTTGGCGCTGTGGCGGCCGGTACTGATTCCAGTGGCTTCAGTTCTACCAGCATAGGAACCAGAATACCAGCCAGCACTACACCGATGGTGACTGCGGTTGCAGTATCTAATGTCAGGCTGCTCAGAACAAAGCTGAAAACGAGATAAGTGATAATAGCGAGTGCCAGGGTAAATGGCAGTGAGGATTTTAAACTTGGCAACATATGGAATTCCTGATTCTGCAAAAGGTAAGTAAATACAAAGAAAGCTTTCTACTTATAGTAGTCAATCAGCATCTTAACCAGTAGTTCGCAGGAAGCCAAGCAACTAAGCGGTTGTAAAATGGGAGTTTTTGTTTGGAAAATGCACGTTTTGCGGCTTATTTGTCCGAACGATCGCAAAAGCGCAACTTTTCTCAAATTTAAGCTTGCGTAACTTTCCTGACGGCCTATAATGCGCGC
>CAMLRA010000012.1 GCA_946482325.1 uncultured Chromatiaceae bacterium | reverse complement strand
CGGAGAAGCTACCCGGCGCTATCCGCACTGTAACGGGCACCATTCGTTCTATCCGTGAATTCGGCCATCAGATGAAATCTGAATTATCTGATGAGTTGCGGGTGCATGAACTACACGAAAAACTACGGCAGGCTGAAGAAAAAGGCCTGCTCGGTTTGTCTGCAGACGAAATCAATGCACTGGCCGAACTGCGTCAGGCTGCCGCCGATGTGAATAGTCCTTATAGCAAGCCCGCACAACCTGTGACCGACATCCCGGCACAATTGCCACCTGCTACAGCGGCAGTCAGTACAACCCCTGCAGTTACAACGCCGTCGGCGCCAGCTGCCGTCTCACCTTCCAGTGGTCAACCAACAGCACAAGCGCATGAGCAAAAAACTCCGACATGATCCCAATAGCCTGATGGGGCATTTGATTGAACTGCGAAACCGGCTATTAAAATCTATTGCTGCCGTGGTTCTGTTATTTTTGAGTCTGGCCTATTTTGCCAATGACATCTATCACCTGCTGGCCATGCCGCTGTTAGCATCACTGCCGAAGGGCACAACGATGATCGCGACTGGCGTTGCCTCGACCTTTTTTGTCCCCTTTAAACTGACGTTTATCGTCGCTTTTGTACTGGCCATTCCTTATGTGTTGTACCAAATCTGGAGCTTCGTCGCGCCAGCCTTGTATAACAAAGAAAAACATCTGATAGCGCCGCTGATCATTTCGTCGACGCTGTTGTTCTATTTGGGAATTTCCTTCGCTTATTTCTTTGTCTTTCCGCTGGTGTTTGGCTTTTTCACCAGTGTTACGCCTGAAGGCGTCGTGAATGCGCCGGATATCAGTACCTATCTCGATTTTGTCCTGCAGATGTTTTTTGCCTTTGGCCTGAGTTTCGAAATTCCGGTGGCCATGTTGTTATTGATTTGGTCCGGCGTGATGGACAGAGCGACACTGATTGAAAAGCGGCCATATTTCATTGTCATCGCTTTTGTCGTCGCGATGTTTTTAACGCCGCCGGATGTGTTATCGCAAACGCTGTTGGCCGTCCCCATGTGCATTTTGTATGAAATTGGTATCTGGCTGGGTCGCTTCTACGAGCGGCCGGCAGACGAGGCAGACGAGGCAGACGAGGCAGTCACGGAAGAGAACATTGATGAAAAAAGCTGATATGCGCAGGCTCGTTGCCTTGTTATTTTGTGGCCTGATTGGGTCAGTCACTGCCGCAGAAAGCCTGCAACAGTGTCGTGCTATTGCGGACGCCAACGCCCGCCTGAAGTGTTATGACCAGTATGTTGATGCTCACAGTGCTAAAAATGTCACTGCGACAGTGCCATCAACTGCTACAGTCGCAGCGGCGTCAGCAGCCAAGGTCACTGAGCCAACAAAAACGGCCCGTGATGAAGCCTTGTTTGGTACCAGCGGTGAGACTATTGAGTCAAAAATTGCGGACCTGAGCGTGCAGGTGCAAGCCATCAGCACAGATTCACGGCAAAAACTGGTATTGACGATGCAAAATGGCCAGCGCTGGCAGCAGCTCGATAATGGTTTTCTGAAAGTCAGTCAGGGCGACAGTTGTGTGATCAGTAGCGGTGTTTTTGGTTCTTACACGATGAAATGTCAGCAAGGCACTAAATCGATCCGGGTTAAACGGGTCCGCTGAAATCATGCCGTCCGTTGAGAGCGGCGTCACCCTGGCACTTAGGTCTTAGGAGAGATATGCGAATTCTGAGCGCAGCGCCGCTATTTTTACTGTTAGGCAGCCCGGTGCTGGCAGCTGATTTATCGACTGCGTTGCAAGACTGCTTAAAGCTGACAGCCGACCATGCCCGGCTGCAATGTTACGACCAACTGGCTCGCAGCACTCAGCCACTCACTGCAACGCCTGCAACGCCTGCAACGCCTGCAACGCCTGCAACGCCAACAGAGCAGGTCGTGGCAGATCCTGTCCAGAATTTTGGTCTGGAAAACCGCGCTCCGGAACAACAGGTAGAAGACCTGAAACTCACGGTCAAAGCGGTCCGCATGACGTCTAAGGGCCGGCTCGAAGTGACTATGCAGAATGGTCAGATTTGGCTACAGACCGATGACAGCCGGCTGGATGTGAAAGCCGGTGATGTTTGTACTATCGCCCGTGCGACTTTCGGCTCTTTCCTGCTTGATAACGGCCGCAGTAACCGCAAAATCCGGGTCCGTCGTGTCGACTGACCCCAGCCGTTGGTTTGATGCGGGCGTGAATTTATTCAGCGCCCAGTTCGATCCGGACCGGCCTGACATCGTCAGTCAGGCCCAGGCGGCGGGCGTCAGCGAATTATTGCTGATCAGCAGTGATCTCACTGAGACTCTACTCAATCTCCAATTCTGCACTCAACATCCTGGCTGTTTTTTCACCGCAGGGGTACATCCTCACCAGGCCGATAATGTCAGTACAGACTGGTTGCAACAACTCGAACTGTTGTTACAACAGCCGGAAGTCGTCGCCGTCGGTGAATGTGGTCTGGACTATAACCGGATGTTCTCGGCCAAACAGCAACAGCTCAGTGTGTTTTCTGCACAACTTTCCCTTGCCAAACAACATGCAAAAGCGGTTTACTTGCATGAACGGGACGCTTTTGCCGACCAAATCGATTTATTGCAAGCACATCAGATAAACCATGGTATCGCCCATTGTTTTACCGGTGATGTCACACAGCTGCGGGCATATCTGGATTTGGGTTTATATATCGGCATTACCGGCTGGCTCTGTGACGAGCGGCGCGGTACGGACTTACAACAAGCGTTGAAATTTGTACCGCTGGACCGTCTGGTCCTGGAAACGGATGCACCTTATTTGTTACCGCGTAATTTAACGGACAAACCGAAAAACCGCCGCAACGCGCCGGCATTTTTGCCCGCAATCGGGGCAAAAGTCGCGGCTTTACTGCAGCTGGATATCGCACTGGTAGCCAGCGCCAGCCGGGCCAATAGCCTGAAGTTATTCGGGATCACCGCCGATGCCTGACGTCCAGCCTATCCTGAATTTTTTTGCGCCCATGTTGCAGTTTCCCTGGCTGTTTGCACTGGTGATCAGTCTCAGTTTCAGCATTGGCGCAGCCATTTGTGCTTTAGTGGTTTATCGCAAACAACTGATTTGGCAGCGCGAAACCGCCGAACGTTTAGAAGACAACATCCAATCCCGCACGCTGGAGTTACAGGTTGCCCTGACCGAACTGGCGGAAAAAAACCGCGCGCTCGAAGAACAAAACACACTCGATGCCTTAAGCGGCGTGCGCAACCGCGCATATTTTGATAAGAAAATTCTGGCGGAAATGAAACGCAGCCGGCGCGAACAGCGGCCGCTGGCGCTGGTGATGCTGGATATCGACCACTTTAAGCAGATTAACGACCAATATGGTCATCTGGCCGGTGATGCAGTGATCCGCGGCGTCGCACAGCGGATTCAGGCGTTGCTCAAACGCTCCAGCGACCATGTTTGTCGTTACGGTGGTGAAGAGTTTGCCTTAATTCTGCCGAATACTGATGCTGAGGGTGTAGTCGCGCTGGCCGAGCAAATCCGTCAGGCCATTGCGGACATGCCGTTTGAGACCGAGATTGGCGAACTTAGTGCACACATCAGCGCCGGTTGTTATGCAGTGGTCGCAGAAGCCGGTATGGTCAGCTCAGATTATATTCAGGCTGCCGACCGGGCCTTATATCAGGCCAAACAGCAAGGGCGTAATCAGGTACAATTGGCCCCTGCACCGGAATCTGCATCCGGTGATGCTGCCCCTGAGCCAACCGAAGGAACTACGGATGAATCCGAACTCTAGTTATTTCCCTGCCGGCCGCATGCGCCGGATGCGTGCCGACGATTTCAGCCGCCGGCTGATGGCCGAACACCAGCTGACTGTCAACGATCTGATCTATCCGATGTTTATCATCGACGGTGACAATAAACGCGAAACTATCGCCTCCATGCCCGGTATTGAACGGCTGACGCTGGACTTACTGCTCGAAGAAGCGCGGCTGCTCGCTGATTTGGGTATTCCCGCTATCGCGATATTCCCGGTGACAGCTGCTGATAAAAAGTCATTAGAAGCCGAAGAAGCCTGGAATCCGGACGGTCTGGCGCAACGCGCGGTGCGTTTGTTGAAACAGCATGTGCCGGAACTCGGTGTGATCACTGACGTTGCATTGGACCCTTTTACTACGCATGGCCAGGACGGCATCATCGATGACAAAGGGTATGTCGTGAACGACATCACCACAGATGCTCTGGTGAAACAGGCGCTGTCGCATGCTGCAGCCGGTGCAGATATTGTCGCGCCTTCTGACATGATGGACGGCCGGATTGGTGCTATCCGTGAAGCACTGGAAGCTGAAGGTTATGTCAACACACGGATCATGGCGTACTCTGCCAAGTATGCGTCCAGCTACTACGGCCCGTTTCGCGATGCGGTCGGCTCTGCCGGTAATTTAAAAGGCGGCAACAAAAAGAACTACCAGATGGACCCGGCTAACAGCAATGAGGCCTTGCGTGAAGTGGCGATGGACCTGGAAGAAGGCGCCGACATGGTGATGGTCAAACCGGGTATGCCTTATTTGGATATCGTGCGCCGCGTCAAAGACGAATTTGGCGTGCCGACTTTTGCTTATCAGGTCAGTGGTGAATATGCCATGCATGTAGCCGCGATTCAGAACGGCTGGTTGGCGGAAAAACCGGTGGTGATGGAATCCTTATTGGCGTTTAAACGCGCCGGCGCCGATGGCATCCTGACCTATTTTGCCAAAAAAGTGGCGATTTGGCTGAAAGAACAGTCGGTCTGATAGTTGTCAGTCAAGACAAAGGCCGCAATTGCGGCCTTTTTGTTATTTACCCAACACGCCCTAGCGCACCTGTAACTGCCAACCAGCGGCTTGTTGATATGCCACTTCCTGCTCCAGCTCAGCCCGCATCAACGGATGTTGCTCCAGCCAGCCTTTAGGCAACGCCACGATTAGCACTTCCGCCTGTGCGCTGATCTGCACTTCTGGCAATGCTTCATGTTTACGCCGCATCGACAAAATCACCGCCAGCCGCAACAAGCGGGTTAATCGCACCGCTAACAATACTGATGTCATGGTCTGGCGGGCAATAATATCGCGCTGAATGTCAGAACGATGATTAAACACCAATGCCATCAGCAATTGCTGCTGCGCCCGGGTAAAACCCGGCAATTCGGTATGGCTGATAATGTAAGCACCATGATGGTGGTGATTTTTGTATTCGATCAGCAAGCCAAGTTCATGCAATAAAGCGCCGGCCCGCAGCATACTCAAGCCTTCAAACTTGGCCAGATTCCACTGGTCCTGCAGCTGATGCGCCAGTTGCAGCGCCATTTCAGCAACGCGGTTGGCATGTTGCTGATCGATGTAATAACGCACCATCAGACTAGCTATGGTACGGTTTCGTACATCGGTATGCTGCAGCTGCGGCAGCATGCCATACAAAATACCTTCGCGCAGCGCACCGCCGGACAAGGTCATGCCGGGAATATGCAATTGCCGGAACAAGCCGATCAGAATCGCCAGACCCGAAGCAAATACTTGCTTGCGCTCTTGCGCCAGACCCACAATGTCGAGTTTGTCGATTTGGCCACAAGCAATGCTCTGTTGCATGATAGTTTCCAGTCGCGCCAGCGTGATGACTTCATCCATGCCCTGACCAACCAGAATTTCCTGCATCGCCTGCACTGTACCGGACGCCCCTACCGACAGCTGCCAGCCGGTGCTGAGGAATTGTTGCGCGATACTGGCAGTTTCTGCCTCAGCCGCGGCAATGGCTGCATTAAAATTGTCTTCGCTGAGTAAACCATCGCTGAAATAACGGTCGAGATAAGTGACACAGCCCATATGCAGGCTGGCCAGATGCAAAGGTGCAAAACCATGGCCGATAACCATTTCGGTCGACGCACCACCGATATCAATAACCAGGCGGTTACTGTCAGAACTGGAGGTATGAGCGACGCCCAAATAAATCAGCCGGGCTTCTTCTTCGCCGGAAATGACCTCGATGCGGTGGCCAAGGATTTTTTCTGCTTCGGTCAAAAAGACTTTAACGTTATGAGCGAGACGTAAGGTGGCAGTACCGACAATGCGGATGTTTTCAGACGGGATGTCCTGCAGCCGTTCGGCGAACAGCGCCAGACATTCCCAGCCGCGCGTCATGGCTTTTTTACTGAGCACCAGGCTGTCATTCAGGCCACTGGCCAGGCGCACTTTGCGTTTAACCCGGCCAATCACCTGCACACTGCCGCCAACAACTTTCACCATCAACATGTGAAAGCTGTTGGAGCCGAGATCAATCACAGCATAGATATCCTGATGCTGTGTGCTCGCCGGCAGGATAAAGCCGGTCTCAACGAGGTCGGGTGCGAGCTGGTCTTGGTCCATTCGGCGTTCCACGGCCACCGGTACGGCTTTGGCCAGGTCTTGGTTGTCCCATTCGGCGGCGCACGCGTGGTTTTGGCACCACTAGATCCGTCAATAAAGCGTTGGCGTCGTACTGTGTGACCGGAATGGAATGTTTGATGTAGTCTTCAATTGCTGTCAGATTCAACGCATAGCGTTCGCAGGCAAAACTGATGGCTTTGCCGCTTTCGCCGGCGCGGCCGGTCCGGCCAATCCGGTGCACGTAATCTTCGCAGTCGTCCGGCAGGTCGAAATTAAACACGTGACTGACTTTCGGAATATGCAGGCCACGGGCCGCGACGTCGGTCGCCACCAGAATATCCAGCTTGCCGCTGGTAAAATCATCGAGAATTTTTAAGCGTTTTTTCTGGATCACATCGCCGGTTAACATCCCCACACGATGGCCATCGGCTTCCAGCCAGGCGAAAATGTCTTCGCACCAGTGTTTGGTATTGGCAAACACAATAGCTTTATCTGGCCACTCTTCTTCCATCAGCGTTAACAACAATGGAATTTTGTGCTCGCTGGACGGATAAAACAGCTCTTCAGTGATGCGGCTGCCGGTCATTTGCTCCGGCGCGATATGAATGTGTTCAGGCTGGTTCATCTGTTCAAACGCCAGTTCCTGCACTTTGTAAGATAAAGTGGCAGAGAACAACAGGCTCAGGCGCTCAGTGGCCGGCGGCATGCGGCGGAACATAAAACGGATGTCTTTGATAAAACCCAGGTCAAACATGCGGTCAGCTTCATCCAACACCACCACCTGGATTTGCGACAAGTCGTACAGGCCCTGTTTCAGGTAATCAATCAGCCGGCCCGTGGTGCCGATCAAAATATCGGCGCCTTTTTCCAGCATCTGGCGTTGAGAATCGTAACCCTCGCCCCCATAAATCAAAGCAAGCTTAAAACCGGCACTTTTTGCCAGCGCTTCAGCGTCATTGTGGATTTGCACGGCCAGTTCACGGGTCGGCGCCATAATAATAGCGCGCGGCTGACCTGAACCTTTTGGCTCATGATTCAGTAGATAGTGAAAAGTGGCAGTCAGAAAGGCCAGGGTTTTCCCGGTGCCGGTCTGGGCCTGTCCGGCGATGTCTTTGCCCGCCAGTGCTAATGGCAAAGTCTGCGCCTGAATGGGCGTACAATATTGGTAGCCTTGTGTAGTCAGGGCCTCGAGAATTTGAGGCGCCAGTGCGAAGTCGGCAAACTTATGTGTCGTGAGATGTGTTTTATTCATAGCCACTAAGCATAACCGTTGCGCTTGCAATAAGGAACAGTCCGGATAAAATTGAAGCGAGTTTTTTAACAGCAAATTCAGGCCTTACCGGCAATGCGGTCGGGTTCGGTATAATGGCAGCACAGCCGCACAGTTTCAGTGGCCCTGCCCCAGCGGAGAGAGTAATGAGCGATAAAATTTTACAAGTGACCGACGACAGCTTTGAAGCGGACGTGTTACAGGCAGCAGGCCCGGTGCTGGTTGATTTCTGGGCTGAGTGGTGTGGTCCTTGCAAAATGATTGCACCGATCCTGCACGACGTTGCGGAAGAATATTCAGGCAAAGTCACAGTGGCCAAGGTCAACATCGACCATAACCCGAATACACCACCAAAATTCCAGATCCGCGGCATCCCAACTTTGCTGCTGTTCAAAAACGGCCAGGTCGCAGCGACGAAGGTCGGCGCTCTGTCAAAAACCCAGTTAAAAGAGTTCCTGGATAGTAATATCTAAGCGAACTTCCACGAAAAGGCGTATTTTTTATACGCCTTTTTTTTGTTTGAACTAGACGGCCAAAACTTATCCTGCTAAGGTGTGATCCAGCAACTTTTCTAAAACCCGCTTGTTCGTTGACCAATCCAAACTCTTACCCATTTGCTCAGCGAAAAGCTTTCTTTCCGTTTTGATACACAAGAATCCATCAATATGCATTTAACCGAACTGAAACTGAAGCCGATTAACGAGCTGGTTGATCTGGCGGAGTCCATGGGTCTGGAAAACATGGCCCGTCTGCGCAAGCAGGACATCATTTTCGCCATCCTGAAATCTCACGCCAAAAACGGTGAAGAAATCTACGGCGACGGTGTTGTGGAAATTCTGTCCGATGGCTTTGGTTTCCTGCGTTCTGCCGACAGTTCTTATCTGGCCGGCCCCGACGATATCTATGTATCACCAAGCCAAATCCGCCGTTTTAACCTGCGTACCGGCGACAGCATCTCTGGCCTGATCCGGCCACCAAAAGAAGGTGAACGGTATTTCGCCCTCTTGAAAGTCAATGAAGTGAACTTCGGCCGCCCGGAGCAGGCACGCAACAAAATTCTGTTTGAAAACTTAACTCCGTTACATGCCAATTCGCGCCTGCGGATGGAACGTGGTAACGGCAGTAAAGAAGATATTACCGCCCGAGTCCTGGATCTGGCATCGCCGATTGGCCGTGGTCAGCGTGGTCTGATTGTCGCGCCGCCGAAAGCCGGTAAAACCATCCTGTTACAAAACATCGCTCAGTCTATTGCTTCCAATTACCCGGAATGCGTGCTGATGGTGTTGCTGATTGACGAGCGTCCGGAAGAAGTCACCGAGATGCAACGGATGGTCAAAGGTGAAGTAGTCGCGTCTACGTTCGACGAACCGGCCAGCCGCCATGTGCAAGTTGCTGAAATGGTCATCGAAAAAGCCAAACGTTTGGTTGAACACAAAAAAGACGTGATCATTTTACTCGACTCTATTACCCGTCTGGCCCGCGCTTACAACACCGTGATCCCAAGTTCTGGCAAAGTACTGACCGGTGGTGTCGACGCCAACGCCCTGCACAAACCAAAACGCTTCTTCGGTGCGGCGCGCAACGTTGAAGAAGGCGGTAGTCTGACCATTATCGCCACTGCACTGGTCGATACCGGTTCGAAAATGGACGAAGTCATTTACGAAGAATTTAAAGGTACAGGTAACATGGAACTGCATCTGTCGCGGAAAATTGCGGAGCGCCGTGTATTCCCGGCCATCGATTTCAACCGCTCAGGTACCCGCCGTGAAGAATTGCTGACCAGTCAGGAAGAACTGCAAAAAATGTGGATCCTGCGCAAAATCCTTAATCCGATGGACGAGACAGATTGCATGGAATTCCTCATCGATAAACTGTCGATGACTAAGACCAATGACGAATTCTTCGACTCGATGAAACGGGCGAAGAACAGTTAACCCCGAAACCGGCCTGTGTGCCGGTTTTTTTATAACCATGGACGGTTGGTGTGCCGCAAACGCAGGACGCAGTTTATAGCGAGATACCTATGAATACCGGACCTGACTGCAGTTGATGTTGGGCTGCTTAGGCAGATCAGCTGCGCTTTGGTCAAGCCGTGGAGACCTGGTGGTGTCTGCGCCGCTGGCAGCGACGGGAGTTGGGCCCAGACCTGTTGGTGTACAAGAGTTTGCTCTTGTATCTCGATGACAAACAAAGGTTAGGAAACATGGCAAATCCCCGTATTCTTATTATTGGCGGCGGCGCTGGCGGGCTTGAACTGGCCACCAGTCTGGGCAATAAACTCGGTAAATCAGGCCGGGCCTTGATCACGCTGGTGGACCGCAATCCGACACACATCTGGAAGCCGTTACTGCATGAAGTGGCCACCGGCACGCTGGACGTCGACATCGACCAAATCACCTATCGTGCCCACGCCAGTGCGCATGCTTTTGAGTTCCAGCTTGGCACTATGACCGGGCTGGATCGTGAACAACGTGAAGTGATCCTTGCTCCGTTAATCGACGAACAAGGCGAAGAAGTGCTGGCAGAGCGCCGCATTGGCTACGACTATCTGGTGCTGGCGATTGGCAGTATTTCCAATCACTTTAATACCCCGGGCGTCGCTGACCACTGTATTTTTCTCGACAGCCCGGCGCAGGCGCATCGCTTCCAGCGCCGTTTGCTTGAAGCCTATATCAAGCTGAATTCACCACAACATCCAAAAGAAAATCTGAATATTGCGATTGTTGGCGCCGGCGCCACCGGCGTTGAATTGTCTGCTGAGCTGCACCATGCGGCGCGTGAACTGAATCAATATGGTTTTAACGAGATGAAACGCGACCGGCTGAAGATCACAGTCGTTGAAGCAGGCCCTCGCATTTTACCGGCGCTGCCGGAGCGGATCGCCGCCGCTGCGCACCAGGAGCTGGTCAAACTCGGGGTGGATGTGCGCGTTGCGACCAAAGTCACCGCGGCCACTGAAGATGGCCTGCAATTGGGAGATGAATTCCTGCCGGCTGAACTGATGGTCTGGGCCGCAGGCATTAAAGCACCGGATTTCCTGAAAGATTTAGCGGGCCTGGAAAACAACCGGCTGAATCAGCTGCTGGTGTTACCGACCCTACAAACTACCCGCGACAGCCAGATTTATGTCATCGGCGATGCCGCCGGTTGTCCGTTACCTGACAATAAGTGGGTACCGCCACGGGCGCAATCAGCCCACCAGATGGCGTCGCATGTCGCAAAAAATCTGCTGGCCGCCCTCAATGGCAAGCCGCAGACCGCTTATCAGTACAAAGACCACGGCTCGCTGATTTCGCTCAGTCGTTTTGGCACTGTCGGCAGCCTGATGGGCAATCTGGTGGGCGGCGCAATGATGATTGAAGGCCGTATTGCCCGGATGGCTTACATTTCGCTGTACCGGATGCATCAGGTGGCCTTACATGGCTGGTTGCGCACTATGGCGATTTCGGTGATTGGCCGCATTAATAAAATCATCCGGCCACGGCTGAAATTGCACTAGGCGGCACTCAGCAACAGCCGGCGCACCAACAAAACAGGGATCACAATGGTCCCTGTTTTTTTCCAGACTGTCAGCAAAGCTTGCGCTAAGACAAGATCCTGTTCCGAAAAGCTCCTTACACTGTGCGCCGAATCCTGAGCCTCAACACGGAGCTGTTATGCACACTTCTTTGCACAAAGTCTATATTCCGCAAACCGCCAAAGATAACCAGTATCTGCTGGCCGAACTGCAAGTCAGCGAAGCTTTGCTGGCGCAATATGAAGATCAGGCCCATTGTTACAAAGCCCTTGGCCAGTTGTTTTTTACCTTATGCCAACAAGCAGGACTGCGCCATGTGAGTTTTATTGCGAACGACAAATTACCTGTGGTGAGGTATCACACCGAAGCATTTAGTTTTCAGACGCAGGACCAAATCCTTTTCTTTTATAATCCGCGTTATCACGAAGCGCAGCATAGTTTTGTCGACCCTTATCACCGTGCCCGCAAAATCAGTCTGTTGTTTCTGGCAACCGGCAGCGACATTCGTCCGCAAGCCGCGGCTTTTCACCAACAAGTGGTTGCGGTGGTGCAACAATTCCGTCAACGCTTGCCACTACCCGATCAGCACATGAAGCTGCGTGACCACCAGCATCTGTCCTATGACTTATTCGCCCGGCAAAAAGGCTGTAACGACAGTTACGGTTACAAATTACGCGACTTAGAGCAGCGTTATGCCGCCCGCGATGTCGTGATACCGCCGGCACATCAGACGATGAATTACGCTATCGTCAGTCTGCCATTCAGCCGCAAAATCAAAGAAGTATTGGGTGTGGACCCGGAACAAATGCCGCCTTGGTCCGGCTTATTTGTCCGGCTGGAGCATTTGCTGACCGAAGCTGCCGGCGCGCATCAGCTGAACCATATCGCTTTAGTGGCTGACGGCACTTTACCGCTGGTTCGCAACAGTCATTTGGATAAAGCCCGCGCCGGTCGCGAGCTACGGATGCTGAACTTTGATTTGACCAGCCCACTGCTGCAACTGCAAAGCCACTGGCAACCAGATATCCTGCCCGACACTGTCCATCTGGTGTTTGTAGCGGGTCAGGATGACAGTTCAGAGCGGGGTTATGGCCGCTTTATGAATCAAGTCGAAGCAGCGCTGAAGCAACTGTGCCGTAATTTGGCATTACAGGGTGATACCGACGACTGCGTGATCCGCTTCCATCAACATCTGAGTTATTTGCTGTAGGGCGTCAGCAATGGCAAAGACGCCAGTATCGGGTATCGTACCCCGGCTGGCGTGGAAACGGATTGATACAGATGCAGCTGCGTTGGCTCTACTGATAACACTGGCGCTGTTATTGGCGGCTCAGGTAACTGACGGGCATGGCGCGCCAGCGTGACATGCGGATGCAGCTGATGTTGGGCTGGCGGATAACCGGCCTGTGCAGCAGATTGGTTAATCGCCTTATCCAGCTGCTGCAACGCCGGGTCTGCGGCAGATCCGGCCAGACATAACACTTTAGCTCCCGGCCAACATAACAGCTTGTCCAGGCTGACAGTGAATGCTGGCAGTGTGGCCGCCGCCAACTGCGTCCATAACTGCCGGGCCTGGGTTTCACTGCTTTGACCTAAGAACCTGACTGTCAGATGCAGATTTTGCAGTGGCACCGGCTTCAGCGTGGCCGGCAATGTGGCCAGCACAGCCGCTATTTGCTGTTGTTGCGCCGGATCTAACCCTATGCCAACAAACAGCCGGCAGTCACCGCCAGGCCAGCGGAATTGCGCTTCAGCCGGCAAACACTACCTCTGCTGCCGGCACAGCTCGGATTGGCACACCAAAACTACGCACAGCAGCCAGAGTTGCATTGTGATGGGCACGGATACCGGCTGCCGTTAAATGTGGCTTGTCATGTGTGGTATGGCTGTCGGCGACTAAATCAACGGCATAACCATGGGCGGCAGCGCTGCGGACTGTGGTATCAACACAAAACTCACTTGCATAACCGGCAATCACTAACTTGTTGATCTGGCGCTGCTGTAGCAATGGATGTAAATCGGTGCGTAAAAATGAATCCGGCGTGGTTTTGCGCACCAGTAAATCAGCGGCAGCGCACTGCAAGCCTTCAACCAGCCGCCACCCTGCGCTTTGATAGGCCAGCATCGAATCTGGTGCTTCGTGACAAACAAAGATCACAGGACAATGTGCCTGACGGGCGGCCTGATAAAGCAACTGCAAGCGCTGCAACACGGCGGCATAATCATCCGGCAACCGATCGGCAAATAACCCTTGTTGCATGTCGATAATAATCAGTGCAGTCGTGTTCAATGGTATATTCCTGTCAATGGCTGCTTTAAACCGATCTGGTGACGCCGGCGACTTTTCGCAAGCACCATTCCACTGGTCCGCTTTGAAAATGCCGCCGATGCCAGACCGAGAATAATCCAAATAAGATTAAATAGCCGCAGGCGCTGCCTGCTGCCAATGCTAAAGACGTCTGCTCTAATAGTCCGAGTGCTTCCAGTATGCCAAGCCCTAACAGAATATGCGTCAGGTACAGGGTCAGTGCCAATCTGCCTAAGTGTTCCAACTGTTGCACCAGCACTGAGCCGGCACAGCGGCTTGCTATCTGCACCGCCAGCACCAGCCAGATCAGCGTCGAGCCCATGGCAGAGCACACGTACAGCGGTGCGGGTGGCATCGGAACAGTTTGCCCGAGCCAAACAGACCACTGCGGACCAGGACAGAACAAAGCCAGCACTTCTGCCAGCAGAACAAAGCTCACTCCAGCGAGAAACAGTCGCCATTGCACTGCATGGTGTTGCCAGTTCAGCTGGCCCAACCATAACCCGAGCAATAAAAACGAGAACCAGGGTAACAAGGGATGAAACCCGTTCAGCCACAAATTACGCCAGAAGCCTGCCCAGGACCAGAATTCAGGATAGGTCAGACTGGGCCAATGCCAGCCGGCGTTGTAATCAACTCCGAGCGATAACGCGAGCGGGAACGCCAGCACGACAACTAATGCTAAACTTAACAGCCGCCTGCCGCGCCAAAACAGCAGCGGACAGGCAAGTGCAAACATAACCCCATAATAATGCAAAATATCGGCAGGCCAAACGGTGATAAAACCGAGTCCTGCGATACACAGAAACAGCGCCCGGCGTAAAACCTGTCGCCGTACTTGCTGTTGTAATTCCGCGCAACCCTGCTGCCGGGCCCTGGCACTGAGCAGGCTCAGCCCGATGCCGGCCAGTGTGACAAACACGGCTGCAGCGCGGCCATCTAGCAGATCCAATCCAAAACTGCGGTCCGATGCAGCACCGCTGAGCATCGCCACCTTAAAGTTGACCAACACCATGATCAGCATAGCGATGGCTCGTGCCAGATCAAATCCTGCAATCCGTTGCGACATCTGAAGTTTCCATAATTAGGTCGCGCACAGCATGTACCAGTGCCGGCGTTACTGACAGCGGGAAAATGTCAGCATGACAGGTAAAAATGCTACAAAGTTTTTCCGGGCACCGGTTTTTGCAAAAAAAAAGCCCGGTCATGGACCGGGCCGCTCTGGCGTTCGACTCAATCAATCACTTTATGCACTATCGGGTGCAGATTGACCGCGTTGTCGCTAAAACGCAGCGCAGCTAAGTACTCTGCTGAAGCTTTGGCCGCAGCTTCTAACGACGCCGCATGTACCCGCGCCAGCAGGTCACCGGCCGCAACTTTGCTACCGAGCGCCTGCACGTCGCTAAAACCAACCACTGGGTCAATCACCTGCGCCGGATGGGCGCGGCCACCGCCTAATCGCACCACCGCCATGCCCACTGCCGTGGTATCACTAGCCGCCAGATAACCGGCTTGTGGCGCGACGATATCCTGCACCACTGGTGCTTTGCCAAGGTACAGTTCCGGTTTTTCCAGCAGATCTGCCGGACCACCCATAGCTGCAACCATCTGCGCAAAAATCTCCGCGGCTTTGCCTGAAGTTAAGCTGTGTTCCAGCGCCGCGACCGCGCTGGCTTTGTCAGCAAACAAACCAGCCAATTGCAGCATGCTGGCACCCAGTTCCAATGTGACCTGATGCAGACGTGGCTCGCGGTATTTGCCGGTCAGATAGTCCAGCGTTTCCAGTACTTCCAGCACATTACCGGCGCTGCTACCGAGACATTCGTTCATGTCGGTCAGCAAGGCTTGCGTCGGTACGCCAGCGCCTTTGGCAGTGTTCACAATACTTTGTGCCAGTGCAGAGGCATCTTCGATATTTTTCATAATGGCGCCGGAGCCGATTTTGACGTCCATCGTTAAAACATCGAGACCCGCCGCCAGCTTTTTCGACAAAATTGAGGCGGTGATCAGCGGAATAGACTCCACGGTCGCGGTCACATCCCGGATCAAATACAACCGGCGGTCGGCCGGCGCTAATTCAGCACTTTGCCCAACAATGACACAACCCAAACGCGCCACTTCGCGCTGAATCACAGCCAAAGGCTGAGTGCAGCTGTAGCCCGGAATAGTTTCCAGTTTATCCACTGTACCGCCGGTATGGCCCAGGCCACGGCCGGCAATCATCGGTACATAAGCGCCACAGGCTGCGATCATTGGCGCCAGCATCAGACTGACTTTGTCGCCGACCCCACCGGTCGAATGTTTATCCACCACCGGGCCATTCAGTTTGCCCTGCCAGTTCAGTACAGCGCCGGAATCACGCATGGCGCGGGTCAGCGCGACGGTTTCTTCGGTTGCCATGCCGTTTAAATAAATCGCCATCGCAAGCGCCGCCGTCTGGCCTTCACTGAAACTGTTGTCCGTCAGGCCTGTGACAAATTGCTGAATCGCCGCGTCTGGCAGCTTGCCGCCATTGCGTTTTAACTTGATGATTTCCTGCGGTAAATACATACACAGTCCTTAGAAATTTTTTAAGATTTCACTTTAGTGCTGGCCGCCAGATAAGTCGGCGTAAAGGCATCCGGCAACAGTTCCGCCAGGGTCCAGCTTTGCAATGCACCGACGTGGTTGCAGCTGGCCACCGGGCTGTCCGGCGTGAAGAATTCGGCAATCACCTGACGGCAAATGCCACAAGGCGGTGTCAGTTTGTCTTGCGGGGTATAAACGACCAAAGCGTCAAACTGGCGCTCGCCGGCAACCACTGCAGCGGCAATCGCATTGCGTTCAGCACAGGTGGTGCCGCCATAAGAAGCGTTTTCAACGTTACAACCGGTGTAAATCCGGCCTGAGCTGGCCAGAATGGCGACGCCAACCTGGAAATGACTATAAGGTGCGTAAGCCTGTTCAGAAGCGGCTTTGGCCTGTAATTGCAGGGCTGCCCAATCGATTGTTGTGTTCATCCTTAATCTCACAGGATAGTTCGGGCAGCATGTTATGCGCCGAAAAACAAAAAGAATCAAGTGTTGCAGCAGCACATGGGTTCAACTGGCGAAATTATCAACAACAACGCCATAGTCAACCCAGCTTGCTGCCCGCGTAATGCCGCTCTTGTTCGGACGCCCACTTCCTATCACAATGTGATCCGGCCAACAGCAGCAGAGCAGGCAATGACACGGATTTTGTTACTGGAAGATGAACCAGGTATCGCAGATGCGGTGATCTACAGCCTGCAAGCGGAAGGCTGGACTGTGCACTGGTGTACGTTACTCGCGGAAGCACGGCAACTCTGGTCTCAGGCAGACTTATTACTGCTGGACGTCGGCCTGCCCGATGGTAACGGTTTTGAATTCTGCAAAGAGATCCGGCGCAGCAGTGAAGTCCCGGTCATTTTTCTGACCGCCCGCCATGATGAAACCGACCGGGTGGTCGGGCTGGAGATTGGTGCCGACGATTATGTCATCAAACCATTCAGCCCACGCGAACTGGTAGCCAGGGTCAAAGCCAATCTCAAACGCTGGCAACGCCCAGCCACAGCGGCGACACAGCAAAGCCAGCCACAGCTGAGTATCGGCGATTTTGTCTGGCAGGCACAGGCTTGCCGGATCAGCTGTTGTGCGCAGATGCTGGACCTGACGGCGCTGGAATACAAACTGTTAAGTCATTTTTTGCAATATCCGGCACAGGTTCGAAGCCGTGAACAATTACTGGCCGCTGGCGATATTGCGCAGAGCAGTCAGTACGAGCGCAATATCGATACGCATATTAAAAGTCTGCGCGCTAAACTGCGCCGTTGCAGTGACCGGCAGTATCTGCTGACGCACCGCGGCTTTGGTTACCTCTGTGTGCCGACCGGTCAGGTGGAAACCGATCCATGCTAAACCCTTCGCACCCGGTCTGGCACCATCTACGACTGCCGTTCGCGCTGCGCTTGTTCCTGTTGTATTTTGCTTTTGTCGGCCTGACCGGTTATCTGGTGCTCAGTGTGCTGGCCGAACAAATTAAACCTGGTTTTCGCCAGGCCAGCGAAGAAAGCCTGATTGACGCCAGTCAGCATCTGGCAGATTTGGTCGCGCCTCACCTCAGCCAAGGCCGGCTCACCAACCCACATATCGAACAGATGTTACGTCAATACGGCCAGCGCAGCGCCCGGCCGGAGCTGTGGGGCCTGCAGCGGACCACGCCAGAATACCGCATCTACCTGACCGATCAGCGGGGCATAGTGCAGTTTGACAGCAAAGACCTGGCTGTTGGTGCCGATTATTCGCGCTGGAACGATGTGTATCGCACGCTGCGCGGGCAGTATGGCGCCCGCTCCAGTCCGGCCAGCGACCAGCCGGGCGCGTCAACTGTGATGCATGTGGCTGCGCCGGTACGCGCATCTGACGGCCAAATCATTGGTGTTTTGACGCTCGCCAAAAGCAATCAAAGCCTGCAGCCCTTTATCGATCGCAGCGAGCGCTATTTACTGGAACGGGGCCTGGCGCTGATGCTATTGGGGCTGCTGTTTGGCGGGTTGCTGACCTGGCGTCTGCAAAGTGGTCTGAACCGCTTGCGCCAATATATCCAAGGCCTGCATACCGGACTGCGGCTGGCCCCTCCCAAATTCCGGCTGTTTTTTGAGTTTGGCGATCTTGCCACGGCCCTGGATACATTCCGCGCCAAGCTGGAAGGCAAAGCACTGCGCGATGAAGCGCTGCAAACGTTAACCCATGAGCTGAAAAGCCCGCTGACGGCGATCCGGGCGGCGACTGAAATTCTGGCTAATCCGTTACCTGAAGCGGACCGGCAGAAATTTCTCGGCCATATCCGCAACGAATCAGACCGGCTAAACCGGCTGAGCGAGCAACTGCTGGCCGTCTCCGCTCTGGAGCAGTTGCCGCACCTGCCACAGCCGGTGCCGATCGCACTGGACTTGCTGGTCCGTCAATTGCTGGATACCAACAGTGCCAGGCTCGCGACCATGCAGGTGCAGCTGCAGCTTGAACTGACCCCGCAGCAACTGGCCGGCGATGCCACGCTGCTGCGTCAGGCGCTGCAACATTTGCTCGATAATGCGCTGGACTTTATGCCCCCTGGTGGCTGGCTGCGGCTGACACTACAACAACGGCAACAGAAGTTATGCCTGCAACTGGCCAATCAGGGGCCGCAGATCCCGGATTACGCACTGGCGCGGCTCGGCGAAAAGTTTTTCTCGATGCCAAGGCCGGCCGGTAGCGCCAATGCCGGTCGCAAAAGTACCGGCCTGGGTTTGTGTTTTGTCCGTCAGGTGCTGGCGCTGCATCAGGGTGATTGGCAGTTTGAGAACTTGCCTGACGGGGTTCAGATCAGCATCTGGTTGCCGTCGTTGTGACAAAACTCCATCAAAACTCCACATAAGCTCCAGTCCGGCTCCACCCGGCGGCACGCATCAGGCGCAACAATAGCACTGCAATGAAGCAAAACCCCGGAGGAGTCCCCATGCTGAAGCATAAAATAATTCTGGTCGCCGCACTGATAGCGCTGCTCTGGCTACCGGTCGGAGTGATCCACAATCTGGTACTGGAACGTGCCGAACTCAATCAGCAGGTACAGCAGCAAATTGCCGACAGCAGCAGTGGTCCCCAGTTACTGAGCGGGCCGCTGCTGGTGCTGGAACTGGAAGCCACGCAGGTTCAAGGCTCAGACAAAACCAGTCTCCACAGCCAATATCTGCTGCAGCAGGCCGACGATTTGCAATTGAGCAGTGAAGTGCAAACCGAACAACGTAGCCGCGGTTTGTACCGGGCGCGGGTTTATCAGAGTCAGCACCAGATCAATGCCCGTTTTGCTGCAGTTTCAGCCGAGCTGCCGGCCAATACCGTATCTGGCCAGGTTGGCCCCCCGCGGATCAAAGCGGCCTGGATCAGTTTCGCCGTCAATGACAGCCGCGGTTTTACCCGCTTACCACAACTCAAGCTCAATGGTGAGCTACAACCATTTGGCTCCGGCACTAAACTCAGTTTTCTACCGGAAGGAATTCACCTGCCGCTTCCGGTGAGCCTGCTACAACAAGCCATGAACCTGGAGCTGTCCGTGGAACTGCAAGGCAGCAGCAGCCTCAGTGTGTTGCCGGTCGCACGCAGCAGTCGCTGGCAATTGCATAGTAACTGGCCGGATCCGGCGTTTCAGGGCCGATACCTGCCACAACAACGTGAGATCAGTCCGTCCGGATTTAGCGCCAGCTGGCAAAGCAGTGAATTATCAAACCCTGCCAGCCTGGAACTGAGCCGCTGCTTTGGCCAGCAAAGCTGTAAAGCGCTCACCGAACAGGCGTTTAGCGTCAGTCTGATTGAAGCGGTCGACCCCTACCAACAAACCGAACGGGCGATTAAATACGCCATTTTGGTGATAGTGCTGAGTTTCGCCTGGTTTTATCTGGCGGAATTGCTGAACCACACCCGCTTCCAGCTGCATCCGATGCATTATTTGCTGGTCGGGCTGACACTGGTGATGTTTTATTTACTGTTGTTGTCGTTGTCAGAACTGGTCGGTTTTCTGGCGGCTTATTGGCTGGCCAGCATGGCCTGTGCGCTGTTGTTGTCCGGCTATTTAACAGCGGTGCTGCAAAGTATGCAGCGCAGTGTGGCGGTCACGGCAGCCTATCTGTTGCTACAGGGCTTGTTGTATCTGATTTTGCAGGCAGAAACTTTCGCTCTGCTCAGCGGCACGCTGTTGTTATTCGCCACTTTAGCAGTGCTGATGCTTAGTACCCGCCGGCTGAACTGGCAGCAGGTTTGGCAAAGCCATTCCACTCCAGACAACGCGGTCTGACACTATGTGCTCAGCCGGCCGCTCTGATAGCGAGCCGGCTGAACCACCAGACCGACGCAAACAACCATACTGCCAACAGCGGTAACATCCAGAAGGCCTGGCCGATACCGGCTTGTTGCGCCCACAGTCCGGTCCCCAAACCAGCCAGTTGGCAACCTAAAGAGCCAGCAATATTCGACAGACCTGATAACACCGGGCCATTGTCGGCATCCAAATCCATCGCTGTCGATAATAACAGCGGATAGACGCCGCCAAGTCCCAGGCCAAGCAGCAGATTACCCAGCGCCAGCCCTGTTGCACTGTCCATCGTTTTGACCAGTAAAGCACCGCTGAACATCAACAGCACCAACAGCCGCAGCAGATTTTTGCTGCCGAGCAACGGAATAAACCAGGCAAAACCGAGGCGGCTTATCACCATACCGCCAGTGAAAAACGCAAAGATAAGCCGCGCCTGCTCGGTGTCAAAAGGTAGAGCCGCACTGGCGTAACTAACAAACCAGTTGCCATTGCCCCACTCCACAGCACCATAACCAAACATGGCAAAAGCCAGCGCCCAGAACACCGGTTTTTTCAGCACGGCCCGGTAAGACAGGCTGCGCCGCACAGTGTCGGAATAACCGGCCAACTCCAGCTGTTGGCGGGACAACCAGAATGCATAACCCGCCAATGCAACTAAGCTCAGCGCCATCAACCGCACCGGCCAGCGCCAGTCGTCCTGCCACCAGTACAGCACTACCACCAGAAAAGGCGCTGCCAGCGTGCCGAGACTGAACATAAAGTCCATCAGCCCCATCATTTTGGCGCGTTTATTGGCATGTAGCCGCGCAATCAGCGTATGGCCAATAGTGAACATCACAGAAGCAATCAAGCCAAATAAGTAGATACCGGCAAACAGCTGCCAGCGTTGCTGCAGCAGTGAAATACCCAACAGAATCACAGTTTCAAGCAGCGCCAGCACGGCAAATAACCGCAGGAACTCAAACTTCTGCACATATTTGCCACCGATAAAAGCGCCGCTGATAGTCCCCAAAGCCATAGTTAGAAAAAACCAGCCACTTTGCGCCGGGCCGAGTTTCAGTTCACGACTCAGATCAGGCAACAAAATACCCCAGAGAATGATCAGGATCCCGAGCAGGAAGAAGCCGCCAAAAATCATCGCGGTCGGGTGAAAACGGGACATAGGCTGAACTCCGGACTAACAAATCAGATGGCTAAGCGGCTATTATAACCATGTAAGCGCTTAACCGGCAGCGCTTGTGGAGAAAACAACCAGAGTTCGTGAAGATTCATAAAACCGAAGCTGCGCCGGATGACGCAGCTTCGTCGTAGTGTTTACTGCCGCAACTCGTTGTCTGGCGCCGCCGCCGGGCGCAGAGGCTGTTGCGCTGGCAGAAATTGCTGCTGCAGATGCTGCAGACTATGGGCATCCAATTGCTGCAGCTCTTCATGGAATTGCTGTAGATCGTACTGTGCATCTGCAGCCTCGCCAGGTTTATTCAGCTGGTCCACCAACGCCTGCACAAAACGGGCAAATGGCACACTATGCTCAGTCACCAGACGATTTTCCAAATCACGCACACAATGTGCACTGCCCTGCTTCAAACAGTCGGCCATTGCCAGATGTAACGCAGGCTGTTGTTTCACCAGGTAATAATGCAGCGCATAACTCCAGTGATACGTCAGGTCGCGGTTTTCATAATTGTTGCGGAATAAAGTATTCAGATCCGGTCTTTTGTCTGCCGGCGTATTGCGCAGCACGGCAAATCCGCGTGGGAACTGTTCACCCCATGCCACCCATTCCGCCAGACCTTCCGCCCACCAGCTGTTAATCATCTGCTGCGACGCCGAAAAATCGCCTTTTTGGATAAAACGACCATCCAGATAATGAGTATATTCGTGTTCCAGATTCCACACCCACCACTTGTTGTCCGTCACTTGCTGATAAGCAAAATAACGCGGCTGGTTTTGCGGGTCGGCCGGATTGCCTTCCAGGTACAAACCGCCATTATTGGTATCAATGCCGTACAACAAGCCAGCATAGTCCTGATAATGGCTTGAGCTGTTGAAGATCACCGCTTCAAGTTCGTCATTGTGGTCATCCGGTAATGGCTGATTGGCGGTTTTCATCAGCTGATGGAAACGACTGGTGGTCTGGTCCAGCGCACCACAAACCGCCTGGCGCTGATCGCGGTCCAGCTGATCATAAGTCAGCCGCACCGGCACTGCGCATTGGGCTGAGCCCGCTAACACATCCGCGATATTCAGTTTCAGACAGACATCTGCCAAAGCTCCCTGGCACAAATTCAACGCTTTTTCTGGCTCACGATACCCCAGTGAACGCTGTAAGAAATGGCTATAAAACCGCGCCCTTAACTGCTGTTGCTGCGACGCAGTCCAGGCTGGCAGCGCCTGCCGGTAAATCCCCGCCAGCGTTGCAATCACCTGTGGCTTTTGCGGATCTGAACTCTTGTACCACAAACTGCTTGCGACATTGTTCAGGTTATTCAGGATCCAAAACGGGTTGGAATTATTCGGTTCAATCAGCGGCTGGGTCGCTCCAAGCTGGATTAACAGCTGGCTCACGCGTTCAATCAGCAAAACAGGGGCTGAAACTTCAAAGTTGGCATACAACAGCCGGTACAGGTAATCCATCAGTTCATAAAAGGCCTTCGCATTTTCAAAAGGCAGCTTGGTCAGGTCTGGCCGTTGATACAAACTGACCGCCAGCAACACCGGCGACATGGACTGGAGCCGCTCCGTTTCCATCGTGCTGTGATATTGCAGCATGTACACCACATCGCTATACACCCGCTGCAGCTGCGCGCCACTGAGCGAGGTGCTGTAAAATCCCGGCATTTGTTGCAAATGACGGCCTACAGTCGCCAGCTGCTGCCATTGTGCCGGTTGCCAAACCATATCGTCGAGGCTATTGGCTTTAAAATAGTAACTCCGCAGGTAATACCCGAGCCGGTACAGCAACAAGTCACTGCTGTCACCGCGCAATATCAGCGAATCCAATGCACGTAGCGCCTGATAAGCAGTGGTCTGGCTGTGATCAGTGATCTCGGTAAAAGGGTCTTTACCGTCCAGAATAGGTTTCAGCTCGGGCGGAAAATCTACTGCGCTTTGCCACTCGGGCGCCAGGGCTGCATTGCTGGCATCGTTGTGCAACCAGGCCTGTTCACTGTAATCCAGCTCAATCCGCGCTTGACGGGCCTTGCCGTCTGCATCCAGAAACTGCACGACAAACCGGTCTTTTAGCACGGCATTGCTTGCCGGCGTATAGCGAAACCGACCGGGTTCGAGCTGCACTTTGCCTTGCCGGGGCGCCAACATTAAGGTTAATTCACCGGCGAGTGGCTGACCGCCCACGACAGGTATGTCGCTCTGCCGGATATTACCGGCTAACGACTGGCCCGGTTCGCCGAATAATTGATAGCTGCTGCCAGACAACACCGGCCGCGGCTGTATTTTCAGCTCGATCTGCACTGCGGTTGATTTCAGGCTGCCGTCCGACGCTTGTACACTGAAAGCCTGGTTCGCCTGCGCCCCTGCAGCTGCCAGATATCGGAATTTGCCGTCTGGTTGCAATTGCAGTTCGCCTTCGGCGGGTGGCGTCACCACAGCAAAACTCAGCGGGTCATTGTTCAGATCCGTTGCGCGCACTTGACCATCAACAAAATGATCCTGTTGCACAAAAAGCTGCAGCGGTTCAACCACGGGCGCCTGATTGACAAAAGGTGTCAGGTTCAACGTCAACTGCTGGTAGCTGTGTAAAATACCGTCACTGACCAACACTTCAATTTCTACCTGGCTTGCCGTTTCCTGCCGGTCAGCAAAATAACTGAACTGGCCATTTTCCTGCAGACTGAATTGCCCGACAGGCGCCGTACTAAGCTGGCTGAAAGTCAGTACGTCATTGTCGGCATCCTGCGCCTGCAACTGGCCCTGGAACCTGGCGCCTTTACTGAGGGTAAAATGTTGCGGACTCACTTGCGGTGCGGTGTTCGGCGGGTCCAGCAATTGAAAGGTCACTTTGGCGCCGATGGTCGATTTGTCTGCATACACCAGATAAAACTCCAGCTGGTCAGTACTGGCTGGATCTTTTTTGCTGACGGTATAACTAAACAATCCATCTTGGCTAACACTGAACTCACCATGTTTAGGCTTGCTATACAGCACATACCTGACCTGATCGTCCGGGTGGTACAGAGCAGGTAACTGACCAGTGAAGGTCTGGCCTTTGAGTACCACAAACTGCGCCGGCAAAGGCGCAGGTTTACCAGCACCCGCACTATATAGCAGTGTCAGCACTGCTTCGGACGAATAAACCTGACCGTCATGCACGCGGAAGCGGATTTGCTGCGGCTCAGCGCCGGGTTTATAGCTGGCATCCAGCTGAAAACGGCCATCCGGCTGTAGCTGCAGATAAGGACTGGCAGCACTGTCAACCAGGCTAAAACTCAGCTTGTCTCCGTCCGGGTCTATCGCCTGCAACTGGCCTGATTGTGCTTGTCCGGCTCTTACCTGCACAAAAGCCGGCTGCGCCACCGGCGGCTGATTTTGTGCCTCACTGAGACGGAACTGGATTTGTGCCGTCGGACTATCCGCATGGTCGAGCCGGACCTCAACGATGTCGGTTAGCTCTTTGGCCTGGCGTGGCGCCATGTATACAAAATTACCGGCACTGTCAGCGCTGAAATAACCAGTACCGTTTTTTTGCACCTGAAACCGGACTTTTTCGCCTTCAGCGGTTTGCGCCTGTAACTTACCACTGAACTGCCGGCCTTTGCTGACCTGATAGCTGGCGGGAACAGGCTGTGGTTTGCCCGGGCTTGGGGCTAAATTGATATCAATCACTGTGGCAGCTGATTTCAGCTGACCATCAGATGCGGTCACACTAAAACTGACAGTACGGGCTGGTAATAACGCCGGGACTTCATAACGGAAATTGCCGTCGGCCTGCAAATCCAACGTCCCGAATGGCGGCGCCTGCACTAACTGAAAGCTCACCGCGTCCTGCTCTGCATCCCGCGCCTGCAGGCGGCCGTCCAGTTTGCTGCCAGACCAGCCTTGTAAAGGCGCGACCGTAATCACCGGCGCAGTATTCTGCTTTTGCACAATCTCCGTTTTTTTGCCGGAACCACCGCCGCCGCCGCAACCACTCAGTAACAACAAGCATAAGCCGTTGATTAAAATTCCCTTTTGCATTTCTTTGCCGTATCGCAGACCAATAAAGCAGCAAAGCTAACGGCTGCCGATACAAAAAACAACCAGTTTAGTTACATTTTGTTTTTCTTTTTTTGCAAAAATGCTGTGTAAAGTTACGGCCGTCACGGTTGGCAGCGCTTTGGCTCAGTGCACAGGCAGAGTAAAAATATCGGCATCCAGCGCCGCCGGAAATTGCTGGCGAAATTGTTGCAGCGCTGATGATTCCAGCCGGCAACGCAGCACTCCGGCCTCACCGGGCGGCAGGTCCGCTAAGGATTCACCGAGATAATTCAGGATTACCGAATCGCCGCTGTAGCCATGGCCATTACCGTCCTGACCGACCCTGTTACAACCCAGCACATATGCCTGATTCTCAATAGCCCGCGCCTGCAACAATGTGCTCCAGATCCGGCTGCGCGCTGCCGGCCAGTTCGCCACATAAATGATGGCGTCATAATCATTTTGATTACGCGAAAATACCGGAAACCGCAGGTCATAGCAGACTTGTAATAACAACCGAAAGCCTTTGTACTCCACAATGACCCGGCGTTGTCCCGGCTGGTAATGCAGATCTTCGCCGGCCATCCGGAATAAATGCCGTTTATCGTAATAAGCGATTTTGCCTTCCGGCTGCACCCACAACAAACGGTTATAAATGCCGGCGTCGGTCGCCACCGCCATAGAACCACAAATCACCGCGCCGAGCTGATGTGCCTGCTGCTGCAACCATTGCACTGTCGGACCTTGCATGGTTTCGGCGATTTGCTGGCTTTGCATGGAAAAACCGCTGTTAAAAGTCTCCGGCAGAATAATCAAATCGGCGCCAGACGCTTGCCACAACAACGGTTGTAGCAGAGCTCTGTTGGCGGGCGCATCCTGCCAGACCAATTCGGTCTGGATAATAGCAACGTCTAAAGCTTCGGCTATGGGCATCACAAGCTCCTTACTGACCAGATCCACGCAATGTCTGCAACCTGGCGGCGGCCTGCACTAAGGTGTCTGGTTGTTTAGCAAAACAAAAACGGATGATCCGGCTGTCTTGTTCCTGCCGCGAGAATACTGATAATGGAATAGCGGCGACCCCGATATCTGTAATCAGCCAATCACAAAATTCCACATCCGTAAGGCTGCTGACCGCGCTGTAGTCCACCAGCTGAAAATAAGTACCCTGACACGGCAGCAGCTGCAAGGCCGAACCGCTGAGTAACTGGCGGAAATTGTCGCGTTTGTGCTGATAAAAAGCAGCGAGACCAGTCACCAGCTCTGGCGCAGTAGCGAGCAATTCTGCGATGGCATATTGCGCCGGGGTAAAGCTGGAGAAAGTCACATATTGATGAATTTTGCGAAACTCCACGCTGAGTAGTTTTGGCGCTGTGCAATATCCCAGTTTCCAGCCGGTGACATGAAACGTTTTGCCAAAAGACGACACGATAAAACTACGCTCGGCCAACGCCGGATATTGCCGCGCACTTTGCGCCACCCGGCCATCAAACACCATATGTTCATACACTTCGTCGCTGATACAAAACAGGCCATGACGTTGCACCAAATCCGCCAGTGCCTGCCAGTCCAGCTCAGTGAATACCATACCAGTCGGATTGTGCGGGCTGTTGACGATAATGAGCCGGGTACGGTCGCTGATGCGCCGCTCCACCGCAGCCCAATCGATGCGGTAATCCGGCGCACACAGCTGAACATGCACAGTTTTACCGCCTGCCAGCTCGACTACAGGCTGATAACTGTCGTAGGCCGGATCAAACACAATCACTTCATCGCCGCTGCGTACCACCGCCTGAATAGCAACAAATAAGGCTTCAGTCGCGCCGCTGGTGATGGTGATTTCGGTCTCAGCACAGACTTCTGTGCCGTAAGTACTTTTGATCAGGCCGCTGATTTGTTGTCTGAGTTCTAACACGCCCGGCATCGGCGCATATTGATTGCGTCCAGCCAGCACCTGCTGCTGCAGCGCTGCGAGTAAACGGGGTTCGACCGGAAAATCCGGGAAACCCTGCGACAGATTCAGCGCGCCATGTTGCTGCGCCAGCTGTGACATCCGGGTAAAAATGGTCGTCCCGACCGCCGGTAATTTACTTTTCAGTTCCATTTTGCTTGCCTTTACTGCACTGTATGACGGATCAGCCATGCTAGCACTTCAGGGCCCACCCGACCATCCGACCAGCAGCTGGCCCGACAGGCGAAAAACGACTTGGCCGGTTTTTCAGCGGGTGCTATCATTCCAGACAGTTTCACGTATAGACGTCTAAACATAAAGATGAACACAGCAACCAGCCACCATTTGAACCCCTATGCCATCCAGCTCTGCACTCTGGGCCGCTGGATCGCACAAAAAAACTGGTTACCAGCCACCAGCGGCCATTTGTCAATCCGGGCTGCAGAACACAGCTGTTTCGTGACAGGCCACAAAGACAACGGCGAATTCAGCCCGCAGGACCTGCGAACAGTCAGCTGGGCGGATGGCGATTTGCGCTGCAGCAGCGGTTCTGCCGCAGACGCCGCGCTGCATGTTGCGCTGTACCAGCTGTTTCCACAGTGTAAGGCAGTGTTGCATTCGCATTCGCTGAGCAGCACAGTCTTTTCCCGCGTGATCCGCGCTGACGGTTATCCGATCAGCGGTTATGAGATGCAAAAAGGCCTGGCCGGTTGTGAACACTCAGCACAGGCGGTGCAGCTGGTCATTCTGGATAACGCGCCGCAAGTGCCGGAACTGGCCGCACAGCTGCGTCAGCGCGCCGGCGAACTGCAATCCGCCGTGCTGGTGCGTGGCCACGGTCTCTATGTCTGGGGCGACACACTCGAACAGGCCAAACGCCAGCTGGAGAGCTGGGAATTTCTGATTTCCTGTGAACTGGAACGACTGAAAATCGCTGGCGGCGTCTAAGACGCCGCTCCGGCTAAGCGTACCGATTAGCTTAAAAACACTATTTTCAGCACAAACAACGCGGTCAAGAGCCAAATACTCCAGCTGACTTCGCGGTGTTTACCGCACAGTGCTTTGGTCAGTGCATAAGTGATAAATGCCAGCGCGATGCCATGTGCAATCGAAAACGTCAGTGGCGTCAGCAGCAGCACCACAGTGACGGGTGCCGCTTCGGTGATGTCGTGCCAGTCGATTTCCTGCAGGTTAAATAACATCAGCACTGCGACGTAAAAAATCGCGCCCGTCGTCGCATAGACCGGCACCATCGCCGCCAGCGGCGCAATAAAGACACAAAGCGCAAATAGCAGGCCGACCACCACGGCAGCGAGCCCTGTCCGGCCACCGGCCGCAACGCCAGCGGCACTTTCGACATAACTGGTGGTGGTAGACGTACCGAGCGCAGCACCGGCAACAGCAGCCAGACTGTCCGCCGCTAAAGCGCCACCAAGACGTTCCACGTTACCGTCTTTATCCGCCAGACCGGCCTTTTGTGTCACTGCCAGCAAAGTGCCGGAGTTATCAAAAATATCGACGAATAAAAAAGCAAAAATGACGCTGAGCAGCGCCACATCTAAAGCCGCGGCAATATCCATCTGCAGGAAAGTCGGCGCTAAGGACGGCGGCATTGCCACCAGGCCCTGATAAGCCACATCACCACGCCCCAGCGCAACCGCTGTCATCAGCAGCACCACACCGAGCACAGCGCCATGCCAGCCACGGGCATGGCCGGCGGCGATCAGGAAAAAGCCCAGAATCGATAACAATGGCGTGGCGCTGGTTAAGTCGCCCAGCGTCACCAATGTCGCCGGGTGCGCCACAATAATGCCGGCATTTTTCAGCGCAATCATCGCCAGAAAAGCGCCGATGCCAGTGGCAATCCCCAGTTTCAGCGTGCGTGGGATCACATTGATAATCCACTCCCGCACTTTAAACAGGCTCAGCAGCAAAAACAGCACGCCGGCGATAAACACAGCGCCTAAAGCGGTTTGCCAGCTGTGCCCCATGCCAAGCACCACGCCATAAGTGAAAAAGGCATTCAGACCCATGCCCGGCGCCAGCGCGATTGGATAATTAGCAATCACGCCCATCAACATCGAACCCACAGCCGCCGCCAGACAAGTCGCGACAAACACCGCGCCTTTGTCCATACCGGCTTCCGCCAGCATCGCCGGATTGACGAAAATGATATAGGCCATGGTAAAAAAGGTGGTGAGCCCCGCCACCACTTCGCGGCGCACAGTGGTGCCGTGGGCGGTTAATTTAAAGAATTGTTCCAGCATGGTGATTCCGGCCAGGTGAAAAATGCTTATAGTACACGCTGTTGCCGTTTTGAATAGTCAGGAACAACGATGTCAGACACAGCTCCGGCCGTCGATTATCAAGCCATCCTCGACCAAATCTGGTCCGAAGTTGCCCCACGCCTTGGTGAAGGCAAAGTTGCCAGTTATATTCCACAGCTGGCGACAGTGCCGCTGGCGCAGTTTGGCATGGCGGTTTATACGCTGGATGGCCGGTTGATTACTACAGGTCAGGCGCAAACGCGCTTTTCCGCGCAGTCAGTGACTAAATTATTTGCGCTGGCGCTGGCCTACACCCGTGAAGGCGATGCGATTTGGCAGCGACTTGGTAAAGAGCCATCCGGCACGGCGTTTAATTCGCTGGTACAACTCGAATATGAACGCGGTAAACCACGCAATCCTTTTATCAATGCCGGCGCTTTGGTCATCACCGACATTCTGGCCAGCCGTTTTGTTGATTCCGAAATCGCCGTGTTGCAGTTTATCCGCCAGCTGTGTGGCAGTACGGCACCGGATTTTGACTTAAAAGTGGCGCAATCTGAGCTACAAACCGCACACCGCAACTACGCTATCGCCCATCTGATTAAAGATTTTGGCAATCTGCACAATACGGTGTCTGCCGTGGTGCGCAGTTACTGCCGGCAATGTTCGATCACACTGAACTGCGAAGAGCTGGCCAAAGCCGCGGCTTTTCTCGCCAATCACGGCACTGTGCCGTGGAACAACCAGCAAATTCTTGACCACAGCAGCGCCAAACGCATCAGCGCTGTGATGCTGACTTGCGGCACTTATGACGCTGCCGGCGAGTTTGCTTATCGGGTTGGTTTACCGGCCAAAAGTGGCGTCGGCGGCGGTATTGTTGCGGTGATCCCGGGTGAAGCGGCCGTGGCGGTCTGGTCACCGGGCTTAGATAGCAGCCACAACTCGGCGCTTGGCACTTATGCGCTGGCGCGGCTGACCGATTTAACCCGACATTCGATTTTCTGAGCTGCATAGCGCACCAAACTGGTGCATTACTGCGCCAGTGTCAGGCACAACACCGAACCATTTGAATCTATCTATCTGATTTTTATTGAATAAAATCATTGCACAGCCCTTGCATTGAAAGCGTTTTCCTTGCGGAGTTTTGTTATGGCGGTGCATACCCCTTTACGCGGCCTGCGCTGTTTTTGTGTCGCAGCCGAGTGCCTGAGTTTTAAAGACACGGCGCGTCAGTTATATCTGACGCCTTCTGCCGTCAGCCATCAAATCAAACAGCTGGAAGAACAGCTCGGATTTTCCTTGTTTGAACGCCAGACCCGCGCTGTAGTGTTAAGCCGGCAAGGCCAGCAGTTTTATCAGGCGATCAAACCTTTGCTGCAAGGCATTGAAAGTACCGTGCAGGAATTTTGTCAGCAGCAACGCGAACAAAAAGTCAGCATCACGCTGCCGGAATTTTTTGCCAGTGAGTTTTTTGTGCCACGCTTAGTCGGCTGGTCCGAATTACACCCCGGCATCAATTTACAGCTGGAAACAGTAAAAAGCCGCAGTGATCAGGGCCGCCACACCGACCTGCAAATAGTGTTAGCCAGCAGCAAGCCAACTGACAAAACCAGCTATCAGTTGTTCCCCATCAGCTACGTACCGGCCTGTAACCCGGAATGGTTTGAAAAACTGCAAAACGAAGAACAATCGCCGCTGGAGCAAGTCCCGCTGATTGTGCATCAGGCGCGGCCCTGGTGCTGGCATCAGTGGGCGGATCAGGCTGGTTTTGATGACTTCCGCCCCAAGCAAATCATCCAGCTCGACAGTATGTTCAGTGTGGCGCGCGCCGCGCAGCAAGGCCTTGGTGTGGCATTAATCCCGTTGCCGATCAGCACCGCCTGGTTTGACAGCGGCAGTCTGGTCAAGCTGTACGAAGAAGAACTGCGCACCCGCGACCATTATTATCTGATCCAACACGAAAGCGCTGAGCACAGACCAGAAATCCAGCTGTTGATTGACTGGGTGCTGGCGCGATTCCAGCTATAGAACAAATCCACCCCGCGCCGACAGCTGAATTTGTATCAGCTGTCGGCTGCAATTTTCTCGTTTGTCAGTAAGCCGGGGACAGCTCTACCATTCAACTCAACAGCAGTACGGACTGCTGTGTGATGGAGGAACATCTGATGAACACAAAAACTGCAACTTTAATCCGCTCTGCTTTGGTCCTGGGCTTTTTGACGGCGGCTTTTGCCGGCCAGGCAAGCAGCTACAAAATGGTCCAGCTGAAGGACGACGCACAGCATCAGGCCGACCTTCCGACACCACAGGAAATGAAGTTTGATGACGCGATGAACCGCTGTGTGCAACTGACCACCACAGCAACTTTGCAGGCGCAGGCCGCCTGTCATCAGGCCGTCATGCACTCGCGCTACGCTGCCGGCACTCATGGTAAAGCCAGCCGCACCTTAAAAGCCTACGCCTACAACAACAGAGGCGTGCAGAAGCTGAAGCAGCAGGACAAAGTGGGTGCCTTAGCTGACTTTCAGATGGCGGTTGAGCTGAATGCGGATGAGATCACCCAGCACAATCTGTCGCTGCTGGTGAAACAACTGAACAGCAGCCCCAGCGCCGAATAAACCTGGCGGGGCTTGCAGGCTAACTTGCCGACTAACTTACCAAGTTAAAGGAGCGCATGATGATGAAAGCCAGCGAATCCATTTTACTCAGTCAGACCAGCAATATCGCCTTGTGTTTGCGTGGGCTGTACCAGGAGCTGCTGAGTTTAGTGCAACTGTGCCGCCACGTCGCAGTCAGTCAGTGGGACCCGGAGCAGGAAAGACGGAAGCTCAGGTTGCAGATGCGACAGCGTCAGCACTGAGGTGCCGCACCGCTTCAGAGCATGAACCCTGCGCCCGGTGCAGTTTGGTCAGGTTAGCCCGGCCAGCTGCGCCGTTTTTATTTGCCTCTGCGCTGCGGTCTGTCCGATCGACATGAAAAAGTTGGGCCACCTGAGCGCACATGGCATAATATCCGGCTAATCAGTTCAGACAGGCGGGTTCAACATGCGGATTTGTGGCGTAGATATCACTGGCAACGATGCCATTTTGTGTTTGATGGAATTTAAAGACGGCCTGATGTCCCTGCCGGATTGCCGCACTGTGCGGGTACAGCTGGTAAAAGACCAGGAACTCGACAATATGCGCAGGTTCCAGTTCGCGATGGCCAAACTGGCCGAAGACTACAAAATCGAAAAATTCGTTATCCGTGAACGCGCACAAAAAGGAAAATTCGCTGGTTCTGCCGTTGGTTTTAAAATCGAAGCAGCATTACAGCTGATCCCAACTGTGGACACCGTGATTGCCACCAACGCGGCAATGAAACTGAAACTGGCCGCCAATCCAATTCCAATTGATTTTAAAGAAACCGGCTTAAAAGGTTTTCAGGAAGTGGCTTTCACCACGGCCTATGCCTACCTGATTAATTAATTCAGCCAGGCAATACAGCTGCAGGATGCACACAGAGTAGAGTGTGGAGGTTGATATGTGGCTGCGGAGAGTTTTAGCACATCCCGGCTTTTTTATTACGGTGCTGCTGAGTGGTCTGCTGGTCAACACTTGGTATTGGCTGCATCAACGCTCCGGCAGCAATGCCTTTCAGTGGATTGGCGAGTCGGTCGACAGGGTGCCGACCCAACAACCTATGGTCGCCCTAACCTTTGACGACGGCCCACGTGGCAATGTGTCGCGCCGCTTGCTGACAGAACTGAACCGGTTAAACACCAAAGCGACGTTTTTTCTGGTCGGGCGGCAAATCAAACAACATCCGCAATTCACCACTGAACTGTGGCGCAGTGGCCATCAGCTGGCGAACCACAGTTACGCGCACAAAGCGATGGATGACGGCAACCTGTGGCGATTCTGGCAGGAAGTCCGTGATACAGACCAGTTAATCCGCCAAACCGGCTATAAAGGTCCCATCCACTTCCGAGCGCCGATGGGCAAAAAACGCCTGGCCTTGCCGCTGGTTCTGGCGCTGCAGCAAAAAACCCATGTGCTATGGGACGTCAACCCGCAGGATTACCTCAATACCGCGCCAGAGAAAATGATTCAAACAGTGCTGCAAAAAGTCCGGCCGGGCTCTATCGTGCTGTTGCACGACAGACCCAACACAGTTGCCGCTTTAGCGGGTATGGTGGAAGGGCTGCGTGCCAAAGGTTATCAGCTGGTCACCGTCGACCAGCTGCTGGCACAGCGGCGCTAAATTCCCGCGTTAAATAGACGCGTCATTGCGATCGCATACCTCGTCATTCCCTTCTACGACATACAAACAATTTCCGGCTATGGGCTTGATTCTCTTCATCATTACTCAGATACTCGTTGAGCAAATCTTAAACACTCCGGTGTACCAATAGTCCCCATTTAGATGTCGGTGGTAGTTGTTGTTGGGTCGGCACCTTTGCCGTTTGAGCGAAATTTTTCAGCGCTTGTTGCCGCGCTGACTCTCAACCCAACAAGGAAAATCCATGTTTACACTCTTTTCTGGCTGCGTCCGGCGTGTTGCCTTATTGTGCATCGTTATTTTTTCTACACAGAGTTTGACCCCGCAGGTTTTTGCACAAACTACTGATGTTGTCGCTGCTTCCGATTATTTACACATCGAAACCGAAAACGAACTGACCGGTTATAAAGATCTGAATACCAATACTTGGGTGATCCCTCCAACCTACCGTTCTGCTCAGAGCTTTGTTGGTAACTACGCAGTGGCACAAGATACAAACCAGCTTTATGGTTTGATAGATAAAACTGGTAAATGGGTTATTCAGCCTAACCTTGAACAAATTAGCCAAAACGATAGTCAGTTTTTTGCCGGTAATAGCAACGACTGTGCAGTACTCGGCAGGATCATCGAAGGTCAGGTTAAATTACTCAGCGAATGTGAATACCAATTAATAGGTGAACTGAATAACTACAATACAACCGGCAGTGACGGGCAGTTTTTGGTTCCAGTGTCAAAAGACCACCTTGTTGGTTACTTGGATCATAATGCGAAACTAACGATCCCCTTGCAATATCAGGATGGTAGTCAGTTTTACAACAAAATTGCCTTTGTCCAAGAGGCGGATAAATGGGGCATGATTGATTTTGCAGGCAAACCGCTGATCCCTTTGTCATACGATGAGATTCGGCATGTTGAAACAGCTGTTAAGGTGCGCAAAGGTGAGTTGTGGGGCCTTTTTACTTACGAAGGCAAAGACCTAACCGGTTTCATTTATGACGACATTCAGGCTACCTACGAAGACTTTTTTGAGGTGCAGCTCAGTAATCGTTGGGGTTTTATTGATAACAAAGGTGTTGAAGTGATAGCGCCACGCTTTGAATCAATCCCAGGCTCCTGGCAGCAAGACATGCATGTTGCGGGGGAAAATGGCTTGTTCGGTATTATTAACCGGCAAGGCGAATGGTTGTTTCCTCCGAAATTTACAGAATTAGCGGTCGGTACATCATTGTTTGCTGAGCTCCATCAAGACAACAAGGTAGGCATTATTGACCGGCAAGGCCGGGTGATCCTGCCGTTGCAGCAAGAAACCAACACCAGCTGGACCGCGTTTACTGCACACCACGCAGATGACTTATCAGCCGCGATCTCTATTGGCATCATAGACAGTCGCGAAATATGTCTGACGCAAGCCGGCCAACTGACAGAAGGCGAATCTTGTAAGCTGTGGCAGGAACAAACAAAGTTTCAACAAGAAATTGTTAGCGCTGGCCTGAGCTTGTTCAGTCCTTTACTGATGGCTGGCTGGGAGCCAGTCACATTGATCCTTCTTGGATGGATATTGCTCTTTGGGGTTGGTCTGCCACTGGTGAGCTGGTTGATGCTAAGTTCACACCGGCTGCTCAGCCACCGTATAGCCGGTGTTGCCTGGGTAAGAGTCATCAGTATTGGTAGCTGGACAATTTTTGCTGTTTATTTAAATTACTTGTTAAATAATTTAGAGAGTTTAGATAATGAACCGATGGCCTTTAGCAATAGCTATTTATTGCAACCTGAGAATTTGTGGTTATTGGGGCTGAAAGTTGCTTTGTATGCCCTGTTATTCTGTTTGCTCCCCGCCAGTTACCTAGCAATCAGGCGATTACATCAATCCGCACCTCACACCAGTAACCTGTTTGCAAACATAGCACTGTCCACTTTTACACTCGCAACTACGTTGATCTTGTTAAATGTCGGAATGATGTTCGGCTTGCGCATACCAGAATCTATAGCGATTTATCTATTATTGGACAATGACGTTGGTGGCCGTACAGCATTGGCTCTGGCTCTTATCGCCACTCTATCTGGCGGCTGCTCGCAGATCCGTCGCGAGCCTGCTTTATGGCGAGCATCAATAGGCGCTTTTTGTATGCCCATGACCTTTATTGTTTTGTGCATCTTTACGCTACAAGCGAACATTTAATCCATAGCCAAATAATCCTCGTCGGAAAGGACTCATTATGTTGAAGATATTTACCACTATGGCACTCGCGCTGGCCAGTATCAGCAGCCATGCAGAATCATTATTGCTAGCTAATCGATCTCAGGCTTATGCCTCAGATATGTCAGAGAACGCGGTGTATGCGGCTGATTGCGACATGGGCACCGCATGGAACGCCGAAGGTTATGCCCAAACCGCCATCACGTTACCGCTGCCAGAAGACGACGATGTTGTTGCCGAAATAAGATTGATCCCGACACAATCGCCTGCCGGGCAGACCGTCCATCAGATTGAAGTAGAGAATTTAAACGGCGAGTGGCGTCATGTTGCTACGCTGGATCAATATACCGAAGATAAGCAACTGTTAACGCAGAAATTTTCCCCGCCGTTACAACAAGTGCGCAGCATCCGTGTCCGCACTGACAGTTCGCCATCGTGGGTAGCCTGGTATGAAATTCAGGCGTATCGCAGTAGTAAAGAGGCCCAGCAGGGCTGTGATGCGGTGATCACAAAACCGGCGCCTACTGTGCCACCTATGCCAACGACGAAGGCCAAACTAGCCAACACACCTGCAAGTACTAGCACTGCAGCCCCGAAAAAGGCAGCCGTTGCTGCAGAATCCTCCGGGTTTGAAGTAACACCGGGTGTCGGTGTGGTCAGCGCCAATATTCGCCAAAGTTATCTTGTGACCTGCACCGCAGGCACCGACATTGGCAAACGGTTTGTTGTGAAAGAACTGACATCTGGTGGTTTTAGCTCGGTCTCTGACAGTGATGTTAAAACCGATATTGCAGCCTGGGCAAAACAGCTGTGTCATTAGGCCGAATGTTTAACGCCTTGGCGTGGCCTGATTCGGCCGCGCTAATGTCAGATTGTCCGGGTGCTGCGTATGGCAATACCACTGGCCGCCTAAACGCGCCAGCCAGTCAATCTGGTCATGCCGGATGCGGCCCTCGTTATTCAGCAGACTGTCGTCGATATGCAAACACAGCACTTTGGCCAGAATCAAATCACAGGCCGGAACTTCCGCCGGATAAGCGCTTAGACTCACACACTCACATTCAAAACTGACCAAGCTGTGCGCCAGCCGTGGCGGCTGTACTTTTAACGCCGGCACTGTGGCGATACTGAGCGCGTCTATTTCGCTGACATCCGGCGCATAGTCACCGGCTGTGGCGTTCATCAGTGCTAAATCACCGGGGCTGACCAGATGCACCACCAATTGACCCGTCGCGGCGATATTCCGTGCCGTGTCTTTTTGTGTGCCACCGGCTTTGCGGTTCACTGACAACATCAGCGTCGGCGGCGCATCACAGACCAGCTGAAAAAAGCTAAATGGCGCCAGATTGCTCTGGCCAAGCTCATTCACAGTGCTTACCCAGGCGATAGGCCGCGGCACTATGGTGCCGGCGAGCAGCGGATACAGCTCGGCGGCGGTTAAGGTGTTGCAGTCGAAAATCATAAGGCCGACGCCTCTTTGTTCACTGTGGCCGTTTTGCCAGCGGCGATTTTCTTCAGGTAAGCCTGCAAATCCTGCCGCACTTCCGGCAATAACAGATAAAGCGCCAGAATATTCGGCACCGCCATCAGGAAAATCATCGAGTCGATAAAATCGAATACCGCCAGCACGTTTGGCACCGCGCCAATCGCCACTACCGAACAAATCAGCACTTTGTAGATACGGATGCTGTGTTTGGTTTCGCCAAATAAAAAGCCCCAGCCTTTTTGGCCGTAATAAGCCCAGCTGACCACAGTGGAATAACCGAATAACAACAGCGCTACCATCAGCACGATTGGGAACCACTCGAATGCGGTGGCAAAGGCGTAAGAGGAGATTTGCACACCATCAAGCCCCGTCTGCAGATAAGCGCCGGTGATGACGATAAGCAGCGCCGAAATAGTACAAATCACTACAGTATCGATAAAGGGTTCGAGCAGCCCGACAAAACCTTCGGACACCGGGTCGTTGGTACGCGCCGCCGCGTGGGCAATCGGGGAAGAGCCGATGCCGGCTTCGTTGGAATAAGCGGCGCGGCGAAAGCCCTGAATAATCACACCAATCATGCCGCCGTAAGCGGCTTCCGGCGCAAAAGCGCCTTTGAGGATGGTCCAGAGCGCAGCCGGAATTTCGGTGTAATTCAGGCCAATCACCGTCAGTGCACCAGCCAGGTAGATGGCGCACATCGCCGGTACCAGCTTCTCGGTGACACGGGCAATGCCTTTAATGCCACCGATGATGACGAGGCCCACCAGCAGCGCGTAGATAAAACCAAATAACCAGGCGTTATCAAAGCCAGTGACGGTTTTGACCTGGGAAAAGCCTTGATTCACATGAACAAAACCGGCCGAGCCAAACACACAGGCCAGCGCAAAAAAACCGGCCAGTATTTTACCAAGACGTGGCAGACCATATTTTTCCAGCGCCGCTTTGATGTAATACATCGGGCCACCCGCGACTGTGCCATCCGGCAAAATCTGCCGGTATTTCACCGCCAGCGTACATTCAACAAATTTAGTGGTCATACCCAAAAAGCCGGCCACTATCATCCAGAACGTCGCACCGGGGCCGCCTAGCGTGATGGCCACCGCCACGCCGGCGATATTACCGGTACCGACAGTGCCGGATAACGCCGCTGACAACGCCTGAAACTGCGTGATCTCGCCTTTATCCGCCGGATCGGCGTATTTACCGCGCACCACCCGGATGGCATGGGCAAAACCGCGGATATTGATAAACCGCAGATACAAAGTGAAGACAATAGCGCCGGTGATCAGCCACAACACCGTAACCGGAATGGCGACGCCATCAACGTTAAACGAATAAAACACCACGCTCGCCAAAGCGCTGCTGAAGGCCTCAAAGGCCTGCTGGAAGCTAAAGTCGCTGGACATCTGGAAATCTCTGGACGCAAAAACCAGCAGATTATCACACTGGTTCCACAGCGCACTGCAACATCTCGTTATATCTCATCACTTTGTCGCAATTGTGCCAGCATCACTCTGCCGGCACCTCAGCTTCCACCAACAACGCCAGCAGTTGCAATGATTCCTGCCAGCCGAGATAACACATCTCCGCTGGGATCTCGGCTGGAATGCCTTGTTGCACTACTTTTACTTCAGTGCCACACAGCACCGGAGTGAAGCTGACGCTGGTGATCATCTGGCCCGGTAAATTCGGGTCGTCAAACACGTCGGTATAACGGATTTGCTGGTGCGGATTCAGCTCCAGATACTCGCCCCCGAAACTATGGCTCTGGCTGTTGCTGAAGTTGGTAAAACTCATTTGAAACCGGCCGCCCACACGCGCATCCAGTTGATGCACAGTGCAGATAAAACCATGCGGCGGCAGCCACTTCGCCAAAGCTTCGGCAGTTAAAAAAGCGCGGTACAGCCGCTCGGCCGGCGCGCGAAATACCCGGTGTAAAGTGACGGTGTGGCTCATCACAACAATCCTTTTGGTCAGATTTCAGTAGAGGAACAGGCAGAAAAACCAGCTTAGCCGCAGCAGGCTGCAGATGCCAGCGCGCCCGGTACTTGCAACTGCTGTCATCGTTTTGTGACCAAAGATTCACCATGCTGCCATCTGTGCGGCGCGGCGCTGTCATAAATCCGCTGTAGTCTGCAGTTCCGGGAAGCCCACACTTACCGGAGTCAAAGATGTTGCTGAAGCTGTCTGTCCCTTGCCTGTACCTGTGCCTGTTTGCCTGCGCTGCACTGTTAACGGTGCACGCTGCCCCCGCGCCTGCAGTGGCAAGCCCGAAAGTGGTGCTGGTCAGTATCGACGGCCTGCGCTGGCAGGAAGTCTTTCATGGCGCCGACCCGGAGATTTTGCGCAACAGCCAGTTTATCCGCCATGCCGACCAGCTGGCGGAATTGCCCACAAAACCGCAGCAGCTGATGCCTTTTGTCCACCAGACCATTGCCCGTCAGGGCATGCTGGTTGGAGATCGCCGCCGTGGCTCGGCGATGCAGGTCAGCAATCCGTGGCATTTTTCTTACCCGGGTTATAACGAGCTGTTAAGCGGCTACCCCGACCCGGCGATTAACAGCAACGGCAAAATCGCCAACCCTAATGTCACAGTGCTGGAATGGCTGAACCAACAACCCGGTATGACCCAGCAAGTCGCGGCTTTTGGCTCCTGGGATGTGTTGCCTTATATCCTCAATACCGAGCGCAGTAAATTACCGGTCAACGCCGGTTTTGCGCCGATGAATGAACAAATGGCCGGCCCGTTGACGCCACAGCTGAAGCTGCTGAATCAGCTGCAACGCCAGACACCAAGCCCCTGGGCTGCGGTGCGACTCGATGTGTTTACCCAGCAATTTGCGCTGGAATATCTGACACAGAAAAAACCACGGCTGCTGTACATCGCTTATGGTGAGACTGATGATTTCGCGCACGACGGCCAATACGACCAGTATTTAAAAGCCATTCGCCGCACCGACGGTTTTATCAAAGAATTGTGGCAACAGCTGCAGAGTGACCCGTTTTACGCCGGCCAGACGACCCTGCTGATCAGCACCGACCATGGCCGCGGCGACAGCGCCAATAGCTGGCAGCATCATGCCAGCGGTCGGGCTATTGCCGGTTATATGAAGAAGTTAAAGAACTTTGGCAATGGCGTCAGCGGCTCTGACGAGATTTGGCTGGCAGCGTTAGGCCCGCAAATTCCGGCACGCGGTTTGGTCCAGACGCAACAGCCGTGGAGCCAAAGTCAGGTCGCCAGTACTGTGGCGGAACTGCTCGGCTATGACTATCAGGCTTATCAATACAAAGCGGCGGCAGCCATTCCGCTGGGGACTGCGGATACAGCAACAGCGCAGCTGGCCGACCGCAACAGCCAGTTACCCGCCGCACCTGCTACAGACACCAGCGCCATCCTGACACCGCAATAATCGTCCTCACTGCCGCTGGTAAATCTCCAGCGGCAAGCCATCCGGGTCCTGAAAAAAGGTAAAAGCTGCGCCGGTATAAGGGTCAATCCGCACCGGCTCTGTCGCCACGCCGCGGCTATTGAGCCACTGAACTGTGGCCGCGACATCGTCAACGACAAAACTCAAATGCCGCAAGCCCTGCGCCTCAGGCCGGCTCGGCCGCTCAGGTGCGCCAGGAAAGCTGAATAATTCAAGCTGTGTACCATCCGGCAGCTGTAAATCCAGCTTCCAGCTGTCACGGGCTTCGCGATAATGTTCAACCAAAATGCGCAGGCCCAAAGTCTCGCTGTAAAAGGCTTTGGAGCGCGCATAATCACTGCAAATCAGCGCGACATGGTGCATACCGGTGAGCATCTTTACTCCTTAGTGACTGGACGCAGCCACGGCTTCAACCTGACGCCAGACCCGCAGCAAATTGCCGGACATGATTTTGACAATATCCGCTTCGCTGTAACCGCGTTTGAGCAAACCTTCGATCAGGTTCGGATACATCGACACATCTTTGAGGCCATCCGGCAATGAATCACCGACACCGTCAAAATCTGAACCAATACCAACATGGTCAATCCCCACCAACTTCACCACGTGGTCGATATGTTTCAGCACAGTATCGACATTGGCAAAAGGATACGGGTGTTTGGCCAGATATTCTGCCCGGTATGCCTCGTCGTCTTGCGATTTGCCGGCTGCTTTGGCGGCCGCTTTAAATTGCAGGCCCCATTGATTGGCCTGGCTGATGACAAAAGACGAGCCGAAGTTAATCTGAATGACGCCGCCATTTTTCGCCAGAGCCTGAATCATCTTGTCGTCCATATTGCGCTCAAAACCCGGCACAAAAGCGCGCAGCGACGAGTGTGACGCAATCACCGGTGCTTTGGTCAGGCTCAGCACTTTGTAAAATGCAGCGTCGGAGACGTGCGAAATATCGATCATCATGCCGAGTTTATTCATCTCAGCCACCACTTGCTCACCAAATGGGCTTAAGCCTTTATGCGGCCGGCGCAGATCGTAGCTGGAATCGGCGATATGGTTGGATTCAGAATGCGCCAGCGTAATGTAACGAATACCACGCTGGTAAAAATGCCGCAGATTTTCCAGTTTGCCATTGATAGGCGTGCCGTTTTCCATACCAAGCGCCAGCGAGATTTTACCTTGTTTAAACTGCGCAGCGAGGTCGTCACTGCGATAAGCCATCGCGAATTTATCCGGCGCGCGGCCAACTAAGGCTTCCATCGAATCAATCAGCTGGTTGGCCAGCAGCTCGCCGCCACCGGTTTTTTCATAAGAGGCCGGAATATATACCGACATAAATGGCGCATTCAGGCCGCCTTGTTTCGCCCGCGGATAATCGAATTCGCCTTTGGCCGTGGCTTGTGTGACGTCTTCCCAATGCTCCTGTAAACGGTAAGGGACATCGATATGGGTGTCTACCAGCAGATATTGCTGGGCGATGCGCTGTGCTTCGGCTTTCAGATCTGCGGCTTGGACTGTGTGAGCCTGCAGCGCCATCAGGCTGCAGAGCAAAGCTATTTTGCTGAATTTCATCATATTCCTGCTTTGGTTGGCGTGATTTCCACTCTATCAGCCCAGCATAAAACAATTGCCGCCGCAGCGGCAGCGACTTTATCGCGTGCCAGCATCAACCAATCGCGGCGGCATATCCGCAATTTGTTACTAATTGTAACTAAGTTATCAAGGATTGATTGCTAATTAACCAACTGGTATGGTATGGAACACACAAGTTCGCTTAGATCAGCGCCTGTTTTTCAGCGCACAAACGGAGAAAGACTATGTATAAAATCATTTTTGTGCTGAGCCTTGGCGCACTGCTGGCAGGCTGTGGCAGCACTAACAACGCTATGAACTCAGATATCAGCAAAACTAACGTGGTGAAAGCCAACGATATTGAGAAAAACCGTGGCGAAGCACCAGACGGTTCATTAGAAAAAGAAGGTTACATCTGCCGGACTGAACGCCCCCTTGGTACGCGTTTTGGCAAAAAGACCTGCCGTACCCCCCAACAAATTGAAGCCGAAAAACAAGCAGCAAAAGACGCGTTACCCCGTCACCGCGATTGCGCTGCCGGCACCATCTGTCAGTAAACCCGGCAGGCGAACAAAAAAACCGCAGTCAACTGCGGTTTTTTTGTGTCCGGAAAACCTTACCCCCCGGCAAGCGACACTTTACTGCACCAGACCAAATTCACTCTGTAACACCGCAGCGACCTCCGCCTCACTAATCTCCCGGCTTTGTGTCACACCGGCGATGCTCTGCTTCAGCTCCCGCCCGACCAACATGGTGCGCCCTTGCGCATGTTGGCGGATTAACAGCAGTTTTTGTACAAACACCGTATCCGGATGCGTCGAGTTCAGATAATTCGCCGGCATAAAATCAATCCACTCGGCCGGATGTAAATCAAAACCAAACTGGCTGACCCAATTGCCGTCAATCATCGCCTGCAACACATAATCGCCCGGCGTTGGCATCGTCAGACGAAACTGATCAAAATCCTGTTGTTGTGGCAGATTGACCTGAGATAACGGGATAGGCGCGCGCATGCCGTAACTGCCAAAACCTAAATCACACAGATAACGCTCAGTGCCAATCGTCACCACCAGCGCCATATGGGTTTTGGGCCGGCGCATCGGATAAAACATCGGCCGACAAGCGACAAAAAAATACGGGATTTGCAGCGCGGTCAGCGCCATCGCAAACAAGCCGTTTAATTCGTAACAATAACCACCGCGTTTGGCATTGCCATCATTGCCGACGATTTTGCTGACGATCTCTTCCGGCACTAAAGACACAACTTTACCGGCCTGCACATCGAGATTTTCAAAAGTGATGCTCCGCAGCTGTGCCTGCATCATGCTCTGCAGCGCCGCAGCGTCAAAGGCCGTCGCCACCGGAGTGTGGTCAAGACCAATGCGGCGGGCGTATAAAGCGAGGTCAAAATTAGCGGCGTACATCATCATCTCCAAAGCCGGCGGCAAAGCGGCGATTGTCGCTGATCCGACAGCCCCGTGCCAAGCGACTATCGTCGACTCAACACCGGTACAGAGCGGAGCAACCAACAATACCGGCTTTCATTTACGAATTTGGACGTTATTTGTACAAAATCTAACTTAATGCTAACGTCAAACGGCCATGTACTCAGAATAAGGACAATTCATATGTATAAAATGCTGTGTATAACGACCTGCACTTTGTTATTAACCGCTTGTGGCAGTACTGCGCCGGACAGTTTTTCCCGCATCGCCAAGACCAATGTGGTCAAAGCCAATGAAATTGAAGCAAAAAAAGTCGCGCCACCCGATGGTACTCTGGAGAAACAAGGCTATATCTGCCGTACCGAACGCCGGATCAATTCACGGTTTGGCAACACAGTCTGCCGCAGCCCGGCGCAAATCGCTGCCGAAAAAGCCATGGCCCGCGAATCGATGCCACGCCACCGCGATTGTCTGGCACCGTCTTATATGTGCAAAGACTAAAGTAACCGGCAGGGTCAGGAATTCCGCAACGCTCGGTAGAGATCACCGGGCGTTGTTTTTCAACTGCTGTCGCCGTGTTAGAGTCTGCGCCAGACCCAGACAGCTGCAGCATTTTCTCAGGAGCCCCTATGCCGGCTTTTAGCCCTTTTACCTCTGAACAAGCCGCGATTTTTGCCAATGATCACAGTGCGTTATTTGGTGAGCACAGCCAGTTGCACAGTGTCGCCGTCGGTGTGAATACCCAAAACCGGGTGTTCCGGGTGAAAAATCAATTCGGTAGCAGTTTGATTGTCAAACAAGTGCTGCCTTATGTTGGTGGTGCCGGTGAAAGCTGGGTACCGACCCAAGACCGGGCGCGGATAGAAGCCGAATTGCTGAAAATTCATGGCGCGCTGGTGCCGGACCACGTGGTCGAAGTACTGCATTTTGATGCCGGCTGTTCAGCTTTGTTACTGGAAGACCTGAGCCAACTGCAGTTGCTGCGCACCGGGTTGATTGGCGCCAAACAATATCCGCTGCTGGCGGAACATATCAGTACTTATCTGGCGCATTGCAGCTTTTACACTTCAGACTTTGCGCTCGATGGCCCGTTTAAAAAGGCGCGCACCGCGCAGTTTATGAATCCACAACTGTGCCTGATGAGCGAAGAACTGTTTTTTACCGACCCTTATTGCAACCATGACCGCAACCAGTTTGATATGGCACTGCGCCCGCTGGTGCAACAGCTGTGGTTTGACGACGCGGTAAAAGCGCAAGTGGCTGAACTCAAAGCAAAGTTTGAGTCCTGCCCGCAAGCATTGCTGCACGGCGATCTGCAAATCGGCAGTATTTTTGTCGGTGATGAACAAACCAAGGTCATAGACGGTGAATATGCGTTTTACGGCCCGATTGGTTTTGATTTAGGCAATTTCCTCGGTAGTTTATTGCTGCATTACACGGCGCTGCCGGGTCTTATCGCCGACCCGATGCACCGCCAGCAACAAGCCGAGTATTTGCGCCAGCAAATCGAACAGACCGAGACACTGTTTTGTCAGAAGTTTCTGGCACTGGCAGCGCGCGACACCAAAGATATTGCGCTGCAAAGTGAGCTGTATCAGCAGCGTTTTGTCCGGCAAGTCGTCAAAGACGCCCTGGGGTACGCCGCCACTGAAATGCTGCGCCGGGTCATTGGTCAGCAGAAAGTGGCCGATTTCAGCACCATCAAAGACAAACGGCTGAAGTTGCAATGTGAGACTGTAGCCATAGAACTCGGCCGCAAATTGCTGTTGCAACACACAGAGCTCAGCAGTGTCAGCACTGTGCTAGGCTGGTTACAGCAACAACAAAGCTAGGGAACTGTCATGGAAAAGATCACTGGCATTGGCGGCATTTTTTTGCGCGCCCGTGACCCACAAAAACTCGCCGCCTGGTATCAACAGTACCTCGGAATCAGTATCGACGCGGGGCAGACTTACGGTTGCCTGGTTGCCAAAGCCGAAGATATGACGGTTTGGTCCACTTTTTCTGAGGACACCGACTACTTTGGCAGCCGCCAGCAGCAATGCATGGTGAACTACCGGGTCAACAATTTAGACGCGATGCTGGCGCAATTGCGAGCCGGCGGTGCTGTGGTGGACGACAAAATCCAGGACGAAGATTATGGCCGTTTTGGCTGGGCGACAGACCCCGAAGGGAACAGATTCGAATTATGGCAACCGAAATAATCCGCCGCGGCAAGCAGCGTTTTTACCCGCGTAAACCCAAATTTTTACAGCTAAAAACTGCCAAAGCGCGCTGCATCTGGCGCAGGGGCGACCACAACGCATTTACTGACTTGGTCTTATTTCGCGGTGCGTTATTTTGTGTATTCCGTGAAGCCTATGCCCATGTGTCGCCAGACGGTGCGCTGCGCATTCTGAAAAGTAACAATGGCGGTAAAGACTGGCATGCAGTGGCCTGTATCCGCAGCGACCATGCCGACCTTCGCGACGGTAAACTGATCGCGATGCCGGACGGCCGGCTGCAACTGCTGGGGGCTGGCGCCTTGCATGACCATAGCCTGGGTACGCATCAATCCTACGTTTGGTTATCTGAGGATGGTGAACACTGGAGCGACGCCATCCCCTGCGGTGAAAGCAGTATCTGGTTATGGCGGCTGACCTGGCAACAGGATACCGCCTGGGCTGTCGGATACAGTTGTATGGAGCAACGTTTTGTCCGGCTGTATAAAAGTGATGATGGTGTCCATTTTGCGCCCTGGGTCAGTACGCTGAATGCAGCCGGTTATCCAAACGAATCCGGCCTGTTGTTTTTGCCGGATGGGCGCGCTTTGTGTTTACTGCGGCGCGACCCGCATGTCGGTTTACTGGGTATCGCAGAACCACCTTATTTCGACTGGCAATGGCAGGAACTAAACAAGCGTATAGGTGGACCAGCCTGTATTCAGCTGCCAGACGGCCGGATCCTGGCGGCAGTGCGGCTTTATGACTATAAAATCCGCACCAGTTTATGCTGGCTCGATATCGAAAACGCCACCCTGCGCGAGTGCCTGGTGCTACCCTCAGGCGGCGACACCAGCTACCCGGGGTTAGTACTGAACCAAGGCTTGCTGCATATCAGCTATTACTCGTCGCATCAGGGTAAAACGGCGGTGTACCACAGCAGTATCCGGCTGGATGCATTACCAGCCTGATCTGCCCGGGGGCCGCAGTTGAAAAAATTTCTGCCGTATCATCTATTTACCTGCCAGCCACAATCTGCCAACAATTTGCTGGCGAAATCCGCTTAATTTCGGGAATAACAGCGATATCAAGCGGATGCTGATATAATGGTCTGCCGTTTATTCAGGTGCGTGGTCACTCCAAACCTGAACCCAGCTGACAGATTGGTTTTAGCCTGCTACACCTTAGCAAGCAGCGATATCTGCTCCGGCGGCATAAGCGCAAAGACGCTTTCTCTATAACAGACAAACACCTAAGGGTAATCCATTGATGAAAAGCAAACATTCTGTGTTAGCCATGCAGGTCCATGCGGCATTATTCGCCGCTGCTGTTGGTCTTTCTCCTGTAGCCATGGCGCAGGAAAGTGACAAAGCCAAACAGGACGATCAGCAACTTGAGCGTATTACAGTCACAGCGCAAAAACGTGTCCAGAGCACGCAGGAAGTGCCTATCTCTGTCGCCACTTTAGGCGGCGAAAAATTTGATGCGATTTTTGCTGGTGGTGACGACATTCAGGCGTTAGCGGTCAAAGTACCGGGCTTGTATGCAGAATCATCCAACGGCCGCGCTGCACCGCGTTTTTATATCCGTGGTCTGGGGAACACCGACTTCGATCTGGCCGCCTCTCAGCCGGTATCGATCATCATGGACGACGTGGTGATGGAAAACGTCATCCTCAAAAGCTTCCCGTTATTTGATATGGAAGCTGTGGAAGTGATCCGCGGCCCGCAAGGTACCCTGTTCGGCCGCAACACTACTGCCGGTATCATCAAATTTAATACCGCCAAACCACGGCAGGATTTTGATGCTTACACCAAATTATCAGTCGGTAACCTCGGCACGATGAATTTCGAAGGTGCTGCTGGCGGTGGCCTGAGCGATAACCTGTCAGCCCGGGTGTCGGTGTTGTCACAAAACCGTGACGACTATATCGATAACAGCTTCAAAAAAGAAAAAGACGTGATGGGCGGCTTCGACGAAAAAGCCGGCCGCGTACAGTTCCTGTATGAAAGTGGCGATATTGCAGCGCTGTTAAACGTACATGGCCGGAAACTGGATGGCACTTCGTCAGTGTTCCGCGCCAACGTCTTTGACAAAGGCAGCAACGAGCTGAATAACAATTACGACCGCGACAGCGTTGCTTACAACGATGGCGGCAATAACTTCCAGAAATACGACAACTTCGGCGCTTCGTTAAAGCTGGATGTCGACTTAAGCGGCGGTAAAACCTTCACCTCTATTACCGCGCAGGAAAACGCTGACGGGAAAGGCAAAGGCGATATCGACGGCGGCACTGAAGCCGGCCCGGGTTTCATCCCATTCCAGGCCGTGACTGAAGACCAGTTAAAAGATTTAGAACAGTTCACTCAGGAATTCCGCCTGGCCAGCGACACCTCAGGTGATGTTGACTGGCAGGTCGGTGCTTATTACTTCGACTCTTCGTTTGGTGTCACCAGCGTCGATGGTTTCTTTGGTGCTACGACTGTGTACCATGAAAACACCAGTTGGGCGCTGTTTGGCCAAAGTACTTATAACCTCAGTGACCGCTGGGACGTAACTGCCGGTGTGCGTTACACCTACGACGAAAAAGGCTTTACTGTTGGCGAGCAAAACGTCGACGGTTTCGCTTTAGTCATCGGCGCGGCGCAAATTCAGAACTATGCACCGGTCGATGTCGATGATGATGAAATCAGCTGGGAACTGGCCACCAACTACCGCGTCACTGACAACTACTCAGTGTTCGGTCGTCTGGCACACGGTTTCCGCGCGCAATCGATTCAGGGCCGCGACCTGGCGTTTGAAGGCAACCCTTCTGTCGCTGACTCCGAAACTATTGACTCTGTAGAGTTCGGTGCCAAAGCAGATCTGCTTGGTAACACACTGCGCTTAAACGGTGCTGTGTTTTACTACAACATCAACGACATCCAGCTGTCAGCCATCGGTGGCGCTTCTCAAGGCAACGCGCTGTTAAACGCTGACAAAGGCACTGGTTATGGCTTTGAAATCGATGCCGACTGGCGGGCAACGTCCAGCCTGACTTTAGGCGGTGGTTTCAGCTATAACGACACGGAACTGAAAGACGCCAACCTGCTGGTGGCTACTTGTGGTTCAGGTGCCTGTACCCCGACCGACCGTTTAAATGCACAAGGCCGGGCTTATGTTGACGGCAACCCGTTCCCACAGGCTCCAAAAACCATTCTGACGTTGAATGGCCGTTATGACTTCCCGGTGCCAACCGGTGAGATCTATGTATATGGTGACATCGCCTTCCAGGGTAAAACCAACCTGTTCCTGTATGAAGCCAAAGAGTTTGCCGTTGAAGACAATCAGGAAGCCGGTCTGCGCATCGGTTACCTGAACTATGATGGCAACTACGAAGTAGCGTTGTTTGGCCGCAATATCACCGATGAAGACAACGTCAAAGGTGCGATTGATTTCAACAACAACACTGGTTTTGTCAACGAACCTCGCATCATCGGCGTTGAATTTAAGAAGAACTTCTTCTGATAATGCGTTGAGATTGATGTGAAAAAGGAGCTGCTTGCAGCTCCTTTTTTTATGGTTTCAGGCCATCGAAGGCTAGAAAAACCATTGCACGGTCATCTGCCACAGATCCTGTTGCCGGTACTGGCCCCAGATACTGTCCGGTCGACCTGTAAAGCCGGTCCAGCTCAGCTGCAATTCGGTTTGCGGGTTCAGCCTCGTCTGATATTGCAGCTTCAGTACACTGGCCTGCTGCGCCGGTTGCCAGGCCCATTCCAATTGAAACTGTGTTTGTAAGTCGCCTGTTGGGTCATATTGCAAGCGCCCCAGCAGCTGGCGGCGAAACACCCGGCCAAAATCAGGATATACGGAAGCAACAGGCATCAGCTGACGTCGACTTTCGTCGCTGTACTGCAGCAGCAACAACCACTGCGACAGTTCGCCATACCATTCGCGTTCGGCCGCCAGCACATACTGCCAATATTGCCCTTGCCGAGTCTCGGCCCCGACCGGTAATTGCTGATGAACCCTGGCCAGCTCGCCCCGCCACAACCAGCTCCCCCACTGGGTCTGAGCCGTCATGCCGACCACTTGTTGCGTCGGATAAAACCATTCCAGCTGCTGAGCTACCGGCAATAAAGCCGGCTGCAGATCAACGCCGTCATAACCGAACAATGACCACTGCAGCGCACCTTGTGTCTGCATTAGCCGAATGCCACGCTGGGCCTGTTCAGGTCTTTTGGTTAGTTCCGGCCGCTGCAGCAGGAAAATACCATCCGGCAACCAGGGCGCGACTGCAGCGGGGCTGTAAATAAACTCCAGCTCAGGACCACGGTCCGAGCTGAGCCACTGCCAGCGTAACGCGGGCTGCGCTTGCTGTGCGCCTCCGGTTAAGTCCTGATAATCCGGCACAGTCCAGACATCGGCAACTGACACTGTATCGGTCTGACGCCAGTCGATAATTTGCCGTCCCAGTATCGCGCTGTACTGGTTGTGCTGATATTTCAGTCTGAACTGCTGCAAACTGAATACGGCCGTCTTGGTACTGCCCCACCACAATGCAGCTGCATTTTCTTGCTGTACGCTGTCCTGCTGCAGACGAACGGCGCTGTTAAATTGCCAGTTGGCAGATAAATCCAGCTGCAGATCATGGTCATAACGCCAGCGGTGCTGGCTTTGCTGCAGCTGCGGCACAAAGCCCAGCTGCCATTGCAGTTGCTGACGGAAATGCGTTGCCCACGCCGGATCCGGTACCAGACTGCAGCACAGCAGCGCTGCGCTCAGCGGCAACCTGCTAGTCACTCAAAAACTCCTGACTAAAAATCTGGTTGGCCAGACTGGTATCAAACCGGCGCTCGCGCACTTCAATCAGCGTCTGGCGTTGCTCCAGATGGTTGTCAATTTCAACCCGGTTTGGCCGCCAGCCACCATGCGGATATTTTTGTAGCATCTTGTTCTGCAGCGTTTTGATCAACAAACCTTCACGATTGAAGTAATCGATGCGACTGATGGCATAATCCTGATCAACCCATATTTCCCGTTTGGCATAGGCGGAGTGCGACCCCATATTCGGCCGCGCTTCAATCCACCAACCTTGTGCACTCTGGTTCAGCACCCGGTATTGATAGCCGGTCGGATCCTCGCCGCTCAGCTCAGCATTGTCTTCAAACGTTAAGTCTGTACCGGCGAAATATTGTTGCTGACGCTGGCCATTGACCCGGCGGGCTTTGATCCAACTGGGCATCCGCAGCCAAATCTGTTGCGCCGACCGATCGGCACGGTCCAGCCATAAACCCAAACCTGCATCGGCCGCCGGACTCACAAATTTCAAAACCACTTGTTCACCGCTTTGCACATAACGGGTCCAGCGCGTCAGTTGTTTTTGCTGACCCGCTTGGCCAAGCCGGGTCACCGTCAACAGCAGCTGTTCCTGCTCTGCTGCAGCCAGTTGCCGGTAACGCAGCCACGACTGGTTAATCACTGTAGCGGCGGTCATGTCGTTGTCGGCAGCGCCGATCTGCCAGCAAGGCAATAACAGACTCAATAGCACCATCACGCATATTTTTTTCATCAAACACTCCTGTCAGGCGCTGGCTGACAACAACTGCGCAGCACACCTGGTAACACAAATAAGGCACCCCAGGCACAGACACTGAGCAAGACCAGCATCAGCAAACCAAGGCGCTGCATCGGAATAAAACTGGAAAACAATAAGAAGCTGAAGACGATGCCGTTCAGGCCCGCATCGAGCAGGGTCAGAGGTCCGCGCTCGCCAATACTGAACTGCAGCGCCTCAGCCGGACTTTGCCCTGCAGCCAGTGCAGTACGAAAATCCTCAAGCAAATACAGGTCAAAATCGATCGCAGCATTAATACCCAGCGCCGTGGCACAGGCGGTGGCCTGGTCCAGTGGAATTTGCAACAGGGCCATCACCAGCACCACTGCGGCATATGCCAGCACAAAAGGCAGGCAGACCGCTGCGGCCGCCGCCAGCGGGCTGAGCCGGTAAGATCCTTGTCGCTGCTGCAGACGCCGGTTGGCGTACCAGAACCAACCCGCGGTCAGTAGTAACACCATCGGGATACTCAGCAAGCTATTCAGTGGTTTGCGCTCGCTGATATACAGATCGGTCTGGTGGTAGCTATGCAGGTTGCCAAAAGCTTGTAGCCGCAGTTGCGGAAACTCTTGCTGCACCAGCAGCTGAACCGTATCGGCATATTGACGCAGACTGACCGAATCGTCGGCAGGATGGCCGAGCCACAGCACCAGCCCCTGATCAACCCACCAGGCGTCCGCCAGCCTTGGGTCGGCGAGGTCCCAGCGCAATAACTGTAAATGGTCATGGAGCTGGGCTGTCGATTGCCCGGCAACAGGTTGCATCAGTTCCAGCTGATCGACCACAGACAACACGGCCCGGCTATCCGGCAACGCAGCCAGCTTCTGCTGCAACCGCTGCACGGCGCGGATAAATTCTGCATCCGCGACTGCCGGATAACGGCTATCGGCCACCGAAACCGGACTGACAAAATAACTCA
>CAMLRA010000011.1 GCA_946482325.1 uncultured Chromatiaceae bacterium | reverse complement strand
ATGGTCATCCCTCTCAGCGTTACCCAAGTTACCTTTTTCAGCTCTCTGTGCATCTTGCCAGCCTCCGGAATGTAAGGTGATTACGTGAAGAAACGCTGGAAGGCTAGCAGAGTGAATGTGACCAAAAAGTCGCCGAAAAATGAAAAATACTGCAGCGCAACTATGCCGGCAGCCGCACAATGCACTGTGGTACTGTCTGTCAGGCCCGTTTTTATTCCCCGGTTTCAGCGCGATAGAAAACAAGCCAGGCAATGGCCGGCCTAGCGCAGTCTCAGTGCACAGCGCACAGCGCACTACATTATGCTGCTGAGCATGACGCTAAGTGCTTTGCAGGAGTTATTTACCGGAAGCGCTTTACACGACATGCGCCGGACTGGCCCCTTCAATTAATGCCTTTTGCGCCAATAACCCGCTGGTTAAGTGTTCAACCACAGCCGTAATACGTTTGACGCCACGCCACTGCGGGTGCCACAGCAGCCACAAATCAGAAGTAAACTCCGGGATGGGGTCACTGGCTCTGATGAGTCCCGCGCAGCGGTCACCTAAGTAACAGGGCAATACGGCAAGACCAATGCCGGCATTGGCCAGCAATGCGACATGTTCAATATTGTCACAGCGCACTGTAGCCCGTTCAAAATGGCCTTCACTTTTTAACCAGGCGACCGAATCCTGATGGCTGAAACTTTCATCAGGTGTCACCCAGGGCAGATGTTTCCAGTGCTTCGTCTCGGCCGGTGCCCAGGATGCGGGTTGGTAAACACAGACTGCCATCCGGCCTAGGTTGGTCCCAATCAAATGTTCAGGAGGTTGGCCGCCCGATCGCAACGCGATATCGGCTTCGTGCTGCGATAAATCCACCAACCGGGTTGAACTGCTGATTTGCAGCTGGATCTGTGGCATTTTCACCGCTAAAGACTGCAAAATCGGCGCAAGCAAGCTAGGCATAAATACCGGCGCCACCGACAAACTTACCTGCCCTGCCAGCACATTAGGCTGCAGTACACCAGAGGTTGCCAGGCCCAGCACTTCATGTTCTATTTTTTCTGCCAGCGCGATAAACACAGCGGCCGCTTCGGTGGGGTGATATCCCTGCCGGCTGCGCACAAACAGGCTTAAGCCCAGCACTTGTTCAATATCGCGGATACGGCGAAATAAAGTCGGATGGCTGGAGCCCAGTGCCGCAGCGGCGCTTTTTAATGAGCCACGCCGGGCCACCGCCAGAATGATGCGAAAATCATCCCATGCCAATTGATGTTCATTTTTAAACATAGTACACGCACTTTTGTCGGTTTTTGATTTTCATTTAAACACATATGATGGCGCTATTCATGTAAAAGGAGTGGTTCTATGACGACCCCAAAATCCGGCGCGCTGGCCGGGCTTGCTGCAACACTGTTGACCGGGCATGCGGCGATTGCCGCTTGTCCGTCGGCAGAACAATCATATTGCAACGCTGCGCAGAACTCAGCAGCGCAAAGCACCGCCAGCGGGCAAGATGATTTTGATTTTTTTGTCGGTGACTGGATTGTGCAGAATCAACGACTGAAACAACGCTTTGTCGGTAGTAATGACTGGGAATCATTCACCGCCCGGCAAACCAATCGACCACTGCCGGCAGGGATCGGCAACTTTGATGATTTTGTTGCCGCTGACTGGCGGCCGGGATTTACCGGCGTGTCGCTGCGGGTGTTTAATCCGGTCACTCAGCTGTGGAGTATTTATTGGCTCGACAATCAAACCGGTGGTCTGAACAATCAGGGCCAGCTGAACCCACCTGTGGTTGGCAAATTCACCGCCGGGATTGGCACTTTCACCGGTGACGATGTGATTGATGGTCGTAAGGTGAAGGTGCGTTATATCTGGTCGAATATCAGTGCTAACGCAGCGCATTGGGAACAGGCGATGTCATTGGATGACGGGAAAAGCTGGGAAGTGAACTGGAAAATGTCGATGACGCGGGCACCGGCCACCAAAGGGTAGCCGAAGCAACCCCGCCACAGAGCCAAGTAAAAAGGCCGGCAAATGCCGGCCTGATTGTCTTCGAAGTATTCAACGCGTTATTGCGCTTTTGCCACTTCTTTAACGCCCATGTTCCACAGCGTGAACCCAAAAGTATCGGCGGTTTGCTCAATGGTTTTCGATACTGGTGTACCGGCGCCGTGACCGGCGTTGGTTTCGATGCGAATCAGCTGCGGGTTAGTACCGCCAGCTTTGGCTTGCAGCTCAGCAGCAAACTTAAAGCTGTGCGCAGGCACGACGCGGTCATCGTGGTCGCCGGTGGTGACTAAAGTCGCAGGGTAAGCCACGTCTTTTTTCACGTTATGCACCGGTGAATAGCCTTTGAGGTATTCAAACATCTCTTTGGACTGTTCGGCCGTGCCGTAGTCAAAGCCCCAGCCGGCGCCCGCCGTGAAGGTGTGATAACGCAGCATGTCTAACACACCCACTGCTGGCAGCGCGACTTTCATCAGGTCCGGACGTTGAGTCATCACTGCACCGACTAACAGGCCGCCGTTCGAGCCCCCACGAATAGCCAGTTTGTCGTTGGACGTGTATTTCTGCGCAATCAGGTATTCGCCGGCCGCGATGAAATCGTCAAACACATTTTGTTTTTTCAGCTGAATACCGGCTTCATGCCAGGCTTTGCCATATTCACCACCACCGCGCAGGTTTGGCACCGCGTACACACCACCCATTTCCATCCAGACCAGGTTGGCGACGCTGAAGCTTGGCGTCAGGCTGACGTTAAAGCCGCCGTAGCCGTACAGCATGGTTGGGTTAGTGCCGTCGAGCTTCAGTCCTTTTTTGTGTGTGATGATCATCGGCACTTTTGTACCGTCTTTCGAGGTGTAGAACACCTGCTTGGACTCATAATCGTCGCTGTTGAATTTCACTGCTGGTTTAAAGTGCACTTTAGATTCGCCAGTCGCCGGGTCGTAGGCGTAAATCGAACCCGGTGTGTTGTAATTGGCGAAGCTGAAGTAGAGCACGCTGTCTTTGGCTTTGCCGTCAAAACCGCCGACGCTACCAACGCCCGGCAGCTGCACGTCACGCACCAGCTTGCCGTCGTAGTCATATTGCTGCACTTTGGAAATCGCATCGACCATGTAAGTGGCGAAGAACGAACCGGCGCCTTTGCTGACTTCCAGTACATTGGCGGTTTCCGCAATCACGTCTTTCCACTCTGCTTGCGCCGGCTTGGTCATATCGATGGCGATCAGGCGCTGATTTGGTGCTTTGAAGTTCGTCGAGAAATACAGCACATCGCCTTTGCTGTCGATCAGGTTGTAATCTGAGCTGCCTTCACCATCGAGCGTAACAAAAGCGCTGTCTGGTTTGGTTAAGTCTTTCACCAGCAATTTATTGCCGGACGTGGCGTTCGCCGCAGACACCACCAGATATTTACCGTCTTGGGTCACTGTGCCACCCACATAACGGTGTTTCTCGGCATCAGTGCCACCGTAAATCAGCTGGTCGTCTTTTTGCGGCGTGCCGATTTTATGGTAATACAGCTTGTGCTGGTCGGTTTTCGCTGACAGTTCGCTGCCTGTTGGCTTGTCGTAACTGGAGTAGAAGAAACCTTCGTTGCCTTTAAACGAAATACCGGAGAACTTCACGTCGACCAGTTCAGGTTCCAGTTTTTCTTTGGTTTCTGCGTTGATCACAAAGACTTTGCGCCAGTCGCTGCCGCCTTCAGAAATGGCGTAAGCGGCGATAGAACCGTCATCAGTGAACTGTAAATCGGCCAGCGACGTGGTGCCGTCCGCAGAGAAACCATTTGGATCGAGGAAGACTTCCGCCGGGCCGCCGTCTTTCTGGCGATACACCACATATTGGTTTTGCAGGCCGTCGTTTTTGTAGAAGTAGCTGTACGCACCTTCTTTAGTCGGAGCGCCGACTTTTTCGTAATTCCACAACGCTTCTAAGCGTTGTTTAATCTGGTCGCGGTACGGAATTTGGGCCAGGTAATCAAAAGTGACTTTGTTTTGTGCTTTGACCCACTCAGCGGTTTCGGCGCTGCGGTCATCTTCTAACCAGCGGTATGGGTCCGCTACTTTGGTTTCGAAATAGGTGTCGACCACGTCGCCCTGTTTCGTCGCAGCATATTGTAATTTAGCCACAGGTGCAGCCTCCGCGACTGTTGTGCCTGTTGCTGCAGTGGCAGCTTGTTCTGGTTTTGGTCCACAGGCGGTTAAAACAGCAAGCGCCACTGCGCCCAGCATCAAACGTTTCATCAAAGCTCCCCTTTGCTTTTGTATTCAGGCTGCGAGGATAACAAAATTTTCACAGCAGACAAATGCAGGGCGGCGCGACTGAGCGCGCAGCAGGCGGGTTTCGCCGCCAAAGTCTGCTAAATCATATCCCCTAAATCATTGAAGCTGCGGGTAAGCGGCAACTGAGCGAGCTGGAGCGCCAGCCCGGGGAATGAGCATATCTGTCTATATGATTGAGCGAGCGAAGGCGGCCAACACCCCCGCGGCTTCAATGATGACGGGGACGCACGAGCCAGTTCCGCTGATGGGCAACTAGTGCCAGCACAATCAGTACCATACCGCCGTATTGGCTCCAGCTTAACGTCAGGTCGTAGTACCAGAAGTCAATCAGTACGGTTAACAGCGGATAGATGAAGGACAAAAAAGCGATACTGGTGACCGGCAGGCGCTGAAAGGCGCTATACATCAGGTTGTACATCAGCCCGGTATGCACCAGTCCGAGTGTCAGCAAAGCGCCGACACTGAGCGCCGGCATCAGCAGCAGCGAAGTTTTCTCCAGCGGTAACATCAAAAGCACACCCAGCACCATTTGCAAACCGGCAATTTGCGCCGGCGCCACCCCGGTAAGCTTTCGTGTGGTCAGCGTCGCCACTGCATACAAACAAGCGGCAACGGCGGCGAGGCCAACACCTTGCCACAGCAGCGGATTGTGCTGGTCCTGCCCAAGGCCAGTGGTCCCAGCCACACCAACAAAAGCCAGCGCCAGCCACCCCCACTTCGCGGCCGGTGGCCATTGTTTAGTGCCAAAAGCGGTCAGCAATAACAGGAAAAACGGCTGGGTGTGATACACCAGAGTAGCAATCGAAATCGAGCTCAGTTTGTAGGCACCAAACAGACAAAACCAGTTCGCCACCAGCGCGAGGCCGCCAGCCAGCAAATAACCGCTTTGCTTTGCAGATAATTTTTGCCAGCCGCGCTGCCAGCTCAGATAAGCCAGTAGCGCCGCCCCGCCGAGCAAACAGCGGTAAAACACCACAGTCGCCGTATCCTGACCACTTTCCACAACAAATAGGCCAATAGTGCCGGACAGCAGCATCGCCACCAGCATGCGCCAGCTGCCAGCAAACTGCGGGTGTTGCAGGAGATTTTGCATCGATATTCCTGTTTTGCGGTATCGAAATAATGCCCGATAGTGCGGCAGCGAACTCTGTTTTTGCAAGTCCGCTTTGTTACAACAGTCTGTTGCAATAGATCGTTGTTGTTTTTTGCCCTGTGGGAAGCTATTGGTTGATTTTTCATTATTTCCTTTGCGGCGAGTCCGCCTAGCAAAGGAAATAACGATTACTAAGAAACCGCCGCCCGCAGGGCAAATAAATCAAGCCACGCGCAGGGCAGCGCCTTGCCGCCAGGACTGCAACACAGCATCCACAATCAGCGCATGATCAGCGTTCAGCACCAGATGTTGGTGAGCGTGGAGCTGTGGCCAGTGTTGCCACCAGCCGCCGCAGCGGGCGACCAGATTGGCGAAGTTGACCGAAGTGTCGCCGGCCAGGTAATTGCGCCAATGCCGGCAGTGTTTGCGCAGCATCTCGCCATTAGGTTTGCGCCAGCTGACGGGGTCTATAGTCACTAATTCGTCGACACGATAACCACTGGCAATCACCCGGGCTGCAGTGCTGGCGCCGTAACTGTGCGCAATCACCAACACCGGCTGACCGGCGTGTTGCTGCAAAAAGCGGCAAAGCGCGCGGGATTCAAACCATTGAAAATAATGCTGGCCCGGCAAGACATGCTGGCGCACCAGCCCGGTGTATTTGTCCAGCGCGCCGCCGACCCAAATCACCCGGCGCAATTCGGTCACACTGCTATGGTGAGTCATCTCGCACCTGCCTTAGGACTTACTCCAGTACCCAGCCAAATTCGTTTAAAATAGCCCGGTGCTCGGGCCCGCCATACACCTGATACCAGGCATGTCTGAGCCGTTCCCGCACCGCAAAAGGCACGCCTTTGCGACTGGCGACTATATACACCGGATTACTGTTTAAGCGGAAGGCGATTTTGTAACGTGCAGCTAAGTCGGGATAAGTGCGACTCCATTCCAGATACTGGGTTTTGTCTTCCAGCATGCCGACTACCCGCTCTTTTTGCAGTAAGTTCAGTTTTTGCGTCAGACTGTTGGCATATTGCAGGAAAGGCTGAAACTCGGTCTCTAAACTTACCCGCGCAAATTCGTCGCCATACCAGGCGTCACGCAGCACGCCGACGGCGCCAGGTAACAGCAGGATATCACTGAGCTTTTTGACCTTTGACAAATATTGTTTATCCAGCACCAGTACAGTTTCTTCCAAATAATGCGGGCCGATAAAATCAGCATACTGCTCGCGTTCAATGGTGTAAGACATCGTCAGCATCAGGTCGATTTTACCATCGCGCAGCAAAGCCAGGCTGCGTGGCCAGGGACTCCCAACCACTTCGAGGCTGCAACCGGCTTTGTCAGTTAATAATTTCAGCAAGCGGTGGTGTAAATCGTACCAGCGTGGCAATTGCAGGCCGGCGGCAGCGGTCAGTTCTTTCGATTCATTGAGGTGCGCAACCAGATGGCAAGGCGCAGGCTCTGGCGTTGCCGCTTTGGCGGGCAACAGCTCTTCAGCCGTCACAACGCCGCCAAAAGCCAGGCAGCACCACAACATCCCCCAGCTTGCAGGCCTCATTGTGCGTCCGCCGACAGTTCAAGCCGGGCTTTTTCTACCAGCTGCTGGTCCAGTTCCTGCTTCACCGCCACACCGAGCTCCTTAAATTCTGCTGCCTGTTTTATCAGATTACCTTTGCCGCTATAAAGTTGCGCTAATGCCTTATCATAACTTTCCCGTGCCTTGTCGAGCTGTTTACCGACGCCCTGCATGGATTCTAAAAAGGCCGCCAGCTTGGCGTAAAAACGTTCAGCACGCTGTGCCAGTTCAGCACTGTGCTGGTTCTGTTGCTCAAAACGCCATAGCTGCCGCACAATATTCAGGCTGGTCAGGAGAGTTGTTGGCGTCGCCACCAGCACATTGCGTTCCAGCGCTTTTTGGTACAACAAAGGGTCATGTTTTAACGCTTCGACATAGGCCGACTCAATCGGAATAAACATAAACACCACTTCCGGTGAATTCAGCCCGTCGAGCTGGTAGTAGCTTTTATCGGCGAGCTCGGCAATTCGATCACTGACCGCCTGACAATGGGCTTTTAACGCTTCAGCCCGTTCCAAATCCTGTTCGGCGTTGACATAACGGGTATAGGCCAGCAATGAAGTTTTTGCATCAATCACCAGATGCTTTTGTTGGGGCAGGTCAACAATCACGTCGGGCCGGCGCCGGCCCTGTTCGGTTTGAAAACTGACTTCACGCCGGTAATCGACGCCGGGCCGCAGACCGGAATTTTCCAGCACATTTTCCAGCATCAGCTCGCCCCAGTTGCCCTGCAGCTTCTTCTGGCCCTGCAGCGCACTGGTTAAACGCGCAGCCTGGTCGGTGATAGCGGTATTGAGTTTTTGCAGATGCAGCAGTTCGGTTTTCAGCTCACTGCGCTGTTTTAAATCTTCGGTGTGAATGGCTTCAACCTTGTCGCGAAAGCCTTTCATATCGGCCTGTAACGGATGTAACAGCTGCAGCAGGCTTTGTTGACTCTGGCGGGCAAACTGTTCGCCTTTTTGCTGCAAAATCTGATTGGCGAGGTTCTCAAATTCTTGTTTTAACTGCAGTTTACTGTCCTGCAATAACGCCAACTGCTGTTGGTACTGGCTTTGTTTTTCGCTCAGCAGCACCTGCAACCGGTCGTGTTTTTCTTTCAGACGTAAATAGTCTTGCTGCTGCTGGCGCACTTCATCCTGGCTTTGCTGCAGCTGCATGCGATGGTCATTCAGCAAACTTTGCTGATGCTCCAGCTGTGCCTGCTGCCGGATGAACTGCTCGCTCAGCACCCGATTCGCCTGTTGCTGCCGCCACCAGGCCGCTAATGCACCCACGCATACCAGCGCTAAAACAAGCGCCAGCCAAAGCCTGACATCAGTAAAGTCGTTCATTCTGCCTCCGTTTCAACGGCTTAGCCCTACCACTGTATTACTATACAGTTTTTTGAGCCATTGTCGCGCCTGTGCCGGTTGGAGCTCCGGCTGAAATCGGCTAGTCTGGTTTAATTGGAAAAGTTCTGTGAGATGCTTTGATGTCAGCCAATAAAACCATTGCCACCACAGTTCCGGTCTCAGACTATCTGGCAGCGATCACAGATCCGCAGCGCCGGGCGGATTGTGAGCAATTACAGATCATGATGCAGGACATCACCGGCTGTGCAGCCACCATGTGGGGCGGCAGTATTGTTGGTTTTGATCAGTATCATTACCGCTACGATAGCGGCCGCGAAGGCGATATGTGCGTGATTGGGTTTTCCAGCCGCAAAACCGACATCAGTATTTATTTACTGGCCGAAGATGCGCAGCAGCAACAGCTGCTGGCGCGCCTCGGTAAACATAAAATGGGCAAAGCCTGTTTGTCAGTGCGCAGACTCAGCGATATCGACCTACAGGTGCTGGAGCAATTACTGCATGGCGCCGTTGCAGCGATGCGGCAACGGCATAGCGTCAGCGAAGCGCCAGCTCACGACAACTGAGCTCCCGCTACCAGTGTCGTCTGAGTTCACTCACCGGCCGGTGCAGCCGGTCTGCGCATCAGCCGGTACACAATGGCCAATATCGCCAGTACAAAAAGCCCCAGCGATACCAGCACCAGACCTTTACCCAGCAACTGATGGTATTGCATCAGAAACGGCAGTTTCATCAGCGTCTCACTGGCAAGGCTTAACACAAAAGTCCAGCACCAGGCACTGACCAGACTAATCATGGTGACATGCAAAAAAGTCAGTCGGGTCATACCCATCATCATCGGCGTCAGCACCCGCACAAACGGAATAAAACGCGATGAGAACATCGCCAGCAAGCCATGGCGCTCCAACAGCGACGTCGCGCGCGGCAAGCTGTTGTCGGGTACGATGCGCCCGATATGGTGCATAAATCGCGTATGAGCCAACGCATAACCCTGCCAATACGCCAGCAAGCTGCCAAGCCCCGCCGCCAGCGGCATATATAAATACACCACCTCCGGCTCAATGACATTGGCAGCCATCAGGCCACCGGCCATCAGCACCAGACTGTCACCCGGCAGCGGCAAAAATACAAAAGCTGATTCGAAAAACAAAATCAGTAATAAACACCAAATCAGCAAATCCACTTTCCCCAACTGGATGAGCTGATCAAAATTCTGGTGCCAGATCGCCATGAGCATTTCTTGCATCGACTGCGGTTCCTCTGGAAGGCAGACTCAAAGGTCTGTCAGGGACTTTGGCGGCTAAAATCCGGCCTGCTGCCGTGACCCGCGCCATCAAGCCGGTCAAACATAAACAGCTGGAAAGCAGCTGCGCAAAGGCCGACTTTTTAACGGCTGGCCAGCCATTCGTCAAACAAAGTTTTTTGGCTAAGGCGGTACAATCTCAGCTATTTTTCCAGCGAATCCACCAAGACTGAAAACATTCCATTGATTTTTAACACAAAGGACCGGAAATACCGCAGGATAACCAGCAACTAAATAAACAATGTCAAAACCCGCAAACACCACAGGCCCCTTGTTTTCTGGCTGCGAAATCCATATAACTCAAGCATATTTTGGTATTCTTGGTACTGCTATGACCCGACATTTTGATTACATCGCCATCGGTGGCGGCAGCGGCGGTATCGCCAGTGCCAACAGAGCTGCCAATTACGGCAAAAACTGCGCAATTGTGGAAGCCAAAGCCCTCGGCGGCACTTGTGTCAATGTCGGTTGCGTGCCGAAAAAAGCCATGTGGTTTGCCGGACAAATCGCCGATGCGCTGAAACTGGCGCCGGATTATGGCTACGATGTCCAGGCACCTGCACTCGACTGGGGCAAGTTGGTACAAAGCCGCGAAGCTTATATCGCCCGTATTCACGGTTCTTACGAGCGGGTACTTGGCAAAAATCAGGTCACAGTGATCAAAGGTTTCGCCCGTTTTGTCGACGCCCATACCATTGAAGTCGACGGCGAGCGTTACAGCGCCGACCATATCAGTATCGCGACCGGCGGCGTCCCGGCCTGGCCGGCCATTCCGGGCGCTGAACTCGGCATCGACAGCGACGGATTTTTCGCGCTGGACCATTGCCCGAAACGCGTGGCAGTCGTCGGTGCTGGTTATATTGCAGTAGAAATTGCCGGGGTGTTGCAGGCGCTTGGCAGCGAAACGCATTTGCTGGTGCGCCACGACAAAGCACTGCGTAGCTTTGACGCCATGTTATCAGACACTTTGCACCAGCTGATGCAGCACAATGGCATTCAGGTGCACTCACATACTGAAGTGACCGCCGTCAGCCGCGAAGCGGATGGTTCTTTAATGCTTAAGTTAAATACCGGCCATGCCTTACAGGTCGATTGCCTGATTTGGGCCATTGGCCGTACGCCAAACACGCAAAATCTGAATCTGGCAGCTGCCGGTGTAGAGACAGACGCGCAGGGATTTATTCCGACCGACAAATACCAAAACACCAATGTGCCGGGTATTTATGCCATCGGCGATAACACAGGCCGCCTCGCACTGACGCCGGTCGCTGTGGCCGCAGGCCGGCGTTTGTCAGAGCGCTTGTTTAACGGCAAAACCGACGAGCATCTGAACTACGACTTAGTGCCGACAGTCGTGTTCTCTCACCCGCCGATAGGCACTATTGGCAAAACCGAAGCCGAAGCACGCGCCGAATTCGGCGATGCAGCGGTTAAGGTCTACAACAGTGAATTTACTGCGATGTACCGCGCATTAACGTCGCACCGCGAACCCACGCGGATGAAGCTGGTATGCCGAGGCCCCGAGCAAAAAATTGTGGGTCTGCACGTGATTGGTTACGCCGCTGACGAGATGCTGCAAGGTTTTGCGGTTGCAATCAAAATGGGCGCGACCAAAGCTGATTTTGATAACTGTGTGGCGATTCACCCGACGTCGGCCGAAGAGTTTGTCACGATGCGTTGATCAATCAACATCTGTGCCCAAATCAGGTTGCAGTTCTGCCAATGCCAGCTAGCTTTCAAAAGGCGGCTTTAAAAAGCCAGCTTTAAAGCGAAAGCCGGCTGGCGCTCAACACAAACTGAAGGAGCACAATTATGGATATCAAGGACGGTGAGTTTCAGGGGGGCGCGTCCGGCGCCGGCGTCAACATTTTAGGTCAGGTGATGATCGAGCGGGAAAAAACCAAAAGGCTGTTGATTGGCGCTTCCTGTGTGTTTCTTATCATCGCCGCATTAGTGCTGGTATTCGCACCCGCTGACAAACAACAGTTGTCGTATATTCTCGGCGCTGCCTTACTGCTAATGGCTCTGGGCGCAATAGGGGCCACCCGCTTTCAGATTAAAGTACCGGGGGTGACTATCGAGACCCAATCCGCTGCCACATCATCGACCACACAGACGCCCAATCAGCCAAGAGGACCGGTCGCCTGATCTCAGCCTGACTAACCACAGCCCGAACCTGCAGACGCGGGCTCTGCGCTACAACATTCCGCCATTAAAAATCCCAGCAGCTGGTTCATCGCGGCAAAGTCTAACCGGCACCATAAAGTGCGGCCGTCGCGGGTTTGTTGCATCAGGCCGACTTTGCTCATCCGGCTTAAATGGTGCGACAAAGTCGAACCCGGGATATTTAGTTGTTGTTGGATCTCGCCGACACTGATGCCGCTCTGCCCGGCGCGCACCAGGATACGGAAAATCGCCAGCCGGGTGTTATGTCCTAATTCAGCCAATTGCGCGGCCGCTTGTTCCAGATCCATAAAAGCCATCCAGCAATCACTGATAATGCTGCATTCTAACGACAGAGTGCCGCTGCACTCAAACTTATTTCGATAAAAATAGAAATATAAATTGACGTTTCTATATCCATCGAAATATTATAATTCGATAAACATCGAAATATAGGAAGTGCCAAATGACCAGTTTCAACCCAAGCCAAGGCGCCGATCTCACCCGTTTGTTGCAACAGGCCGGTCTTGGCCTGTTAAGCAAAGAGGGCGCATGGCTGCCGGCACCGGTGTCACTGACGCCTTATCAGCTCAGTAGCGAATTATGGCAACAGGCCTTAGAAGCCGGCGGGCTGCTTGGTTTATTGCACCTGCGCGTCGCCGGACAAACTGACTGGTTATTGCAACAGCTGGCACCTTTAAACGCGGCAAACAGTTTGCCGGGCCAACTGACGCGTCTGCTGAACGCATCCGGCACTGCCAGCCGTATTGCGACCGCCGTCGCGTTACAACGCCATGACCTGATACTGGACCAAAATCAACAATGGCGCTGGGTTGAGTCCAACCCTATCGCTGCTGGCATGGGACCACTAAATAGTCAATGGCTGACAGTGCTGCAACAACAACTGCCTGGCCCTTATGTGGACAATCCGGCGATAGACGCACAGGCGCAGTTGCTGTACGAAGCAGCCGCCACTCAAGCGGGCCAGACAAAACCACAAATTGTGTTTGTGGTCGAACCGCAGGAAGACAATGTGTTTGACCAGCAGTTGTTGGCCGGGGCACTGCAGCGGCTTGGTGCCACAGTGCAACGGCTGACACTGGCGCAACTGCAACAGCAGGTTGCCGCAACCCCGGCCGGCAGCCGGACGCTCTGTGATGCGCAGCGCCAACCACTGCATTTATTGTATTTCCGCACCGGTTACAACGCCGCTGATTATCAAAGCACAGCGCAGCTCGAATTGCGGGCACAGCTGGAACACTTTGACCTGCTGGTATGCCCGTCGCTGAGCCAGCAACTGGCTGGCAGTAAATGGCTGCAACTGCGGCTTTGTCAGTATCTGCAACAACCAGCACGGCATGCTGAATTTGCCGCGCAGTTTGGTTTTAGTCTGACAGAGACCCGCCAACTTGCTGCTTTGACAGTGCCGATGGCGGCTGTCGATGAGCTGACCGCGGACGAAGTGGCAACCCGCCTCGCCGCCGGCTGGTGGTACAAACGCCAGGCCGAAGGTGGTGGCAATGTGGCCCGAGCGGCGCAAGCCAGCCACTGGTATGCACAGCGACAACCAGGTGCCGGCGATATCCTGATGGCGCCAATCGACGCCAGGATCCGGCCGGAACCGCTGGATAAACTGGTGCAGGGCCAGTGGCAATCCGCATCAGGCCATATCAGCGAACTGGGCATTTTCAGCCTCGGCGAAAGCGCCAGATATGGCGGTTATCTGCTCAGAACTAAAGCCGCAGACAGCCTGGAAGGTGGCGTGCATAAAGGCTTTGCTGTGCTCGATACGGTGCAGTTGACTGGGTAGTTAACCAGGCCCTAAGGCCCGATATTTTTCGGCAACCCCAGACTCAGCACTGTGGCCAGCAGCAACATCAGACTGGCGGCCCATAAACAGGGCTGCAGGCCATAGGTCTGATAAATCCAGCCGGACAACAAAGTGCCGGTTAAGCGCCCCATGGCGTTTGCCATGTAATAAAAGCCCACATCCAGTGACACGCCGTCGGCTCTGGCGTAGCTGACTATCAGATAACTGTGCAGCGCCGAATTCAGCGCAAACACCGCGCCAAATACCAATAAACCGGCGAGTAAAATCCACAAATCCAACACCGGTGCGCTGAGCATGCCCATGCTGATCCACAGCGGCACGCCGGTCAGAATGGCGGCCCAATACAAGGCGCTGCCGCCATCCGGCACTTGCCCGCCGCGCTGTAACAGCTTGGGCGCTGCGGCCTGCACCGCACCATATCCTATGACCCACAACGCCAGAAAACTGCCGACCGCGCTGTGGCTCCAGCCAAATTGGGTCGACAGATACAGCGGCAACGCAATGACAAACCAGACGTCGCGCGCGCCAAACAAAAACAACCGCGCAGCAGACAATTGGTTAATCGGCCGGCTTTTCGATAACAAATCGCGGAATTTAGGTTTAAAACTGCTTTTACCCAAATCACGCTTTAGCAGCACCAAACTGAGTAGCCAGACCAGCGCCAACATCGCCGCCAGCGCCAGCACTGCGCCCTGAAAACCAGCCAGGCTCAGCAGCAAACCACCGAGGAAAAACCCGACGCCCTTGAGCGCATTCTTTGAGCCGGTTAAAAGCGCCACCCAGCGGAATAGCTGGCCTTGTTGCTCGGCTGGCAGCAGCAGTTTTAACGCACTTTTAGCGCTCATTTTATTTAAGTCCTTGGCGATCCCCGACAACGCCTGCGCCAGCATCACCCAAACCACGGTGAGCTGCTCAGCGGGCACCAGTAACAGCGCCAGCGCCACCACCTGTAGCAACAAACCGATATGCATAGTGCGGTTGAGGCCAATGCGCGCGCCGAGCCAGCCGCCGGTTAAATTGGTCACCACACCAAAGAGTTCGTACAGCATAAATAACGAAGCAATCGCCAGTGCCGAAAACCCCTGCTGGTAAAAATGCAGCACAATCAACATGCGCAGCGCACCGTCGGTCAGCGTAAAGGCCCAGTAATTGCCGGTGACCACGGCGTATTGCTGCAGGTTCTGCTGCACACTCATTTGCTTAGCAGCTTTCATTTGCTTAGCAGCCTTCATCCGGAGCTGCCGACGAGTCGCGCCAGTTCGACTGTGCGGTTGGCATAGCCCCATTCGTTGTCGTACCAGGCGTAGATTTTCACCTGAGTGCCGTTCACCACCATCGTCGACAAAGCGTCAATGACGCTGGAACGCGGGTCGGTTTTATAATCCACCGACACCAGCGGCCGGCTTTCATACCCCAGAATACCGCGCAATGGCCCCTCGGCTGCGGCTTTGAGCAGGCTGTTGACTTCCTCGGCGGTAGTCGCGCGCTCGACTTCAAACACACAGTCGGTCAGGGATGCGTTGGCGAGTGGCACCCGCACTGCATGGCCGTTTAAGCGGCCCTTCAGTTCCGGGAAAATTTCCGTGATGGCGGTGGCAGAACCGGTCGTGGTTGGGATCAGGCTGGCACCACAGGCGCGGGCGCGGCGTAAGTCTTTGTGCGGTGTATCCAGAATCGACTGAGTATTAGTTAAGTCGTGAATCGTCGTGATAGCGCCATGTTTGATGCCGAGGCTTTCATGGATAACTTTGACTACAGGCGCCAGACAATTAGTGGTGCAGCTGGCTGCAGTCACAATACGATGCACTTTGGCATCAAACAAATGCTGATTGACCCCCATCACCACGTTTAATACGCCAGGCTCGTTCACCGGCGCACTGACCACCACACGTTTGACACCCTGCGCCAGATAAGCCTGCAGCACGGCTTGGCTTTTCATCTTGCCGGAGCATTCAATAACAATGTCACAGCCCGACCAGTCGGTGTCGGCAATCGTTTTATGCTGGCTCACTGCGATGCTTTTGCCGTTGATGACAATACTGTCGTCGGTATGGCTGGCTTCATGTAACCAGCGGCCATGTACCGAATCAAAGTTCAGCAGATGCGCGAAAGTGGCGGCATCACCGGCCGGATCGTTCACACGGACAAATTCAAATTCAGGCCAGTCAAAAGCCGCCCGCAATGCCAACCGGCCAATACGGCCAAAACCGTTAATACCAACACGAATACTCATTAAAACTCTCCGGAGCTGCTTTGTTGCAGCGCGATATCAATAAATAAACCTGTTATTTCAGGCTGTTGAAATAATCCAGATGCGGCTGCAGCGTTAAAGCATAAGGCCGTAGCGCCTGCACCCGGCTTTTTGCCTCAATTTTATCCAGCCCCAGTTCCAGCAGAATTTGCGCGGCCAACAAACCGGTACGGCCTGAGCCCCCTTTACAGTGAATGGCAATTTTGTCGCCAAGACGCAGCCACTGATGTACCTGAGAAGAGGCAACCTGCCAGTTAATGGCAAACAGCGGCCCCGGCGCCTGATCATCTTCTATCGGGCAATGAAACCAGCCAAGACCTAATTCACGGCACAGCACCGGAATATCGTTGACCTGCAGCTGCTGCATTTCGCTGTCCGGCGTCAGGCTAATCACGGCCACAGCGCCGGCGGCTTTGAGTTGCTCCAGTGCCGTTTTAATCTCGACACCTTTAGTGCCGGGGCATGGCGTAAACAGCAATGCGGCTGTGGCGCTGGTGCCCGGATTAATCAGCAGTTCGTCAAACGGATGGGATTTATCAGCCATGATGTTTTCCTTTGTGGGCAAAAAGTTGAGTATGGTTCAAGGACAGCACGCCGACTGCCGCGCTGGCCGGTCTCCCATCGCGCACAGGTTTTGCGTCAGCGGCGCCAGTTGTTGTGGATTTTGCTGCAACGTCAGCTGCAGGCTTTGGCAGGCCCAATCCGGTAACGCCGGATTTAAGCGGTAAAACACCCATTGGCCCTGACGCCGGTCCAGTAATAAACCGGCCTTGCGCAGCATCGCCAGATGGCGGGAGATTTTCGGCTGGATGTCATTGAGCGCACAAACCAGCTCACAGACACAAAGTTCCTGTTGCTGACAAATCAGCAACAGGCAATTGAGACGGGTTTCATCGGATAATAATTTATAAAATTCAACTGGTTGCAGCATGAAACTCAGCCTAATCTTTCGCCTGCCATTAAAACATACGGAATATCATATATATGCTATTCCGTATGTCAAGCCAGACCCTATCAGGCGGCTGTGAGCGCCCTCGCCTCCCGTTGCATCAATAAACTCAGCGCGCAAGGCAGTACCGTCAATGTCAGGATAGTCGCGGCAAACAAACCGCCGATAATGGCGTACGCCATCGGCCCCCAGAACACCTGAGTGGCGATCGGGATCATGCCCAAAATCGCCGCTGCGGCCGTCAGCAATATTGGCCGGGCGCGATGGCGCGTTGCCGCCATGATGGCCTCATCACGCGCCATGCCTTGTTCGACATTGGTATCGACTTCGCTAATCAGGATCACCGCATTGCGGATAATCATCCCGGCGAGCGCTATACACCCGAGCAGCGCGACAAAGCCCATCGGTGTGCCGGTTGGCAACATCGCCAATACAATCCCAATCAGGCCAAAAGGTGCCGTGATAAAGGCCAGCACAGTGCGCGAAATGCGTTTGAGCTGGATCATCAGCAGCACCAGCATGACCAGCATCGTCAGCGGCAACACAGCAAAAATAGATGCGTTACCTTTTTCCGACTCCGCCGCGGCGCCGCCGACTTCCAGCTGATAACCGGCCGGCAGTTTGGCGCTGAATGCCGCGACATCAGCTGCCAGATTGTTCACCACGCCCTGCGCTGTCATGCCTGGCGCGATATCGGCCTGCACTGTAATAAACGCCTGGCGCTGGCGACGCCACACCATCGGATCAGCCAGGCCATAGCTGACTTTGGCAATTTGCCGCAGCGGCACAGCGCGGCCATCGGCGGTGCGGATCTGCAAATTCGCCACTGTGGCTAAGTCTTCGCGTTCGCTACTTTGCCCGCGCACCACCACATTGACCAGCCGTTTGCCGTCGCGCACCGAAGTTAAGGTCCGGCCAGAAAAAATGGTGGCCAAGGCCGACGCCACGTCTTCAGAACTAAAACCGGCGGCGCGGGCCTCGGTCTGATTGACCTCAACCAGCACAGTGCGCTCCGGCTCACCGGCAGTCATATTCACATCACGGGTATTGGCGTTTTGACCAATGATGCCGCTGAGCGCCAGTGCCTGCGCCCGCACCACATCAATATCCGGCCCCATCACGCGGTATTTCAGCGGCCAGCCGACCGGCGGCCCCAATTCCAGCGGCGACACCCGCACCACTAAATCACTGAATTGCTGCTGCACCAGAGCTTCGAGCCGGGCCCGCACAGCATCGCGCTCGGCCAGGCCTTTAGTCACCACCACAATTTGCGCCACATGCTCATGGCTTAACAGCACATCCATCGGCAGATAAAAGCGGATAGCGCCGGAGCCAATGTAACTGGAGAAATAACTGACATCCGGGTCGGCTTTCAGTACTTGTTCCAGCACTGCCGTGCGCCGCTCCGTTTCCGCCTGCGCGCTGTTTTGCGGCAAATTGATGCTGACCAGCAATTCAGGCCGGTCTGATGCCGGGAAAAACTCTTCCTGCAACTGGCCGGAACCAACCAGCGCCAGTGCAAAAACACCCAATGCCAGCGCGATACTTTTGCCACGATGTGCCAGCGCTTGTGTCAGTAACCGGTCATAGGCCCGCATAAAACGGCCTGGTGCCGGATGCGCTGCGCCTGGTGCGGCTTTCAGCAACCAAACGCCTAACAGCGGCGAAAACAACACTGCGACAATCCAGGAACTCATCAGCGCAATCAGCACCACCATAAATAACGAGAAACAGTATTCGCCGGCACTGGACGAGGCAAAACCGACCGGAATAAAACCGGCGATCATCACCAGTGTGCCGGTTAACATCGGAAAGGCTGTGGTTTCATAGGCATAAGTGGCAGCGCGGCGTAAATCCCAGCCAGCTTCGAGCCTGGAGACCATCGCCTCGACCGTGATCATCGCATCGTCCACCAACAGCCCCAGCGCAATAATCAAAGCGCCAAGCGAGATGCGCTGCAAGCCGATATCCGCCAGCTCCATGCCAACAAAAGTCATCGCCAGTACCACCGGCACTGACACCGCAACCACTAAACCGGCGCGGGTGCCAAGCGAAACAAAAGACACCGCCAGCACTATGACAATGGCTTCAATCAATACTTTGAGGAAACCACCGACGGCGTCTTTGACGACGGCAGATTGATCAGCCACCACATGCAGCTCAATGCCATGGGGTAAATCCGCTGCAAGTGTGGTCATGCTGGCGCGGATAGCCTGACCAAATTCCAGCATATTACCGGTCGGCGCCATCGAAATGGCGAGGCCCAGCGCCTTGTCGCCATTGACTTTAAACAGCGGCACCGGCGGTTCGGCCAGCTGGCGCGACACTGTGGCAATGTCCGACAAAGCGACAAACCGGTCGCCGAGGCGCAGTGTGATATCGCGGATACTTTGCTCAGAAGTAAAAGCACCGCTGACCCGTAAACTGATGCGTTCTTTGTCGGTGCGCACCACGCCGCTTGGAGTCACGGCATTTTGCGCCTGAATACTCTGCATGACCTGCGCCGGGTCCAGCCCCAGACCGGCCATGCGGCGGGGTGAAAATTCGACGACGATCTGCTCTTCTTCTACGCCTAAAATGTCAATTTTGCCGACGTTTGGTACTTGTAACAGTTCGGCACGCATCGTTTCGACGTATTCACGCAATTCACGCGGGCTGAAACCGTCGGCGACAAAACCAAAGATAGTGCCGAAGGTGTCGTCAAATTCATCATTCACGCCCGGTGTCGACACCCCTGCGGGCAAACTCGGCGCCAGGTCCTGCATTTTTTTCCGCACTTTGTACCAGATATCCGGCACCATCTCCGGCGGCGTATTGTCTTTCAGCGCCAGAAACACCACGGCCTCACCACTTTTGGTGTAGCTTTCGACAAAATCCAGGTATGGAATTTCCTGCAGCTTTTTCTCCATCGGCTCTGTGACGAGATTCATCGTATCCAGCACGGTAGCGCCCGGCCAACCGGCTGAAACTACAGCAGTTTTAATAGTAAACGCCGGGTCTTCGTTGCGCGGCAGCCGGTCATAGCTCAGCACACCACAGGCCATCACCACCAGCAGCAAAAACGCCACGAGCTGCTGATTGGCCAGTGCCCAGCTTGACAGGTTAAAGCCAGTGCTACCGGCAGTATCAGGGGCTGCTGAACTCATGCTTTTGGCTCCGCCAGCAAAGACACCGTCAGGCCCGGGCGTAATTTGCCGACGCCGGCCACCACCACCCGCTCACCGGCAGTTAAACCGGCGCTGATAAAAACTTCTGTGTCGGAATAACGGCTGACTTTGACCTTTTTCAGCTGCAGCTGTAATGAAGCAGGGTCGACGACATAGACCGCCGGTTCAGTGCCGTCGCGGGTCATGGCGCTGGCTGGCACCATCAGCTGGTCTGAGGCCGGTTTGTCGATACTGCCTTGCACTGTGGCGCCAAAACCAAAGGCCGCCGGTGGCTGCTCCAGCGTGACGCGCACGCGGATGGTGCGGGTTACCGGGTCAGCCACCGGGCTGACATCGCGGATGCGGCCTTGCGCCTGAATGCTGGGGTCAGACAACAAAGTCACCAGAACAGCCGGATGGCCCAACTTGCTGTTGACCAGACTTTCAGACACATCAAACACTGCATCGCGCCCGGCTAAAGCTGCTAACCGCACCACTTCCTGACCGGCGCTGACCACCTGGCCCGGATTGGCGGTCACCGCCGACACCACGCCGTCGCTGGTTGCGGTCAACGCAGTAAAATTCAGCCGGTCCTGCGCACTGGTGACATTGGCTTCAGCACTTTTACGCGCCGACAAACTGGCTTCATGGTCAGACTGCGCCTGCTCTAACTGCGCCGCCGACACCGCGCCGCCGGGAGCCAGTTGTTTTAAGCGTTTAAAGTTTGATAAAGCCAGTTTTTCTGCCGTCACCGCACTGTCGAGCTGCGCTTTGGCGGCTTTTAACTGGTTTTCGCTGTCACTGGGGTCCAGCGTCGCTAACACATCACCAGCTTTGACCACGGCACCAACGTCAACCAGCCGTTTGACAATCCGACCATCGATGCGAAAACCGAGACTGGTTTCTTCAGAAGGCCGGATCTCACCGGTTTGCACCAGTTTCTCAGCACCGGTGCCGGCACTGACCAGCATAGTTTTGACCGGACGCACCGTCTCAGCCGGTGCAGTGGGCGCGTCAGAACAAGCGCTCAGTAAAGCAACAGCCGCCAGCACACAGGCGGTCAGTTGACGGGAAACCGCGGGAAAAGCAGACATAAGTGCTCCTGATAATGGGATTGACGTAGGCACTGCCTAAACAGTGTAGTTGCGACAGAATTGTTGCCAGTTCTGCCCCAGCATTTTTTTCGCCGCATCCAGCGTGGCGCGGCCTTCACGCTCATCCTGCTCCAGCGCCAGGCGTGACGCAGCGACGCCAAAATGCAGCAGTAAATTCAGTGTGCGATAAAGCTCAGCTGTGGCGGAAGCCGGAAAAAATGGCGCGGCCACTGTGCAAAAAAACTGCAGATGGCGCTCATTATCCTGCTGTTCCAGATTCTGCATATCTTTGTCCGTCGCAGTGCCGGCCCAGACATCCCGCACCACCGGGTCGTCACGAAACATTTGGTAATGTTGTTCAAGCACCTGCAAAAACAAGTCGGCCAGCTGCTCGCGGCTGGTCACTGATACAGCAAAAATCTGCGCCAGCTGCTGCTGGAACAGGTCAACGTAATACTGCCCCAGCGCCAACACTATCGCCGCTTTGTTACGGTAATACTGGTACATCGACCCCGGCGTCACGCCTGCGACTTCAGCGATTTCACTGATGGTCAGATTGGCGCAGCCTTTTTGCAAAATGATGGCGCGCGCCGCGGCGAGAATTTGATCCGCACGCTGTTTACTACGTTGTTGTTGCGGCGCCCGCACCGGATTGTTTTGGGATTGGTCCATCAGACACACCTTAAACCTGAATATTTTTCAGATTTTACCGCAGCAGAAAAATTAAACACAAGTTAAATCTGAAAATGTTTCAGATTTAACTGAGCTTTGTTACGGCTGTGCTTGTTGCAGTGCCCGCAGATCTTTTAGAAGCAGCAGCTGCAAGCTGCTGTTTTTCCTTGGTATAGTGTGAAGTCATCGCAGCGATGGACCGCTGAAGCAAGGAGAATCAATTGAAAGCAACCATCATGCTCACTTTGGGTTTGCTGGCAGGTGGATTGCTACTGTTATTGGGTATCACCGATCTGAGCATTCAGCATCGCAGCTTGCAGCGCAGCCAGACGGCAGAATTTACCGGTACTATTGCCGAATTAGACTGCCGTACAGCACGCAAACAACCGGCGGTGAAACTACGGCTAACTGCACATCCGCCGTCGGTGTGGTTCCATAGCAACCGAGACCTGTTGGGACAGTTCCAGCCTTGCAATGTACTGCAAAGCGCAATGGCTCATAAAGCGACACTCACTTTGCTTACTGCAGATAGCCAGATCATCGGGCTTCGCATCGGCAACCAGCAGATTTATCAGCCGGCGGACTGGCGTCAGCATCAGCTTAACAATGCGCTTGGCACGACACTTGCCGGCATATTACTTTGTGGACTTGGGCTCTTCGGTTTGTATCGCCGGTATCGCAATCGGTAAGGCCAAAAGCAGCCCGGGTCAATCAATGCACAACATATGGACATCGCAACCTTGGTTCAGGCCGCTTGTTGCCGGCTATCAAACCACAGCGATATTCGTCACAACTTGTTCAAACAAAGCCGGCTGTTGCAGAACTTTGCTCACCAACAAAGCGCCTTCCAGTGCAGCTAAAACAGCAGCCGCCCGCGCCTGCGCCTGCACACCATCCGCAGCAAATACTTCATTGGTCAGCCAGTCGATATTCAGCGTAAAAAACCGCCGGGTTTCCAGCCGGATCGGCTCAGGTAAAACATCCGACTCACTGGCCAACTGGCCGCACAAACACATTTTTTGATCTTGTACCAGCGCCTGACGGAACAGTGCGGTATAAGCGTTAAGGCGAGCCCTTGCGTCAGGATTCGTCGCAGAAATAAACAACAACTGCTCAGCAAAACGCGAGGTATAACGGCTGGCAATCGCCACTCCAAGATCAGTTTTAGTCGGGAAATGGTAATGAATACTCGCACTTTTTATGCCAATTTCCTGCGATATCTCACGGAAACTAAAAGAGTTATACCCGCCCGCCCGCACCTGCGCTTCAGCGATATCCATAATTTTATCTACAGTTGAAACTGCCATTCTTGCCCCCTGTTTCTATAGCTGCGCTAGCATATCAAATGATTTTACCTATCGGAAGATAGGTATTGACAGCCTGTTTAGTGGTCTATATCGTACCTACCTATCGATAGGTATATTTGAAATAGACAACACACTGAGAGGAGAAAGAGTATGCAACAGTTGGCTTTAATTGTGGGCGGGTCCAGTGGTATCGGTCTGGCAACAGCCAAACTACTGGCCAATGCCGGGATCCCTGTCCTGTTACTGGGGCGGGATTTGGCAAAGTTGCAGGCAGCGCAGGCTCTGCTGGCTCAACAGCACGACACGCCGGTGCAAATTGCGGTCGTTGATTTATATGACGCTCAGGCCGTTGATAGTTTTATCTCTGCGCTCGCGGCTGAAACCCGTCACATTGCATATCTGGTCAATGCGGCCGGCTACTTTAAGCCCGTGAGTTTTCTTGACCATAGTGTGACCGACTATGCGGCACAAATGGACATCAACCGGGCGTTTTTCTTTATCACTCAGGCCGTTGCGAAGAATATGCAACGCTATGGCGCTGGTGCAATTGTTAATATTGGCTCGATGTGGGCGCATCAAGCCATCAAAGCGACCCCGTCATCGGCTTACTCCATGCAAAAAGCTGGTTTGCACGCACTGACCAAAAATCTGGCGATGGAACTGGCTGACTATGGGATCCGGGTTAATGCCGTTGCGCCAGCGGTCGTGTTGTCGACTATCTACAAAGCCTTTATTGCGGAAGCTGAAATTGCGGATGCTCTGGCCGGCTTCGCACCTTTCCATCCACTTGGTCGGATCGGTACCCCGGAAGACATCGCGCAGACTGTGTTTTTCCTGTTATCTGACCAGGCAAGCTGGATCAGCGGTACTATTGTCGATGTAGATGGTGGTGTGATGGCAGGTCGTAATTGACGCTATGATCACGCTGTACCAGCAGGAGCCTTATATGTTGAATATGAATTTTGCCGAACGCGTGGTGATCGATACCACCGCGCTGCCATGGCAACCCAGCCCGATGCCGGGTGTGCAGCGTAAACCGCTGGCACGCAGCGGCGCAGAATCCGGCCACGCCACCAGCTTGGTATCTTATGCCACCGGCTCCCACTTTAAGTCGCATCCACATCCGGGCGGCGAAGAAATTCTGGTGCTGGATGGCGTGTTCAGCGATGAGCACGGCGACTACGGCACCGGCAGTTATCTGCGTAATCCGCCGGGAAGCCAGCATGCACCGTTTAGCCGAGATGGCTGCACTTTGTTTGTCAAACTGCATCAGTTCAACCCGGCTGACCAGGCCACAGTGCGGATCGATACCACGACGACGGCATGGTTGCCCGGCCATGGTGGTTTACAGGTGATGCCGCTACACAGTTTTGAAGGCGAACACACCGCACTGGTGCGCTGGCCGGCCGGTGAAGTGTTCCTGCCACACCGCCATTTTGGCGGCGAAGAAATCCTGGTGTTAAGTGGCACCTTTTGTGATGAATTCGGCGAATATCCGGCGCGAACCTGGTTGCGCAGTCCGCATCAAAGCCAGCACACACCTTTTGTCCGCGAAGAAACCGTCATTTTGGTAAAAACCGGTCATTTGCCAGTGCTCTGAGATGATCTATCGGATAGCAGAGACAAAAAAGCCGCAGTCTGTGCTGCGGCTATTTGATACGACAGTCAGACCTTGCGGCGGCGCCAGAACAGTGCTGCAGCAGCGATAGCCAGCAATGCACCTGTTGGGCTGGTCGGCACTGAATTGCTGCTGACCTGCACCGGCAATTCAGTGATCTGTATGTCATCAATAAAATTACCGACAGTGCCTGCGGTGCCAGAAGTGAAACGCAGCAAACTGCTGGTATTGCCGGCCGTGAAAAAACCGGTAAACATCCGCCATTCGCCGGTGACATGATCAGTCAGACTTTGATTCAAATCAGCCACAGAGACGCTGAAAGTTTCATTGCTGTTGGCGCGGGCGCGGTAAGCAAACGTCAACTGATAACGCGAGCCGCTGACAGTATTTAAGGTTTGGAAGATAGACCAGGCGCCCTGATTGGCACCGTGGGCGTTTAATTCGATAAACTGCTGGCCGCTGTAGGCCTGCACACCGGCAAAACCGCGCCAGATCTCCAGATTGCTGCCATCCCAGCCATTGACCTGATCCGCACCAAACCAGCGCCAGCTGTTGTTGCCAATCACGTTGTCTTCAAAATTACCATTGGTGATCACTGAGGCCTGTACGGAAGTACCGACCAATCCCAGACAGAACGCAGATATTACAACCCATTTCATCCAACTCAGCCCTCTGTACAACCTGAAAGAGGCGCGCATGCTATCAGTTTGCTTTAGGTCTGACCAGTACGTTTTTTGAACAACCATTAATCTGCTGTTCTGCTTCATGTTTTAGTTAAGCAGAACAGCATTTAGCAGAGAAACCAATCAAAATTGGAACTGAGCGACTTTATTATCCAGCGCCGAAGCCACTGTTTTCAGGTCCACCGAAGTCTGTGCAGCCAGTTTGGTCGCCTGAGTATTCTGCTCCGACATTTGCGCAATACTTTCAACTTTAAGCGCCACTTCAGCTGCGGCAGCGGCCTGATCACTCAGAGTCTGTGTCATCATTAGTACCATCTGTTCGACGGTGGCCGAACGTTCACTGATACTGGCAATCGCTGAGCCGGCCTCAGTGGCGAGTAACACACCCTGCTCCACTTGCTGAGTCCCCCGAGCCATGTTGGTGACAACCAGCGAGGTGCCGGCCTGAATACGTTCGATCATTTGCGCTATTTCGCGCGTCGAAGTTGCAGTTCGGCCGGCAAGGCTACGCACTTCATCAGCAACTACAGCAAAACCACGACCAGACTCGCCGGCCCGGGCCGCTTCAATGGCGGCGTTTAACGCCAGTAAGTTGGTTTGTTCGGCAATACCACGGATCACATCAACAATGCCGGAAATGGCCTTGGCATTGTCACCCAATGCCACCACGCTGTCCGATGCTTCCCGTACCGTCACGGCGATATTTTGCATACTTTGGACAGTGTCATGAATAACTTTGCTGCCTGCAGCCGAGGCTTGACCTGACGCTTCGGTTTGTATCCGGGCTTCCTGCGCATTATCTGACATCTGGCTGACACTGACCGTTAACTCCTCCATTGCCGCCGCCATCGACGTGGCGGCATGGCTTTGTTCGACACTGGAGCCTGCTAATTGTGCGCTGGAAGAAGCAATGTTGTTAGCGGCGTCCATCAGCTGCGCCGCGCTTTGTTGCACTTCGCGCATCATCCGGCCTAACTGCCGCGACAACTCAATTGCACTTTGCGCAATGCGGCTCAGTTCGTCATTGCCGCGTTCACGCACATGGGTACTGAAATCACCGGCCGCCAGCGACGCCATATCTTTTTCCAGATGACGGGCTCTGGAGGTTAAATCACGGGCAAAACCAACAATCAGCCAGCCCACCAGCCCGAGGATGCCCAGTCCAAATGCCAATAACCAATAGAAAGTTTGCCATTCCGCATTGATACGGGCGCGCAAACCTTTTTCCAGCTCTGCCGTCATAAAGTTTTCCACGTCCAGCAATTCAACAAAAATGCGGTCGAGCATGACCAACTGGTTTTCGACGCGGCTCTGATCAAAGGCGCTGTTAAAATTGGCTTGTTGCAGTTCGGTACTAAATTTTAACAACTGCTGTTCCAACGGCTGCCAGCGTTGAAGCAATGGTTTGGCCACCTCAGGGTCCACGTCCGTGGCTAATTCCAGATCATTGTTAATACGTTGTAATGCACGGGGAATTTCACGCTGTACAGTGCTTTCCATCCGCCCCAGCCGGGTTTGGCCAACAGCTTTGCCGGCCAAAGTTGAAGCTAAAGACCCGCGTAGTTGCTGCAACTGCTCTGATAAGGCCGGCAAACTGTCAACGGCGGTGATCATCAGGTAATAAGTGCTGGCATCCGGATCGAGTAGCAAACCACTGTCACCGGCAACATGGTGACGAAATTCGTTGACCAGACCTATCAGTTCGATATGAGCCAACGAGTTGGCACTGGCAGACAATGTCGGCCATTGCTGGCGCAGGCTTTGCCATTTGCCGCCAAATTCATCCATTTTGTCCTGCCACTGCTCAGCGTGCAGTATTTTAGTGGTCTGACTTAACTGCTGCAGTGCCTGTTCAACCGCCTGAGCGTCCTGCGTGACACGGCTACGTGCAGACTCATCCCCATTCAGCACCATCGCAGTCGACGCCCGATGATCCGACAGGGTTCTGCTGACCGGTGTTAAAATCGCTATAAACTCTTTTCCGGCAAGTTCAGTTTCGTCCCGCTGAATTGCAGCCAGATCAGTCCGCATGGAATTCACTAACAACAACATACCCGGAATGATTGAAGCGGTAAAAATCAGTAAAAATTTGCTCTGGAAGCTCAGCGAACGGGACAAACGCACAGCAGGACCAGTAATGGAATTGAACATAGGCAGGCTCAGTAAAACAGCAGGGACATGGCTTAACTGTTTAAGCCAGCTGAGGCGAAAAGTAAACAATAATCTACTGATTTAATTAGACATTGACCTCTTAAAGGGCCAAATGTAAGAGGTTAGAAGACAGATTTAACCTGTTATTTAATCTGGATTAATGAAATAACCTATCTTGGGAATTACCGCAGCATGCCACCTGGTCGCGACTCAGACACAGAGCCGATATCCCACTCCCGCTTCAGTTTTCAGATAATGTGGCGCTGTTGGATCATCCCCCAACTTTTGCCGCAAGTGGCTGACGACAATACGTAAGTAATGCGAATCGTCGCCGTGGCTCGGACCCCAGATTTGTTCTAACAGTTGTTTTTGCAGCACCGCCCGCGCTAACGCCAGGCTGGCAGTAGCAAACTGACCCCAACCAGCAATAACGCCAATACCAGCCGCAGCGCCATGTCGCGCAGCACCGGATAACGCGGAAATAAAGGACGGTACTCCGGCGGGATCGGCATAGGTCTCAGCGCTGATACATTGGCACCGCCGGTGTTGCCAAGCGGCACCCAACCCAGCAGATAAGCCGGCAGCACCGCCAACAGCCGCAGCAGCTGGCCACGGACTTCCGCACTGATCTGCTGACGAACGCCACATTTGAGCATCCACCAGTGTGTTTGCAGATGCAGCCACAGAAACCGCTGGCCCAATAAATGCGCACGCTCCAGCAGTACAAAAGCTTGCGGATATTCAGCTGCCTGATAATGCTGCTTAGCCTGCTGTAGCTGCGCCTGTGCCGTTTGTTGCAATGTTGACGACATATTCACTCCCAATCTGACTGTGCGAATGTAACGCTGTTGATGTGGCAGTATTTCAGCGGTTTTATGGCAGGTCGTCTTGGAAAAACTGGCTATTGTGCACCAAATCCGACAGCGCCAGACCAAAGGACTGGCGGATTTCATTGGCCAGGTGGGGCGCGTCATAAAAACCAGCCTGTAGCGCCAGTTCAGTAAAAGTGGGTGGATTTGGTGCGGCAAGCAGCCTGAATACCCGCAGCAGCTTTTGCCAGCGCAGATATTTACGCAGCGGCAAGCCGGTCTGCTGGCTAAACAAATGTAAAAAACGACCTGGTGACAAAGCGACATTTTCTGCCAGCCACTGCGCCGACAACTGGCTCAGGTCAGCGCTCTGCTGGATCAGCGTGCAGGCTGCCCGCACCCGCGCATCCGGATAATGCTGACGCGCCTGCAACGCCTGACTCAGCATCGGCAGATCGAACCCGCCCGGTTCTGTGGCAATCCCGTTTTGCAGCCACTGCCGCAGCTGTTCGACAAAAACCGGCGTGCTGCCGGCATCGATTAATAAAGTCAGATAAGCGGCCGGCGCATCGGCAAATTGGTGTGGCGTCAGCGACGGAATAAAAATCTGCCGCACTTGCAGCCATTGCCCGTCACACCAGACCGCAAAAGGCTCGCCGTCGGTGCGGCAGGTCCATTGATGGGCCAGATGCGCGTGCGCCGCGCTGTGTAACGTGGTTGATTGCAACAAAGCACAGCTATCAAACAAATAAATCGAATGGGTTGGCTGAACGCTTTCCATCCATGGCTCCTCAGGGTGTGTTGTCAGCCGCTGATGCTAACCATAACAAATTTGCCAAGCCCCACACAGCAAACCGCACTGCGTTGAGTTTTATTGCAGGAAGAATGTAAAAGAACGCAGAGTCATGTTCACAGGCACAAGCGGTAACCAACACCTGCTTCGGTTTTCAGATGCTCTGGCGCAGCCGGATTGTCCTCCAGTTTTTGCCGCAGGCCGGCCATATGCACGCGGATGTATTCGGGCCTGTCCTGATAGGCCGCGCCCCAGACCTGCGTCAGAATTTGATTGTGCGTCAGCGCCGAACCGGCATGACGCAGCAGGCATAACAACATTTCATATTCGGTTTTGGTCAGATGCACCAAAGTACCGGCTTTGTGCACCAACCGCTGCACCGGGTCAACCCGCACAGCGCCAAAACTCAGCAGCGGGCTCTGACCATGGCGTGGACGTAATGCCGCACGAAGCCGCGCCAGCAATTCACCGGCACTGAAGGGTTTTGTTACATAGTCGTTAGCGCCACTGTCGAGCGCAGTGACCTTGTCCTGCTCTTTACCGCGCGCTGATATCACAATGACCGGAATGTCCGACCATTGCCGTAACTGGCGCAGCAGCTCGATGCCATCGATGTCAGGCAAACCTAAATCCAGCAACAGCAGGTCAAACGCCTGACTGGCCAGCAATTGCAGACCAGCCTGCCCTTCTGCACAAAGCTGCAACGCATAGCCCTGGCTTTGTAATAACGTCTGCAAAAAACTCTGCATGCCGGCGTCATCTTCCAGCACCAGTACTGAGGCAATCGTCGTTTTCATTGTGGCCACTCCAACAGGGCCGTGACGCCGCGCTCGTCTGAATCCAGCGAAAAACGGCCCTGATGCAACGCGGCGACGGTTTGGCAAATGCGTAAGCCAAGCCCGGTACCGCTGTCGCGCTGCACGGTATGTTTCCGCCCCGGCGCATTGTGCAAACGCAGCTGATACCAGCCGTGGGCAGCACTGAGCTGCAACCGGTACGGCGGCGCGCCATGGCGTAGCGCATTTTCCAGCAGATTGGCCAGCGCCATTTCCAGCAGTTCAGCATCGCCACTGAAAAGCTGCTCGCCGCTTTCCGGGTTCTGCTGACAGATAGGTGCCAGCAGGACGGCATCTTCAGGTCGGCGCGCCAGGGCGCCAGCCATTAAATCGGCGGCACTAAACGAACTTCGGCGCAACGAATCGCCCATCAGCTGGGCTTTGCTCAGTTCCAGTACTTTTTCAAAATGTTGATTCAGCAGCAAACTTTGCTGATAGATGTTTTGCGCCTGCTGCCGGCGCTGCTCGTCAGACAGTTGCAGCGCATCGTCTGCCAGCATGCTGGATGCGCCCATAATAGTGGCGAGCGGCGTGCGCAGGTCATGTGACAAGCTGCGCAACAGCACGGCGCGTTGTTGCTCCAGCTCCACCTGTAACTGCTGCCGGGCACTGTGTTCCTGCTGCCGGCGCAGCCGGTCTGCCAGATAGCTGATAAAAAGCCCAAAAGCAGCCATGACAAAAAAGCTGATAAAGTTGTTGGTATCATGCACGTCCAGCGTGTAATAGGGCGGCACAAAATACCAGTTCAGCAGCAGCACCGACCACAAAGTCGTCAGCAGTGCCGGCGTTTTACCAAACTGCAGCGCCATTGCGCTGATCCACAACAACATCAGCATTGCCACGTCGGTTGAACTGACGGCGGCGCGCAGCGGTAACAACAACACACAGCCAAGTAGCGGCAACAGCAAAATACCACCGGCTGACCACAGCCAATAAGCCGTGGTGCCGGCTTTCAGTGGTTTTCCAGCCAACACTGAACTGAATTGCTGCCAGCCCACCCACATGCCTCAATACCGCCAATACGACGGAGTAAATAACACTACCAGCGTCAGAATTTCGAGCCGGCCCAATAACATACCTAAACTTAACCACCATTTGGCGCCATCTGGCAAGCTGGAAAAATTACCGGCCGGGCCAATAATGCTGCCAAGCCCCGGTCCGACGTTGGCAACCGCCGTCGCCGCGCCGGTCAGTGCAGTCACCAAATCTAATTCATAAAACGACAACATCAGCGCGATAAAACCAATGCTGGCAAAGTAGATAAAACAAAACGCCAGCACGTTACCGAGCAACTGGTCGTCCACCGATTTACCGCCATACTTCTGGCTCCACACCGCTTTGGGATGGATCAGCAGTTTTAATTGTTTCACCAGCAACATCGCCGACAACTGGATGCGGAAAATCTTCAGGCCACCGGAAGTGGAGCCCGAGCAAGCGCCGGCAAAAGTGATGTAAAAGAATAACATGACTGCCATATTGCCCCACAAGGTGTAATCCTCAGAAGCAAAACCACAAGTAGTGATAATCGAGACCACGTTAAACAAGCTATGCGTCAGCGCATCAAAAGCGTCGCGGGCATTATGTTTGACCTGATAAAAAGTCAGCAGTGCCGTACAAAAAGCAACAATCAGCAGGAAAGCCCGCACCTGCGGGTCTTTCCACAGCGATTTGCGATCGCCTCTCACAAAGCTGATAAACAGTACAAAAGGCATGGCTGCCAGCAACATAAAAAAGCTGCTGAGCCAATAAATCTGCGGCATTTCTTTATAGACGCCAAAGGATGCGTCGTAGTTGGCAAAACCACCGGTGGCGACAGTGGCCATCATATGGGTGATAGCATCAAAGCCATTCATACCAGCCAGATAATAACTGATGGCCGTCACCAGACTCAGCACCAGATACACCCCGCCAATGGCCGCAGACATCGAGGAACTACGTGGCAGGATTTTTTCCGAGGTGTCTGAACTCTCAGTTTTAAATAAGCGCATACCGCCGATTTTCAGTGCCGGCAAAATCGCAATGGCCATCACGATAATACCGATACCGCCAATCCAGTTCAGGATGGCGCGCCAGTACAAAATACCTTTGGGCATATTGTCGAGGCCTGCATATACAGTAGCACCCGTGGTGGTAATACCGGACACGGTCTCAAACCAGGCATTGGTAAAGCTGGAACCGGGAATTATCAACCAGAAAGGTAACGCTGAAAACACACAGATGATGAGCCAGCTTAAGGTCGTCAGTAAAAACAACTGGCGCTGTTTCATCGCGACCGCATCCCGCCCCATCAACGTCAGGCTATAGCCGACAATGACACAACTGGCTGCAGTGCCCAAAAAGGTCCAGAAACTGCTTTCTTTGAAATAGACCGACACGGCTGCACCTGATAAGTGCACCAGCGACAACAGCAACAACAAATAACCCAATACTTTATAAATCAGCAGACGCCCGCTGGTTCGCGGCCCCTGCACAGCTAAACCGGACATCGGTTCTCACCTCTTCAGACTCAGACGGATAGTGTAAAAGAGCGCGCTCTGACACTCTATAAAGAATGTATAAGGATTGCAGGAGTTAAGTGTGGTGATAGCTGTTGCTCAGGACTGCGGCACCGTGTCGCGGGTCAACAATTGACGTAATGCCGGGTGTAACCTCGGGCCGCCGGCCAGATAGTCGGTCAGACTGGCGACTTGCGGGCCGGTGGCATAATTCTTCGGCTGCACCTTTAAAATGGCCATCCGGCGGCGGAAATCTTCCGCGGCTACCGCGATAAACTGCACCCGTTTTGCTAACAACAGCCGCTCTACACTGGTTTGTTCAGTTAATCGCACCTCGAGCACCTGCGCGTCACTAAAACCACGCTGGCGCAGCATTTCACAATGGGCTGATTGCGCCGGACAGGCGATTTTCAGACTGGGCAAAAGCTGCAGTTGCTGAAGACTGGCGTGGCGCAGTGGCTGATCTGCCAATGCATATAGATGTAAGTTTGTGGTTTCATTGGGAAACAGCCAATGGTAACGCTGCTCTCTGGACGGGGTTCGCGCGATTTTATATACCAGAGCGTCGGAGCGACGCGCCACCTCAGCCAGTGCTTTGGGCCAGGACACATAATGAATGTCGTATTGCAGCGCCGGAAAGTGCGCCAACTGCCGGCGCAAGCGCTGAGTGGAAGCGCTTTCTGTACCATCCGGTGCCGGCATTTCTTCGGTGATCAGATAGATCTGTGCTCGCGGCAACTCAGATACCGGTGACTCGGCAGCGTGCAGCGCAGCACCACAATCGATAACAAACAGCCAGCTGAGCCAGACCCTGCATAATCCATTCATTGGAAAGCTCCGGCAATTGACCTTCAGCTTAATTCAGCACATCAAAGCTCTACTTGCCAGTCCAAATCTGGATTTTGCTGCAACTTGAGTTTCCCTCAACTAAAGATTCGAAAAAATTCATTTAAATATGGATGGCCAGCCATCCAAACATCTGTATACTTAGCCATATCAGCTTCTATAAGAGATTTCGATTATGCCGCTCAGCCTGCAGCAAAAAATTCAGGACCCGACGCAAGGGGTTTACCTGATTGGTACAACGCCGCCAAAGGCCGGCACTGCTGCAGATAAAACCGAACGTATCGCCGGCAAACTGCTGAAGCGCTTAAACGAAATCGAGTTCGACGGTTTAGTGGTGTACGACATTCAGGATGAAAGCAGCCGGGTCAGTAGTGAGCGACCTTTCCCGTTTCACGCCACGCTGGACCCACGCGACTACAGCCTGCTGCTGCGCAAACTGGCGCGCCGTGATGTCATTACGTACAAGTCGGTGGCGCAGCGCGACGCAGCCGAGTTTCGCGACTGGCTCGGCGAAACGGCCCGGGATTATCAACTGCAGAATTTGGTGCTGGTGGGAAGTCCATCTTCCAATGGCACTATTAAACTGAGCCTGGCCGACGCCTACCGGGAGCTGGCAGAGCACCCGGCCGATGTATATCTGGGCGGCGTCGCCATCGCTGAACGTCACGCCAGTAAAGGCAACGAGCATCAGCGCCTGATTGAAAAATCAGCCCAGGGTTGCCAGTTTTTTATCACCCAGGCAGTCTACAACGCTCAGGCCACTATTGATTTATTGACCAGCTACGCCCGCAGTTGCCGCCAGCAAGGCCTGACACCCAACCGCATCATTTTGACTTTTACACCCTGTGGTGGCGAACAGACTTTAGATTTTATGCACTGGCTCGGTATTTCAGTGCCACTCGCTGCCCGTTACCGTATTCTGGACGCAGAAAATCCGCTGAACGAATCTATTCGTTTGTGTCGCGATAACCTGCAACAAATCCTGCAGCACTGCGCCAATCTGGATATTCCGCTGGGTTTAAACGTGGAGAGTCTGACCAACAGACGCGAAGAGATTGACGCTTCAGTGCTGTTGTTCCGCTTGCTCAAAGCCACCATGGAATTGCATCTGGCAGAGAAGCAAGTCGCCTGATGCTGTTTTTTGCCCTGCGGGCGGCGAACAAAATCCCATGGAATCCCCCACTCACCCCAGCGCCGCCGGCGCCCCCCCCAGCTCCTGACGACAATCCACAACCAGCATGGTACTGTCAGTACAACCATCTGATCACAATCACATTTCCAATTTAATTCCGGGATTTCCATGAACCTGTTGCCGCCAAGCCAATCCTTTGGCCAATCCTCCCGCCATAGCGGACTGGACCTGTTACGCGCCTGCGCGATAACGCTGGTATTTATGTATCACTATATGGTGTTTGTCAGCGGTGAACCGACTTTTGGCTGGCTAAGCCGAGTCGGTTGGGTCGGCGTGGATTTGTTTTTTGTGCTGTCTGGTTATCTGATTGGCAACCAGCTGTTTAAAGGTCTGGCGCAAGGTAAACAGCTGTCATTTCGCCGCTTTTACTGGCGACGGGCGCTGCGGACCTGGCCGGTGTTCTGGTTGGTGTTGGCGGCATTTTTCCTGCTACCTGAGCTGATGGGCGGCAATACCCCACCGCCGCTGTGGCGTTTTCTGACTTTTACGCAAAATTATCAGTTAATGCCCGGTACTGCCTTTTCTCATGCCTGGTCTTTGTGTATTGAAGAGCAGTTTTATTTCCTGCTGCCATTGGTGGCCTGGCTTTGTTTACGGGTCGGACGCAAAGTGCAACAGGCGTTTTATTTGATAGCCGCGCTGATAATCGCAGCGATTTGTTACCGGTATCAGATGTGGCAGTTGTACGGCCTCGAGGCCGATGGCCAGACCCGCTATTTTAATGCCTTTATTTATTATTCCAGCTTTGCGCGGATGGACGAATTATTGCCGGGCCTCGCGGTAGCCTTGTTTAAAAACGCTTATCCGGCGCGCTGGGCCGCGCTGGCACATCATCAGCAAAAACTGCAGTTGATCGCCTTTGGCGCCGTCGGCCTGATGCTGTATCTGCTACTGAATTACGCATATATCAAAGATGAAGGCTATGGCTTTTTTGCCACTGTATTTGGTTATTCACTGCTGGCAATGGCGTTTGCGCTGTTGCTGATGAGCGCACTTCAACCTGGTAGTCTGCTGGTGCGCTGGCGGGTGCCGGGAGTTGCTACTTTAGCACTCTGGTCTTATTCGTTATATCTGGTGCACAAACCCATTGGTTACATGATTAAACAACAAGCACCAGGACAAGGCTGGTCAGACAGCACCGTATTGTTGCTCAATGTCCTGCTGTCGCTGGCCGTCAGCGCCCTGCTTTACAAGCTGATTGAAGCGCCGGCGATGGTCCTTCGTGACCGGGTGTATCCGGATATTTTCCGCCCTGCCCTTGCAACTGCCCCCGATACAGAGGCCAAAGCCAGCAGCTGATCGCACAGCAGCGCCTACGTCACAACTCCTGTTTATCCAATATCCTGGCTGGCGCGAACTTTGCGCCAGCACAACTTTGTGTTGAATAGTGAATGCCACTCACAGAAAGCTACTGACAAAACCTTTACACAGCAATATAATGCGAATCATTCTCATATGCTTTAAGTTTTATCATGTCACGCGGAACTGCCGGAGTCTTTGTGTTGTTATTAATACTGCATCTGGGCGCTATTGCGGCGCTGATGCAGGCAGACGCTGCAGTGACAGAACCCAAAATCGACATGGAACCGCCTAAGCTGCAGGGGGTGTTGATTGCACCTGAACCGAAAATTGCGCCACCGCCGCCCAAAGCAGAGCCAGAGCCGCAAAAACCACAGCCGAAGCCAAAAAAGCCGCCGCTGAAACCTCAACCGAAACCAACAGAAAAAACACCACCGCCGGTTGCCAAAGCCGCGGCCGCTGCACCGACGCCTGCCCCCAGCAAAACCGTCAACCAGACAACAGCGGCCAGCAGCCCGGCCAAAACTGCCGAACCGGCTACGCAATTACCCAGCGCGGACGCCGCAGGCCTGAATAACAAAGCGCCGGTGTATCCAATGTTGTCGCGTAAACGCAAAGAACAAGGCACGGTCTGGTTGTTGTTGCTGGTCAGTAAAGAAGGCCTGGTCACTCAATTAAAACTGAAAAAAACCAGCGGTTTTGACCGGCTGGATCAGGCAGCGCTGCAGGCGGTGAAAAAATGGAAATTCCAGCCAGCACGCAAACAAGGTCAGGCCATTGATTATTGGTACGAATTACCGCTGAAGTTTTCGCTGCAGCAAGGTTAAAGCGGGTATTGGCGCAAAGCGCCACGTTATTCACAGGAGTAGATCATGCAAGACAATCCTTATGGCATCGCGTTGCTGTGGCAACAAGGTGATATGGTCAGCAAAACCGTGGCGTTTTTGTTGTTGTTAATGTCGGTCGCCAGCTGGACCGTAATTGCCAGGCGCAGTTACGCGCTGTGGCAACTGCGCCGGTTACAGCATGCCGGCCGCGAGTTCTGGCATGCACAGAGTTTTCAGGACGGTTTGACTTTGTTACAGCAAGCCCGGCCTGTCGATGGCCCCGGCAATCCGTTTTTTTATCTGGCCGACCAGGGTCAGCAGGCGTTGGCGCATCACAGCACACATCGCGATGATTTGCACGGCCATTTACCGCTGTCAGACTGGCTAACCGCCAACTTAAAAGGCGCCATTGATGAAAGTGCCGAACAGTTACAACGTGGTTTGGCTATCTTAGCCTCGGTCGGCTCCGTTGCCCCATTTGTTGGCCTGTTTGGCACTGTCTGGGGCATTTATCATGCCTTAGTCAGCCTTGGCGCCAGCGGCCAGGCCAGTATTGACAAAATTGCCGGTCCGGTCGGCGAAGCGCTGATTATGACGGCATTTGGCCTAGCTGTGGCTATTCCGGCTACACTGGCGTTTAACGCCTTTAGCCGCAGCAACAAAGGCATAGTGTCACAATTAAACCGCTTTGCCTTTCAGCTGCACGCTTACTTCATTACCGGCGCCGCGCCAAAAGCTTCAGTATCGCACGCCCAACCATTGAATGGAGCGGCCTGATGTCCTTTCACAACGATTTTGACGATGACAGCGGCGTCATCAGCGAAATTAATATGACGCCGCTGGTTGATGTGATGCTGGTATTGCTGATTATTTTTATGATCACAGTACCGGTATTAACCCATTCCATTCCGCTGGAGCTACCACAGGTCAGCCATCAGCCAAGTCAGAGTAAACCCGACACCGTGACTCTGGCGGTTACCGCTGATGGTTCAGTGTACTGGAACCGCGATAAATTAAGCCGCGAAGAACTGACACTGCGGCTGCAACAAGCCGCGTTATTAACACCACAGCCAACTTTTCAGCTCAAAGGCGACCGTGCTGTGGCCTACGAGCATGTGGTAGCCACGCTCGCTGCCGTGCAGCAGGCAGGCATCACACAGTTGGGTTTTTTGACTGAGCCTGGGGCATAACGCTTGTGCATACATTCGCTTACAGAATTGTGCTGTCACACCTATCGTTTTGCGATAGAGTCAGAACAAAGGCGAAAATGCTGAAGTGAGGAGCCCATATGGCAGAGCAAGGTTCAGGCGGTAATGTCATTGCCGCATTATGCAGTGTGTTTATTCCGGGGCTGGGCCAGCTGGTACAGGGCCGTTTAATGCCAGCCATCCTGTTTTTTGTCGTTTGTATGGTCGGTTACGCCATGTGGTGGCTGATTTTTATCCCGGCGGTGATCGCAGGTTTAGTGCATTTGTGGTCCATTCTGGACGCCGCGACTTTTAAAACCCGCGCGTACTGACGGTTATATCCCCGATAAAAAATGGCGCCACCGGCGCCATTTTTTATTCAGTCCAATCAGACCTTTTTGACGAATTCAGACTTTAACTTCATCGCGCCAAAACCGTCGATTTTGCAATCGATGTCATGGTCGCCTTCAACCAACCGGATGTTTTTCACTTTAGTGCCAATTTTCACTACTAGTGACGAGCCTTTGACTTTTAAGTCTTTGATCACCGTCACAGTGTCGCCATCCTGCAGTAAAGAACCGGCTGAATCGCGGATCTCTTTGCTGCTTTCAGCGGCAGTTTCGGCACCCGGCTGCCATTCATGGCCACATTCAGGGCAGACCAGCTGTGCACCGTCTTCATAAGCAAAGGGGGACTGACATTGTGGACATGGGGGTAACTGACTCATCGCGGCTCCGCTAGACAATGGCAAAATAGCCATAAAAAAAGGAGGGCTATTATAGCGGCCGAGACAAAAATTGCAGTAAAAAAACGACCTGGTGTAGTACCAACGCCGCGCCGGTACTTAGCTCTTTTGACCAACCTTGCTTAAAAACGTCATGCCGTTTTGCACCCATTGGCAAAAACGCTGCTCTGGCAAAGGCGGCGAAATCAGATAACCCTGCGCCGTATTACAACCAGCCTGCTGCAGATAAAACCAATCATCGGGACGCTCGACGCCCTCCGCGACTAACTCAATACCGAGCTTCTGACACATCGACAAAGTACTTTCGAAAATCACCTGCAAATGTGGCTTAGTGCTGATGCCGTCAACCAGACTACGATCGACTTTCAGTTCAGTAAAAGGGATTTGCGACAGCTGCTTCACCGATGAATAACCGGTGCCATAGTCATCAATAGATAAGCCGCAGCCAAATAAACGCAGCCGGGTCAGGATAGCCAGCGCCCGGCCAATGTCTTTAATAACACCAGTTTCGGTCACTTCAAAAATCAGCGAATTGGGTGGCACTGCACAACTTTTTATCAACGCAATTACCCGGGCAGAAAACTCAGGTTGTTCAAACGAATAAGCCGACAAATTGACGGAGATTGTCAAAGACAAACCGGCCGACAGCCAGCGTTGCTGCTGGGCAATCGCCAGCTCAATCACCTGATAACTGAGTTCGTCAATCAAACCAAATCGTTCGCACAGCGGAATAAAATCGTTCGGGAAAATGAGCTGACCATCCGCAGCCTGCAACCGCACTAAGGCTTCTGCGCCAACCAGTGTTGCACTGGCAAAATCGATTTTTGGCTGATAATGCAGCACAAAACGCCGGTCATTCAGCGCTTGCTGTAATTGCTCCTTACTTAGTTGCAGCTCACTGCGCTTGGCGCCCCCCCTCTGCCGCGCCAACCCTTGTTGGCAGAATTGATACAGCAATTGCCGGAAACAGGCTTCCTGCACAGGTTTCTGTATAGCGCCCAACACATAAAGGCCTTCTGTCGTCGCCATCAGCTCAACGGCAGATAATAACGATTTCTCCCTGCCACTGACGATAATAAGAGCACTGCTGATCTGGCGGGCCGATAGCAAATTAATCAACTCAATACCGTCAATCTCAGGCATTTCCAGATCGCAAATCAGAATGTCGGCGGGGTGGCCATTCGCGTCTATCGTGGCCAGCGCCGCCCTTCCGTTTTCTGCTTCACTAATATGTTGAAATCCGGCACTTTGACAAAACTGTCGCAGAACAGCCCGCTGCGCTGCGCTATCTTCGACGATTAAAATGGTTGAATCATTCATCCGAACAATGCTTTCCCGTATTTGCTGCACACTATGGGACTGATCTCAGTGCAAAGACTGGCATATCTGAGAACGATCTCAAGAAAAAATCCAAAAATGTCGAAAATTTCGAAAATTCCTACATAGTTAGTAACAGCTGGAACGCCGGAGCCGCAATGAAAAAAACTATTTTAATTGTTGATGATTCAGCGCCATTACGGTTAGTACTGAACGACATATTGCTCGCAGCCGGCTTTAGCACCTTGCAAGCCGAAGATGCGGCATCTGCTCTGCGGTTGCTTGATGGCCGCAAAGTGCATTTGCTTATCTGCGATTTATACATGCCGGATCAAGACGGGTTATCTTTACTTCGTACAGTCCGTACGCTGCCAGCCTACCGTTTCACCCCAGTTATCATGCTAAGTACCGAAAAATCCGAAGAATTTAAAGATAAGGCATACAACGCCGGCGCAAAAGCATGGGTAACCAAACCTTTCTCCCCTCAACAAATGCTTAATGCGGTGGCCCGACTGATATCTGTCGAGTAACCCGCTGATTTTTATCTTGTTCAATTGCTGGCTGTGCCTAAAAACCTGTGCTTGTATTGTAAGGTCTGAGGTCGAAGTTCAATTCAAGCGGAGATCCCGACCTCCACGACACTACTGTCAATGCTAGCTACGCTCTGCGGGAGTCAGGACATGAATTTTTTTCGGCAACTGAAGATTGCAACCAAACTGGGTCTGGGGTTTTTCTTAATATTAGCGCTGATGACATTTCTCGGTCTGATGGCTTTGTCTGAAATGAGCAAAGTCAATGATCAATCTACCGACATAGCTAAAAACTGGATGCCCAGTATCAATTTTGTTAATCAGATGAATACTGCAACCTCTGATTATCGCATCGCAGAGCTGCAACACGTGCTGGCAAGTAAACCTGAGCAAATGGCTAAATTTGAGCAAGACATGCAAAGCGCGTTGGCAACGATCAACAAAAATCGTGACAGCTATGCAGCCTTGATAGTTTTAGAAGAAGAAACCCGGCTGTTGCAACAATTTGACCAGCTGTTTAAACGCTATTTGACCATTCATGAAGATGTTGTGGGTCTGTCCCGTCAAATGAAAACTGATGAGGCGATGCAGCTACTGAATGGCGAGTCATTGAATCTGTTTAATGAATACTCTGCACTCTTAATAAAACTGGTTGATTTAAATGTCTCCGGTGGGAACAAAGCCAGCGACCTTGGCGACCAGATTTATGCCAGTGCACAAAGCCTGGTGACTTCTATCATAGCGGTGGCTATTGTGCTTGGGATATTAATCGCTGTGATCATTGTGCGTGGATTGCTGCGGCAAATCGGTGGTGAGCCGGCCTATGCGGCAGATGTTGTCAATCGGGTGGCGGCCGGTGATTTGACCCTGCAGGTTCAGCTCAAGACTGGAGACAAGTCGAGTATGTTGTTTGCAATCAGCGATATGGTGAACAAACTTGCTCAAATTGTCGGGGAAGTACGAAGTGCGGCGGACAATCTTTCATCGGCATCGGAAGAAGTCAGTTCAACCGCACAAAATATGTCTCAGGCCACCAGCGAGCAAGCGGCCAGCGTCGAGGAAACCTCAGCATCAGTGGAAGAGATGAGCGCGTCGGTCGCGCAAAATACTGAGAACGCTAAAATTACCGAAGGTATTGCGGCGAAAGCAGCGGTGAATGCCAACGAAGGTGGCCAGGCAGTCAGCCAGACTGTTTCGGCCATGAAAAGTATCGCGGAAAAAATCAGTATTATTGATGACATCGCCTACCAGACCAATTTACTGGCATTAAATGCCGCCATTGAAGCTGCCCGTGCCGGCGAACATGGTCGCGGTTTTGCCGTTGTCGCGGCTGAAGTGCGTAAACTGGCCGAGCGCAGCCAGGTGGCCGCTCAGGAAATTGGTGAAGTGGCGAAGGGCAGTGTGCAGTTGGCGGAACGCGCCGGAACATTGCTCAGTGATTTAGTCCCGGGTATCAACAAAACCTCTGAGCTGGTGCAGGAAATCACCGCCGCCAGCGAAGAACAAAGTACCGGCACAGCTCAAATTAACAGCGCCATGATGCAATTGAATCAGGTCACACAACAAAATGCGGCCAGCAGTGAAGAGCTTGCAGCTACTGCGGAAGAAATGAGTGGACAGGCCGAACAGTTACAACAGCTCATCTCTTATTTCAAAGTCAGTGGCAGCAGCGATTCCCCTGCCCGGGCGGCTCCGTTACATAAACCGACCAGCAAAAAAACCGGATATAGCCCGCAGGTCAGCAATGACCACGACTTTGTCCGGTTTTGATGTTTCAGACTGCGCGGAGCCCTGACAGATGACAGCCCCCGCGCAGATGATTGATATTCTGCTACAACCCGGCGATTTCTATTTTACCTGCGACAGAAACACAAGGATCCGGACTCTGCTTGGGTCCTGCGTTTCCGTCACTTTTTGGCATCCTAAGTTGCGGTTAGGCGGTATGAGTCACTTTTTGTTGCCAAGCCGTAAAACCCGAAACTTAGCACAGTCTCAGACACATCCGGACGCCCGCTATGCCGACGAGTGTTTTCAGCTCGTTGCCCGCGAGCTGAAGCAACTCAGTCTGCCTGCCAGCCAGTTCCAGGCCAAAATATTTGGCGGTGCCTATATGTTTGACCCTGGAACAAATTCAGCCGGGATCGGTGAAATAAATATTGCGGCGGCACGCCGAGGGTTGGCTCAGATGGGCCTGACCGCGATATCAGAACATGTTGGCGGACAAGGACATCGAAATGTTATATACGAAATCTGGAGTGGAGATGTCTGGGTCCGGCAAGTGCAGAACAGCCGCTGAGCTTTCCCTGTCAGCGACTATATTGCATGATGACGGCGGGGATCTTGTCGAGCCCAAGCACATGGTCGACTCCGCCCCGCTTTATGGCTTCTTTTGGCATCCCAAACACCACACAACTTTGTTCATCCTGTGCAAAAGTCCGGGCGCCTTGTTCATGCATTTCGAGTAAACCACGCGCACCGTCATCTCCCATCCCGGTCATAATAATACCAATTGCATTCGTCCCAGCCACTTTGGCCACTGAGCGGAACAGGACATCAACCGAGGGACAATGCCGGTTTACTGCCGGACCGGGTTTAACAATCACATGATAATAGGCACCGTTGCGGGTTAAACTCATGTGTTGGCCACCGGGTGCGATCAAAGCCAAACCGGGCCGAACCCGATCACCGTGTTTGGCCTCACGTACCTCTATGGCGCACAAGCTATTGAGCCGCTCGGCAAATGCCGCCGTAAATTTCTCAGGCATGTGTTGCACGATCACCAGCCCTTCACAATCACGTTCAAGCCGGCTCAATACATATTCCAGGGCCAGAGTACCCCCCGTCGAAGTACCAACGGCAATCACTTTTTCGGTCGTTTTACTCATCGCCACTGGCGCTTGCTCTGGCAGTGCAGCCATTTTCACCGGCGCGACCGCAGGTAATGGAAAACGGGACAAATTACGGGTATTAACTTTGGCCACTTCGCGGATGGTGTCAGCAAAGCGGCCACGTTCCGCTGTCAGAAAATCTTTGACACCCAACGTAGGTTTAGTAAATACCGCAGCGGCGCCGGCTTCTAAAGCCTGCATTGTGGTTGCCGCGCCTTTTTCTGTCAGTGAACTGCAAATTAATACCGGGGTTGGTCGGGTCGACATGATTTGTTTTAAAAAAGTGATGCCATCCATCCTTGGCATTTCGACATCCAGCGTGATGACATCCGGCCAGACTTTGGCCATTTTCGCCTTTGCAAAAATGGGGTCCGGAGCTGTCGCAATCACCTCAATATCCGCCTCTTTCTCCAGCAAACTACTGAGTACCTGACGGACCAGTGCCGAATCATCGACAATAAGAACTTTGATTTTTGCCACTCTTTACTCCTGCAGCTGCCTGCCCACCGGTTTTTTATACTGGTAACAGCTGGGGCGAACCTGCTGCAGGGAATCCAGATAACCATGAATACTTTCCGAATGTCCCACCAATAACCAGCCACCCGGTTTCAGCTGTCGTATGACATTCTGAATAATCTTTTTTTTATCCTCAAGCTCAAAGTAAATCAGCACATTTCGCAGGAATATGACGTCAAATTGCGGCAATTTAGCCTGGAGATCAAACAGATTCGCCTGCATAAACTGCACATGGCGGCACAGTTCAGGCCCCATTTTAAACCGACCATGTTCTTTCCCTATACCTTTGAGGCAAAAGGCTTGTAGCAAGGGCAACGCAATGCGGTGACTGGCATCTATCGGATACAAAGCCTGTTTTGCTTTGTCGAGCACCGCAGTATTTATATCTGTGCCAATAACCTGCCAGTCAGCCGCCAACCCAAGTTGTTGCGCCAGCAATAATGCTATCGAATAGGCTTCTTCTCCAGACGAGGCCGCAGCACTCCAAATCCGTAAAGGCTGTTGTTCAAAGGCTGGCAGCACCTGTTGTAAAAAACTGAAGTGCTTCTCTTCACGGAAAAAATAGGTCTCATTCGTCGTCAACAAATTCAGCGCGATTTGCCTTTCCTGCAGCTGGGTGGGCAGATTGATAAACTTCAGATAAGCATGAAAGGTGGGTATCGCCAAAGCCTTCAGTCGTTTTTGCAAACGTCCGACCACCATGCTTTTTTTCACTTCTGACAGATGAATACCGCTTTGTTGATGCAACCAGTCACGGATTTGCCTGAATTCCTGATCGCTGAGTACAGGAGCCTGAGTGGTCGCTGTTGGAAAGTCCGGCACGGACGGCCCTGATTTCATACCGCGCCGTCACCTATTCCATGACTTTTTCAATCAAAGTGGCCATTTCATCCAGCGACAGCACCCGCTCACCGCGCAATAAAATAACAAAACGCTCCCCGACATTGGCAACGCCCAGAATAAACTGGGCGCGGATCCGGGCACCAAAAGTGGGTGCTGATTCAATACTTTCCGGTTGAATCTCCAACACTTCGCAGACACTGTCAACAACAGCTCCGAGCGTGACCAGCTGGTCCTCAAACGGGATCTCCAGAATGATGATGCAGGTACGTCTTTGGATCTCCGTTGCCGGTTTATTAAAGCGGATCGACAGGTCGATCACCGGCACCACTTCGCCGCGTAAATTCAGTACGCCTTTAACGAAATCCGGCATTAAAGGGATGGCCGTGACATTGTCATACTCGATGATTTCTTTGACTGCGCTGATGCTGATGCCAAAATATTCGTCACGCAGAATAAAGGTCAGATAATGCTGATGCGTTAATTCGGCTTTATTCAAGAACTCAGCACCAGCTGAAGGGGTTACGGATGACATGTCTGCATCTCCAGATTTGTTGCAAACTGCACGAGTTGAGGAATATCCAAAATGAGACCGATGTCACCACTGCCCAAAATAGTGGAACCACCAATACCCCGCAATGACTGAAACATTGAATTTAGCGGTTTAATCACCGCCTGCAATTCACCATGCAGAGCATCTACCACCAGGCCGGCCCGATCTGAACCATATTGCACTATGACTACATTTTCCCTTTGCTGACGACGACCAGGCAGCCGGAAAATATCCCGTAACCGGATAAACGGCAGAACCTCACCACGCAGCTCGAGATAATTGCGGCCCTGAGTTTGCAGGCCTGGTTTGAATTCCATGCACTCCTGCACCATATTGAGCGGGAGCACCAGTTTTGTATCCGCCACACTGACCAGGAAACCATCGATAATGGCCAGCGTCAGCGGTAAACGAATACTGAATGTCGTGCCTTTTTCCACAGCACTGCGGATCTGAATTTGTCCGCGTAACTCTTCGATATTGCGCCTGACAACATCCATACCAACACCGCGACCGGATAAATTGGTTACGGCTGCCGCCGTTGAAAAACCCGGTTCAAATATCAGTTTATAAGTTTCAGCCTCACTCAAATCCCGGTCTGGCGACAAAATGCCTTTCTCAATTGCTTTGTCGCGGATTTTTTGCACATTCAGACCGGCACCATCATCAGAGATCTCAATGACCACCGACCCCGCTTCGTGTCTGGCACTGAGCTTTAGCTGACCTTGCGCCGGTTTGCCTTTGTATAGCCTCAGTTCCGTCGGCTCAATACCGTGATCCAGCGCATTGCGTACTATATGCATTAATGGATCTGACAGCTTCTCAACCATGCTTTTATCCAGCTCGGTATCCGCCCCTTCAACAATAAGGTCGATATCTTTGCCAAGCTCTTTGCTGACGTCGCGGACAATGCGTCTTAACCGGGAAAAGGACTCGCCAATCTGCACCATCCGCAGACTCAGCGCACCATCCCGGATTTGCTCCAGCAAACTGCTGAGGACTGAAAAGGACTCTGATATCTTCGAATTACCAAGATCACTGAGCAAACTATCCATTTCTGCCCCAGAGGTCACCAGTTCGCCGATCAGATTGATCAGCCCATCCAGTTTGCGAGCTTCTACCTTCAGAAACTGAAAATCAGCCGGCCTTTTGTGCTCAGTGGCTTTTTGCTTATCAAGCGCTGTGCTGACCAGTTCTGCAGGGACTGCGCCCTGCTGGACCAGAGCCTGGCCTATCGCGATTTCCTGTTGCTTCTGGACCTGCAGGGCGTGCTGCAGTTCACGGGGGGTGACCGCGCCGGCCTGAACTAATAATGTGCCGAGTTTTTCATCGCTGACATCTTGTTGTGCCAATTGTTCTGAAATGCTTCTGGGAACGGTAATGTGGATTTCGCTACTGTCGCGAACGAATTCAAATACATCTTCCAGTGTCTGCTTCGTCGCTTCCGACGCCAGATTGGCATGTAACCGCAGGTAACAACTTTCCGGGTCAAAATGTTCAGCCGGAAACTCAGCGCTCAGGCGGACTTCAGTTAAAGTCCCTAAAGTGGCGAGATAACTGAGCTGAGACATCGGGTCCATACCATCGCGGAATACATCAGCGCCATAGCGGACATCAAACTGCCAATGTTCGGACAAAGTTGCAGCTTCAGCTTCCGGGACAACAGGTGCAGGTTTTCCATCCAGGTACTGATGCAACCGCGCAAGCAGCAGTTCCCCGGCTTGCAGATCAAGCCGGATATTATCGTCCTGCAGCTGTTGGATCATCGTCATCAGATGGTCCTGACACAGCAGGCACAAATCACATAATTGTTGATCCAGACTAATTTTCTGATCGCGGACTTTGTCCAGGACACTTTCAACGATATGGGTAAATGCGACTATTGCATCAAAACCAAACAGACCGGCAGAGCCTTTGATCGTGTGTGCGGCCCGGAAAATTGCATCTATATGTTGCGATGCAGTCGCATCGCCCGCTTCAATCTCCAGTAGACAGGCTTCCATCACCTCCAGCAAACCAAGAGCTTCTTCGATAAACAGTGATCTGGCTTGGGTAAGATCCATCAGCAAACTCCTGCTCAGGCGGCGAGCGCGTTCAGGTTGTACAAGTGCAGTACCCGTAACACCGTTGGATTATCACCATGGCTTAAAGTAAAAGTTTTGCCAGGCGCACTGTGCTGCAACCACAACAACAACTGCAGGCCAGCCGAATCAAATTCAGATACAGCCGTCAAATCCAGAATCACTTTATCGGCCGCCTGTTGTGGCAGGGTTTTCAGCGATTCATACAGCTCACCGACAGTAAAAATACTCAAATCCTGCTCGAACTCAACGACCAGAAAATCAGCTTTTGGAGTCATGACCACTGCCATTTCAGCCTCGTTTACGGAAGGATAAGTTTATTTACCGCAGCCAGCATTTGTTCTGGCCGGAATGGTTTGGTGATCCAGGCTTTTGCACCGGCGGCGCGCCCCTGCTCTTTTTTTTCCTCGGCGCCTTCGGTCGTCAGCATCACAACAGGCGTAAAACGATATGCTGGTAACTGCTTGATTTCTTTTAGTAAAGTAATACCATCCATATTCGGCATATTGACGTCTGAGATGATCAGGTGCACTTTTTGCCCGGTCAGTTTTTTCAGTGCATCAACGCCATCCACAGCTTCGATCACATCAAACCCCTGTCCTTTTAAAGTCATTCCAACCACTTGGCGAATACTGATTGAATCATCAACAATAAGAATCGTTTTCATGCAAATCCCTTAGAAAAAGGTAATATCATCAGCAGCTGACGCTGCTTTTCCAGTGTGAACTGAAACTTGCTCTAAAGTGGTATAAGTGCGTTTGAGCTGTTCCAACCATTGTTGTATCGGTGGTAACTCAGGTAGTTGCCCCGCTGAAAGTTCGGTCAACAGTTGCTGCGCGGTTTGCTCCAATCGCTGCATATCCGACACCACATGCCCTAAAATTTGACTGGTCCTGTCCTGAAATTGCAGGTGCATCACCACATCCGATAGTTGTTCTTGTACCTGGTGGGTATGTTGTTGCAACAAATCATTGTCAGTACTGATGCGGTCAACCGCCTGCTGATAGTCGCTGAGGACGCTGCTGATGGTATGTTCGGTTTGTTGCAGCAAAGATTGCTCATGACTGACTTGCTGCTCTGAATCTTCCACTGTTCGGGTCAGCGCCTGAGTCACGTCTGCAACACGTTCTTTGATTCGCTTACCAGCTTCACTGGAACGGCTGGATAAAGCCCGCACTTCAGTGGCAACTACCGCAAAACCACGACCACTTTCACCGGCCCGTGCCGCTTCAATTGCAGCATTCAACGCCAATAAATTGGTCTGCGCGGCGATATCACCCACTTCATTCGTCATGCCCTGCAGGCTTTCAGTCACTTTCGTGAGTGACTGAATGTCATTGAGCATTCGCAAACGGTTTTGTTGCGCCTCGTTCAATTGGCGCGTTAATGCCAATAACTTATGCTCTGACTCCTGAATCATACTAAGCAGTTCCTGGCGGTGACCTGCCATATGCTGGTCATTGTGACCGCTCAGCAGCTGCAGTAAGTCACTGAATTTATGGTTCAAATTCACTACTGCGTCTTCAGTTTGCTGACGAACCAGCCCAGATTGGTTTGCCCAGACAGGCAACAATTGCTGTAGCATTTCAATCAATTGCTGACTGAAGGGCAAAAAATCCCGAGTCGGCTCCTGCGCATGTTCCTGTAATGTCTGGCGATTCGTGATTGAGGACACAGGCCAAACCCACACCAAAACCAGCATCAATCCGGTCGTTACCAGCGCATGCCACCAGGTTGCGGCCATGAACCAGGACCAACCTAACAAAACCACGACTAAAAATTGCACCACAGGTGTTAACTGCAAAAATTTCATGCATTTGTTCCGTGTTCAATAACAACAATGGAAGTATGATCGCCGATGGCAGCTTGTCCAACTTCTGCCGAAAAATTGTTATGATTCTTTAAGTTAGCATTCTGTGAATCCAATTCGTCGCTGACACATATCAATACGAATCATTTTCATTTGCAACTTTTTGGGTTATACTGCGGCATCCTGAAATGTATGGAACTCCGCCACTTTGTTAGTCCTGATTGCCTTGTTGTGTATTTTCCTGCTGCCTGGCATTTCTTTGGTTCGCGTTGTTGTCCGGCACTTTCAACATCACCGAGAACAGCAATTACACAGACCATCGCTACAACTGCGAGTCAGTCGGGTGCGTCGCCAGCGCCGCTATCTTCAGCTCACTCTGGTCTCAACAGATGGCCGGACGCTGCCGTCAGCCCGCGCCGGTCAACATATTCAGCTTTTTAGCGCCGATGCTGCAGGGAAACCAGTGAGCCGGGCTTATTCGTTGGCGCAGGATTGCCGGCACAGCAATTTTTACCGGCTGGTGATTAAAGCCGAGGACAGGGGGCGGTTGAGCAGTCAACTGTTCGACACGGTCCAGGTCGGAGATTTACTTCAAGCCAGTATCCCCAAAGGCCATTTTATCCTGAAGCGCAGCCGCAAGCCGCTGGTGCTGATCGCCGGTGGCGTCGGCGTGACGCCGATGCTGGCGATGGCGTATCAGGCGCTGCGCCAACGCAGGCCGGTGACGCTTTTCTATCAGGCGCGAACTGCAGCCGATCTATTGTTCCATCGTTTATTCAGCCGGTTGCCCGGCCTGCATTATGTGCCGGTGTTGTCACAACCGACGCCGGACTGGCTCGGTGGTCATGGTCGCATCAACGCGGCGCAGCTACTGGCGCTCGGTGGCCGCCAGGCAACTTATTATTGTTGCGCCAATGCCGCGATGACCGCAAAGATCAGCACCGATCTGGCCAAAGCAGGTGTCACCTTGCATTACGAACTGTTCAGTGCTGGTGCCAGTAAGCAGAGCTGTTTATTGCAGTATGGCGCGATCAACGCCGATTCAGCTGGTTTCAGTTCTGTGCTGGATGCATTGAATAACGCCGGCGCTTGTATTCCTTCAGACTGTCTGGGCGGCTCCTGCGGCGTCTGTAAAAAGCGACTGATTAAAGGTGAAGTCATTCAGATGCTGGACCCGGCGGTACCACTCGCCGCCGGTGAAGTACTGACCTGCTGTATTCAGGCAAAAACAGCCTTGGTGTTAGCCGACTGACTTTATCCCGCAACTTCTGCTATTGGTCGATTTGTAAGAAAGTTGTCATTTGTCTGACTTGTTCAGCCGCCATGATGCGCCCTGCAATGCTTTCACAATGCAGGTATCGATTTATGACTTCAGATTTTGTCCGCAATATTCATCTGCAAACCGGTCAGCGTATGTTGGCTAAAGGCGCCAGTATGGAAGAGCTGGCCAGTCATTTTGACCGGGTCGGTTTTTCTGAACGGGAAATAGCTGTGTTATTGGCTGAATTTGGCGATTGTTCAGCAAAATTGCCGGATCAGGAATTTGTTAGGAACCATCCACAGCGCGGCTGAGACACATGATGAATTCAGCCGGGTCTCAAAGCGCTCGGTAATAAACCGGTCCAGCGTTTCACCGCCCGGCGGAAATTGTGTTCATCCGAATAGCCAAGCCGGGCCGCCAGCTGCCGGTTCGACCATTCGGGTTGTGACAACCAAAACAGCGCCAGTTGATTGCGCAGAGCGTCCTGCCATTGGCTGAAACTGCAATCTTGGTCCGCCAGCAACCTTTTTAGTGCCGCCGGGTGTAGTTGCAACATAGCCGCAACCTCATCCGGGCTTAGCCAATCTGGTAAACGCCGCAATTGCTGCCGGCTCAGCCACTCCAGCAAACCCGGCTGACGCGGTAGCAACTTCGCCTGCTGACAACAAATTTGCCTCCAGTGCCGGCACTCTGCACTTTGTGCTGCGACTTGCTCCGTCGGCGGCCGCTGGGCTAATTGCGCTGAAGTCAGCTGGAATAACAACGATGCTGAACCTTGCGCTGAGTTCCACGTCCCCACCCCGGCCACCTGACGTGCAGCACATAACGCCAGCAAAAACTGCTGGCAAAGCGCCAGCGCCAGTGCCTGCGCAGCCCCCATCCCGACCGCCGGTACCAGGGCCAGCCGCAGTGTCGCGCCTTGCCATTGCAGCACTGGCAGACACATTGGCCACAATTGCTGGCGATAAAACCACAGATAACGCAATGCTTTGCCGAGCGTCGGTGCCGAGAGGAGCAGGCGGCAGACCGGGATCTGCGGGTTCAGTAGGATCGACTGGGCAATCACAGCCGGCAATTCCGGGCTGGGTATTTTATTGAGATTACACAGCAGACGCTGCAGTGCACCAGCGTGCATGCGAAATTGCGGTTTTTGCAGGTCAGTTTCAAACAAGGTGGTGCCGGCCAGTAACTTGTGAGGCGGTATACCGCGGCGCGCGGCTGCCTGTAGCAGCTCAGGCACGCCATGCGCGACCAGCAGCTGCTTGTCCTGAAATCCGCCCGGCCGACGCATCAGTACCACTCCTTTGCGAGCGTAAAGGATTGCGCTTTGGCCTGTCCCAGCGCCAGCTCCAGCTGTTGTAGTGCTGCTACTGCACTTTGCTCCTGCACCGGCTGGACCACTGTCTGCAGCACCAGTGGATCAGTGCAGATATGCTGCAGCTGACTTTGTAAATGTTGGGCCAGCAGCTCGGCGCTCCCCGATGGGGTGTCCGGCAGCAACAACACAAAACAATCGCCACTATAGCGGCAAATCACATCCTGCGGCCGCAACTGACCGGCAAACCAAATCGCCAGGCGCTGCAGTAACGCATCCCCGGCCTCGACACCAAAATGGCGGTTGTAAGCGGCAAAACCCTGAATATCCAGGAGCAACAGTGACAAGGTCTGCCCGGGCCGGCGCAGCTTAATTTCCCGGTTCAGCACTGCGTGTAAATACACCGGGCCATAAAGCTGGGTCAGCGGGTCAATCAGTTGATGGTCGCGTAAAAAACCTTCGCGGCCCTGTAACTGCCGGCTGATCACTTGTTGTTCGCGATGCCAGCCATAGAGGCCAATGGTCAGCAGCACCATGCCAACCGGCGCCGGAAAAGATTCCAGCCAGCTCAGCAACCGCTGCTCTGGCGGATAATCGAGAAATTCATCGGCCACATCTAAAGTCGCCGAAAACAACAGCAAGAAACTTCCGAAAAACAGATAGTTCGTGATACGACCCACAGGCCTGCTGCTGATAATCAGGCTGAGCCAGGCGCCACAGACTGCCAGGGTGACGCCTTCGCCCAGGCTGTCAACACTGTCGCGGACACTATAGGCTTTGAGATCCCCTTGCTGAAATGCTAATCCCAATACCGCGAGCAAAATGAGCAGGCAGACACTGAGTTTTTGCCGGTGATATCGCCACATAAAATACGCCCTCCGTGCCCTGTCGCATCAACTGGACTGCTGATTGTCGGCAGGCGCTGTGACAGTGCCGTGACAGTCGCATGACAAATCGGGCTGCGGCTTGTGCTGCAAAGACCCGGGTCAGTCCGGCACAGCCCATCGGTTTTTTGGCCGCGTAGCTGTCACACAGCCTTCGCACAATAGCGCCCAGATCATTGACCTTCAGCTCTGGAAACCGTTATGACATCTCAACCTTTATTTCATCCAAACCGGCTCAGCCGGGCAATTTGGCTTGGCCTTTGTCTCACTGCGGCCACAACCAGCACCGCATACGCCGATGCCGCATTAAGTGGCCGCATCACCGACAATCAGCAGCGGCTGTTACCCGGCGCAGAGGTGGTGATCCGCGAATTGAATCTAAGTCGCACCACTGCTGCCGATGGTCGTTTTGTCTTTCCGAAGTTGCCAGCCGGTAGTTACACACTGCAGGTGCGTTATGTCGGCGCTGCGCTGGCCGAACAAGCGGTGATTGTCGCCGCCGACCCGCTGCAGTTGGGTGATATTAAGCTACGTGCGGTTGATAACAGCCTCGAGCACGTGGAAGTCACAGGCCAGTCCGGCGCAGTCAGCAAGGCATTAAGCCGCCAGCGCAATGCCGCCGGGATTGTCACGGTGGCGAGTACCGATGAAATGGGTCAGTTCCCGGACAGCAATGCCAGTGAAGCCTTACAGCGCCTGGCCGGTGTGTCGGTCGAGCGCGATCAGGGCGAAGGCCGTTTTGTCCGCGTGCGCGGTCTGGCTCCGGATTATAACGCCGTCACCTACAACGGCACCTCGCTGGCCGCACCGGAAGCCGGCCGGCGCGCGGTTGCGCTTGATGTGATCCCATCCGATTTATTGGAATCCGTCGAAGTCAGCAAAACACTGACGCCGGATATGCCGGCAGGCTCTTTAGGCGGCACTATTGAAATCAAGAGCTTATCGGCGTTTGACCGTAGTCATGATTTCTACAGCTTTACCGCGGAAGCCGGCCACAACAGTCTGGTCGACAAACAAAGCCCGAAAATCTCCGGTGTCGCCACCCGGCTGTTTGATATCGGCGATAACAGCGACAGCCTCGGCATCGCCTTTGCCGCGAGCCTGGCCAAACGTAAATTTGGCTCCGACAACAGCGAAACCGGCGGCAAATGGGATTTTGCCGATGACATCGCAACACTGGAAGAGTTTGAACAACGCGACTATCTCATCAGCCGCGAACGCTTGGGTTTGGCG
>CAMLRA010000010.1 GCA_946482325.1 uncultured Chromatiaceae bacterium | reverse complement strand
GGATCAACCGCATATTCGAGACCCGCGATAATGCTGCTATCGTAACCATAGCCACTGTCGTTCAAAACTTTAACAGCAATGATTTTTGCACCGGGCGCTACGCCATTCCCAGCTTCCGCTTTACCTGCCGCGATAGCCGCTACATGTGTACCATGGCCATGCACATCAGTAACATCACCTGAGTTTACTAGCGTGTTTTTACCTAGAATCACTTTGCAGCTGACGCCGAGACAGCCGCCTAATGCCGGATGGTTGTAATCAATACCGGTATCCAACACGGCGATTTTGACGCCCTGGCCAGTGATATCGCGGTTCTGCGCATCTTTCTGCGCCCAAACTTCTGGTGCTTTTACTTTTGGAACACTTTCGGTCAACGTCACTTGATAGGCCTGTTCCGGCCAAACTCTGACGACACCGGGGATCGCAGCCAGCTGCGCCTGCGTGACTGAGCCTGAGACCAGTAATAAATTGCCTAACTGGCTAAATTGCTGTTCAACCTGCGCGCCTTTGAGTTGCTGCACTGCAGCGATGACCTGCTGCTGTTCCTGTTCAATCTGTTGTCGTATAGACGCGACGACCTGAGGGTCCATCGCCAAAGCTTGAGCCGTGTTTTGCATTAACTGTTGTTGAGTTGCCGCATCGATGGATACAGGCTGCTGTTGCAGCTGTTCTGCGGCTTGTTGATGCAGTGCCGGATACAAACCGGGCCCTGTAAGCTCTAAAATATATTGTGGGTGAGATTGACGATACCAACGTAGGGTCTGTCCCTGGGGGCCTGTGGTCTGTAATAAATACCCACCTGTCTCGGGAAGACTACCGGCATAAACGGCAGTTGTATCACCAGTCTGGGCCATTGCGACCATTGAACAGGCAAACGTGGAGAATACTATAAGTAAATTTTTCATTAACACTCCTTTGCATTTTCATTAGTTTAACTTTTTTACCAGACTAAAACCAGAGGTCCAAGAGATTGCCGTTCCACTGCGTTTTTGGCCGTTTTTCCGCTACAATAGCGCCACTTTCCCGCGCCGGAGCCCCAGATGTCTGTTTCTGCTGAACCGAATTTCCCCACTATCGCCGACTATGTTGGCCAGACGCCGCTGGTGCGGCTGCAGCGCATGGCGGCGCATACCCAAAGTACCGTGTTGCTGAAGCTCGAAGGCAATAATCCGGCGGGTTCAGTGAAAGACAGACCGGCGCTCAATATGCTTAACGCCGCCGAAGCGCGCGGGGATATTCAGCCCGGCGACACCATTATTGAAGCGACCAGCGGCAATACCGGTATTGCGCTGGCGATGGCGGCGGCGATCAAAGGCTACAAAATGGTGTTGATCATGCCGGACAACGCCACCGCCGAGCGCAAAGCCTCAATGCAGGCTTATGGCGCTGAACTGATTCTGGTCACCAAAGCGCAGGGTATGGAAGGCGCGCGCGACTTAGCATTGCAGATGCAGCGTGATGGCAAAGGCAAAGTGCTGGACCAGTTTAATAACCGCGACAATCCGGCCGCGCATGTTCGAGGCACTGGCCCGGAGATCTGGCAACAAAGCCACGGGCTTATCACACATTTCGTCTCCAGCATGGGCACTACCGGTACCATCATGGGCGTGTCCACTTATCTGAAACAACAAAACCCGGCGATTCAGATTGTTGGTCTACAACCGGCCGAAGGCAGTTCGATCCCGGGAATTAGGCGTTGGCCTGAAGCTTATCTGCCGGGTTTTTATCAGAAAAGCCGCGTTGATCTGGTGCTGGATGTCAGCGAAGCCGATGCGGTTGCGACCACGCGGCGTTTGGCCCGCGAAGAAGGCATTTGTGCCGGCGTCAGCTCCGGCGGTGCTGTATTCGCGGCGCTGCGCTTAGCAGAGCAAAATCCCGGTGCCGTTATAGTCGCCATCATCTGCGACCGTGGCGATCGATATTTGTCTTCTGGCTTGTTTGATTATTAGGACTTGATGTGACTTTTGAATGGATGGCGCTGGCCGCTGCGCTCTGCTGGGCAGTCGGCAGTTTAATTTCGGCACCGGCGTCGGCGCATTTAGGCGCTTTTGCTTTTACCCGCTGGCGCATGACTTTTGCCAGCCTGTTGCTCTGGTCAGTCGCGCTCTATAGCGGCAGTTGGCAAACTTTACCGGCAAATCAGCTGTGGTTACTGGCAGCCTCTGGTTGTATTGGTATTTTAATTGGTGATACCGCGCTTTTTGCCTCGATGAACCGGCTCGGGCCACGTCGCGCCGGTGTGTTGTTTGCCACCCATGCGTTATTTTCGGCGCTGCTGGCTTATCTGTTTTTGGGCGAAACCCTATGGGGTTGGACGCTGGTGGGCTCAGGACTACTGGTCAGCGGCGTGATGTGCGCCATTTTGTTTGGCAAAAGAGCCAGCGAACAACATCACTGGGAAACTTCCAGCCATCAGCTGGGTATTGGCATTGGCCTGGGCTTGTTATCGGCCTTGTGTCAGGCCGTGTCCACGCTGATGCTGAAACCGCTGATGGAAACCGATATCGACGCCATTGCCGCCTCAGCAGTGCGGATGACCACGGCGCTGATTTGTCATTTATTGTTGTTGTGGCTTGGTTTTAAAGTCGCGCGCACCTATCTGCCGATGACTAAAAAAGTGCTGGGCATGGTCGCCTTTAACGCACTGTTATCGATGGTCGTTGGCATGACGCTGATTTTACAGGCATTAAAACTTGGCGACGCCAGTCTGGTCGCGATGCTGTCGTCGGTGAGCCCGGTGCTGGTGTTGCCGTTGCTGTGGCTGGTGTACAAACGCCGCCCCGCCGCCGGTGCCTGGTTAGGCGCGGCTTTGACTGTCGGCGGTACTGTGTTGATTTTGCTGCATTGAATACGAAATGGGGGCAAACCCCATTTTTTATTCCGCCTGTTCAGTGGACTGTTGGCGGCGCTGCCGCACTTCAGCCACACCACTTTGGTCAAATCCGCCAAACGCGGAATGGTGGATAGCCCAATATACCGCCGCAAAAAACGGCCCGAGGATTAATGTTGCTAAGGCCCAATATCTGGGCTGGACCAGCCAGCAACGACTGCCATCTTGTTGGCCACGCCGCGCTGTCTGAAATACGCCGACAGCAAATACCAGATGTAATATCGCCATCGCCAGCACGAAAAAAAACATCAGTGAGGTTGGAAAAGCCTGAGAGCCAAGAGAATTCATCTGCGTCCTTGTGGAGTAGTTCCGTAAAACGCTACAGGCTAACGCAAACAGGCGGCACACTCAATCTTTGTCTGTGGCAGGCAATCGGTAAAAAATAAATACAAACTCAGGGCGCTGCACCTGTTAACAGCGCTTCTGCCTGCTGTTCGGCCTGCTGCACCTGACGCTGCACCACAGGTAGCTGATTGCGGTGTAAATCAATTTTCGCCATGATTTCAGACAGGGCCACGGCGTGGTCTGGCGTCAAAATGCCGTTGTGGCCGCTGATAATATCGTCAGAAACTGCCAGAACCCACACCGCCTGCATATTCGCATCGCCACAGCTTTGCACGGTACGCCGGGCCTGTAAGCGGGCCCGAATTTTCCAGCCGGATTTATCCAGGGTCATCATACAGCCCGGGGTGGCGTCATGTTCGGCTAATGCTTTGGGGATATTCAGCGGTATTGAACAATCGCCGCGCACGCAGCGATCAATATCGTGAGTAATAGCCCAGGAATTCCCCATCACCCGTTCGCCGTCCCTCAGCCAACTCCAGGCTTCTTTTAACGCGTAATCGCCTTTGGATTGCAGCACCACCATCGCCGGCTTTTGCCGGTCGACACTGAGCAGTTCATCCATAGGCCGGTATTCGCTGGCGCGCACCGCCGGGTTTAACAGAATAAATAAATTCGGATTATCCTCACCGGCTTTAATCGCTGTGCTGATGCGGTCTTTGCTGCCATGCAGCGCGACAGCGCCGCCCAGGCTGTGGCCAAGCACAGTGTAACGCTGCAACTGACCGGCGCTGACTAAACCGTCCAGCTCATCTAATAACGCGGAAAAACCGGTTTTGCCGATGCGCCGCGCCACTGATTTGCGCTGAAAAATTGTCGGGAAATCTAAGGCTTCAACCTGACTGCTGGCGTCGGTGGAACCATCCAGCCACAGCGGGTCAAATTTGTCGCCGCGCCAGCCAATGTAAAGACCAATCAGGTTCCGCTGCGCGTCGGACTGCGCCATTTGCTGGTAAAACTGTTGAAAGGCAATGAAGTTTTCATCATCGGGTTTGGCGCTGTGATGCCAGCCATGGATAAAAATCAGCAGCTCAGGTTTGGCACTGCTCTGGCTGATGCGGGCTTTGAGGCCAGCCAGCTGTGCCGGATTATGCGGCTGACCTTCGTCATTAAATTCAATGACATGGAAGTTTTGCTGCGCGATGTCAGCGCCAGGGACATGATAAGGCTGATCCGGAATATAACTAAGCGCCAACGACAGCAATAACACCGCCACGAGCAGCAATTTGGAAATAGCGATACGGAACAGGACTTTTTTCAATTAATTACAACACGCTCTGGCAGGACAAACACAACTGCGCCACAGCGCAGAAAAAACCAGCAGATTATACGGCAAAAGCGATGCCGGCAGGTAGCACTGCTGCTATTTAACTGATGGCTTTATTTTCTGACAGGCGAAAAAAAATGGCCGCTGTTCGGCGGCCATTCAGTTTCAGTCTGACAACAGCTTCAGGCGCTTATGAACCAATCACGCCGCCATCATCTTTGGTGACAATCACAGTCGCTGAACGTGGCCGGCTGGTAGCGTCGTTGGCAGGCCAGGTTGAGGTCAGTTTGGTCACCGTCGAACGGTCGCCCGGATGCTGAATATTCACGAACATCGTCTTCATATCCGGAGTAAAGCTGATACCGGTGACTTCACAGTCAACAGGGCCAACCAGGAACCGTTTGATCTGGCGGGTTTTGCTGTCTGCCACCACCATCTGGTTATTGCCAAAAGGTCCGGATGCTTGCTGTGAACCACTCATATCGGTCTGGATCCACAACAAACCGTTTTTATCAAAAGCCAGACCGTCCGGGCTCGCCAGATGGTTGTCCGCGCTCAGTTTCAGGCTGCTGCCCGGCGTTTCCGTACCAACATCACCGGCCAGTAAGAAGATATCCCAGTCAAACGCCAGCGCTTGTGGCTGCTGCCGTTCACGCCAGCGGATGATATGACCAGTGGCGTTGTTGGCACGCGGGTTGGCTTTATCGACCTGGGCCGCAGTACGCGCCGTGTTGTTGGTCAGGGTGAAATACACTTCGCCGGTCGTTGGGTGCACCGCGCCCCACTCCGGTCTGTCCATCTTGGTGGCGCCAACCACGTCCGCCGCTAAACGGGTATTGATCAGCACGTCCGCCTGGCTGACAAACTCGACGTTTTTCGAAAGCGCCGCAGCGCGGAATTTCTCCGAGTTAAAGTCCAGCGCTAACCACTCGCCGCTGCCGTCGGCGTTAAATTTCGCCACATACAAAGTGCCTTCATTCAACAGATGACCGCCGGCGGTGGCTTTGTAATAAGGCGCTTTGGAGACATATTTGTAGATATATTCAAAAGTCGAATCGTCACCGGAATAAAACACTACCGGCTGGCCTTCAACTACTGGCGCAAACACCACACCTTCGTGACCAAAGCGGCCCAGCGCCGTGCGTTTTTGTGGCACGCTGTCCGGGTTAAAGGGGTCGATTTCGACAATCCAGCCGAAGGTGTTCGGTTCGTTGCGGTAGTCGCGGTTGGCGTCTGTCGCGATGGTGGAGGCATTAAAACGCTGATACTGGTCAGCACCTGAATCAGCAGTTTCCCAGCTGTAACGGCCGTTTTTAGTACCAACACCATAACGTTTATGTTCACGTGGCTGCGTTGCATCGGCGTTCATAAAATAACCGGCCCAGTTCTCTTCGGCGGTTAAATAAGTGCCCCATGGTGTATAGCCGTTGCCGCAGTTGTTTAACGTACCGCGGGTGCGGGTGCCATCTGTACTGTATTTAGTCACCATCTTGGCATCGCCACGAGCGGGCCCTGCAATGTCCATCGGTGTCGCGCCGGTGATACGGCGGTTCAGCGGACTTCCCTGCACCAGCTGGAACTGACCGCTGGCGTCTTTTTTGATATGCGCCACAGTCACACCGTGCACGGCAACTTCTTTACGCACTTCATCGGCCGGGCGCGGGGCGCCGGTTGGGCCATTTTGATGCAGCGTGGCCGGTTCACAGTATTCATGGTTAAACACCAACAAACCTTCGTTGCTGTTTTTGCCTTCAGTGCGGGCATCCAGTGGGAAGAAATGCATGCCGTCATGATGCGCGCCGACTTGTTGCTCCATCTCAGCGCCGGTATTGAGGCCACCTTCTTTATAAGCCGGGTAGCTGCCGGTCAGTGGTGTACCCATCGGCAAAAACGCCCGCGCACTGTAACCCTGCGGCACAGTGATTTTATCCAGGCGGTTGGTTGGAATGGCGGTGAAGTTCAGCAGCACCGGCGCCGGTTCTGGTTTCACCGCTTCCGGTAACAACAGCGGCGCTTTGGTGTCACTGTTGCAGCCGGCCAGAGTGCCGCCAAATACAGTCGCCACAGCTGCGGCAATGCCACCTTTTAAAAAACCACGACGGGTCGCGACGATGTCGCTGAACGTCGGGTTGTCTGAGAAATTGGTCTGCGGGTCGATACCGCTATTATCGAAATCTAACTTATTGTTTTGCTGCTTGTTATACATGAGCGCTCCGGCAGTGAGGGTTCAAAAAGTTCCGCCGGTATTAGAGCTTTCGCAGATGTCATCCAAGTGACGATTCATCGACAGTTTTGCGACATCCCGTCGACATTTGTATGACAAGCATGAGCATCTGCTGGTCATTTTAGACAAAAGTTGCGTGCGCACAGACTGACACAGCACTGCCTGGCTCTGGTATAGTGCGGCTATCTGTACGCGGCAACTGAGGCAAACAGCACCGATGATGGAATGGCAAATTGTACCTTTTGAGCAGTTAGACAGCCTGACGCTGTACCAGATGTTACAGCTGCGGGTCGATGTTTTTGTCGTGGAGCAAAACTGCCCGTATCCGGAATTGGACGGCAAAGATACTCAACCAGGCGTGCTGCATATCCTGCTGAAAAAACACGATAAAATCCTCGGTTACAGCAGAGTACTGCCACCGGACGTCAGTTATCCCGGGCATCCGGCTATCGGACGGGTTTGTGTGTCGCAAACCGCACGGCGGCTTGGTCTTGGTGAGTTACTGGTCGCAAAAGCCATTGCAGTTGCCAGCGAGCAGTGGCCGCAGCTGGACCTGTATATTTCGGCGCAATGTTACCTGCAGCGTTTTTACGAAAGTATGGGTTTTGTTGCCGCCAGTGAGCCATACCTTGAAGACGATATTCCGCATCTGAAGATGATCCGGCCGGCTGGCTGAAACCAGCCCCCAAGGAACACCAAACGACAACCCTGCAGTTGTCGTTTGGTCGGCGGTCTGCCAAAAATTTCAGTTGGCCGGACTGATATCACGGATATCGACATGACCTTTGCGACGTTTTTCATAGGGCGCGAGCATTTGGGCAACTTTGTGAGCCTGCTCAAAACGCGCAAACGCAGCCAGCGGCATTCCATTGCAAACCACTTTATCCACAGCAGTTTGTACTTTGATGCGGTGATCTTTCAGGGTCTTTTTCAGACCATAACGATCGTCCTGTTGGGTTTCACTGCAAATTTGCACCAACGCCTGTTCTGCATAGGCGGTGTACTCAAAAGAACCGGCCTGCAGTTGTCCACAGTAAAGTGTTGCCACGGTACACCATAACATGACTTTCATGACCTTTTCCTCAGCAGAAAGTGACCCCCTTGGTCACCGCTGGCAGTTTGCCAATGTGCAGATAAAGCTCAATGGGTCATGAGAGGAACGGTTTGGTTGTTGTGACGGAGGGATAAACGGTCAGGTTGCAGTGACCAGCGTCACTGTAGCGGAAAATCTCTTAACAAGGGTTCAATAAGAGTCCTGAACCGGCGCGAAACGGGCAGCATACTGTGATCACTCAGTTCTGCCATCAACACCCCTTTACGCATCGACATACTGCGCAAATGATGCAGATTAATCAGTGTAGAACGATGAATTTGTACAAAGGACTTTGGCAGGCGCGGTAACACCGCTTTCAGTGTGTCCCGGACCACGTAATTCCCGTCCGTGGTATGGATGCACAGATAGTTTCCGGCAGCCTGGATCATCAACACACCGGGCTCATCCAGCGCCAGCACATCATGACCATGCGCAAACCATATTTTCAGCGGGTAAGGACTGTAAAGATGATCCGGTGACTGCAACAGCAACGAGTGCGCGTTCAGCAGGACTTTTGCCAGATCTGGCCGCCCCACCGGCTTCAGCAAAAAACTAAAGGCAAAATGGGCAATGGCCTGAAACGCGTCTTGCTCGCGGTGACTCATCGCCACAAACAACGGTTTGTGCGTGACGGCTTTATCCGGCAAACGTGCAGACTGCCCCCAAAGCCCGGGCAACTGACAGTCCACAAACAACAAATCAACACTTTCGCTGCGCAGTGCCTTTAACGTATCCGGCAAATCGGCACAGGCACCGAGCAACTGCAAGTTGGGGTAAGCTGTAATAAGTTGCCCCAGCTGCCGTGATGCTGCTGGTTCCGGATCGGCAATGACAATATTGACCGGGGACATTCCATTGCTCTGGCAAATAAGAAGTTTTAAATTATAAATTGCTAATTAACCAGACGCCAAGACTGCATGGCTTTTCCGTTAGACCAAATGCGCCCTAACGCGGCAGCCATGTACCGTTAACAAACACGGTAAATTTCATTACAGCACAGCACGAAAACGGCAGTCACAGCGGCAACTACCGCCAGTTCCAGCGGCGACCGCCGTGCAAAATGTATGCGAAACATCAGCAAAGAGAACATGGCTTTAACAGCCTAATTCGGCTTTACACACCAGCTTTATAACTTCAGGATCTGAATTTTGCTTCACTTACTGCGCGTACAAATGCTCGGCGCGTTGCAGCAATATCCAGCTGGTCAGTATGTATTTGTCATTCGACACCGGCACACAACCGCGATGCGTGTGGGTGAAATAAGCTGGCGCAATCACCATCCGGCCGGCTTTTGGCTGGATTGATTTCTGCTGATAATAAAAATCAGTCTGGCCACCTTCCGCCACGTCATTGAGATAAAACATAAACAGCAGTGTGCGGTGTAGCGGTTCGTTCAGCGGCGCCTGCGGATAGACCTCACAGTGCCAATAGTTGTAGTTGCCTTTACCGGCGTCATATTTCTGTGCCTGAATCGGCCCCAGCCGGTATAACAGCCGCATATAATCGCCGGCGCGCGCTTCACCGAGCTCAGCATAGTTTTCATGGGTCAGGTTAACCGGCTCACCGGTCACCGGATGCTGAATGGTTAAGGCCACAGGTGCAATTAACGCAAAATGATATTTGCGGAAATACTGTTCGGCATATTGGCCGGTCACTGCAATGATTTGCTGCAACAACGCCTGATATTCAGCATGGTCGTTCAGGTACAAATCGGTGCTGATTTTTTTGCTGGGGTCGACACCACCACCAGTGCGGCCTGGCGTGCGGTGCGGGCTCTGCTCAAAAGTGTTGATAATCGCCTGACAGAGTTCAGGACTTAACGCATCGTCGTAGATCTCAATAAAATCAGTCATCGGTGTGAGTTCAGCTGGCAAGGTCTGTCTGCAAGATAATGCATCAGACCTGTCGCTGAGAAGCTTTGCCGGCAGAAAATTTGCAATTCATTTACAGCAGACAACACAACGGCGGTGTTCAACCGCCGTTGTTCTTTGGCACACACAGTGACAGGCTCAGCCCTGATACGCCGGATAGTCGCTGTAGCCCTTGGCATCCTGGGTATAGAAGGTGCTTTGATCCGGCGCCGTTAATGGCCAGTCGTGTAACCAGCGCTCAACCAAATCCGGATTGGCGATAAAGGCCGCGCCGACTGCTACTGCTTGCAGCTGACCAGTCTGCAGCGCTTGCCCGGCTTCGGCTTTCTGGTAACCCATATTGCCGATCAAATTGCCCTGATAAACCTCGCGCGCAGCTGTCACCACATCACCTTGCTGCACACCAAAGAAATCGGCCCGCATCAGGTGCAGATACGCCAGATTCAATGGGTTTAATGCCGCCGCGACATGACGGGTTAATGCTACCGGGTCTGAATCCACCATGCTGTTGTAGCTGTTTAATGGCGAAATACGCACACCAACGCGGTCTGAGCCCCAGACCTCAACGACGGCCTGTACCACTTCGAGCAGCAAGCGGCTGCGGTTTTCCAGCGAGCCACCATAACGGCCGCTGCGGGTATTCACACCATCACGCAGGAACTGGTCCAGCAGGTAACCGTTCGCACCATGCACTTCGACGCCATCAAAACCGGCTTCTTTTGCATTGATCGCCGCCTGACGGAACTGGGCAATAATGGTAGGGATTTCCTCGTCTGCCAGCACTCTTGGTACTGTATAAGGTAACTTGCCCTCGGGCGTATGCACTGTATCGTCGATGGCAACAGCAGCAGAGGATACCGGCGTCTTGCCGTTGTTCAGCGCCGGATGACAAGCGCGGCCACCGTGCCAAATTTGCAGCACAATTTTGCCGTCTTTAGCGTGTACCGCATCTGTGACCTGCTTCCACGCCTGAATTTGCGCCGCCGAATAAATGCCTGGTTCGCGCCAGAACGCAGAATTGCCCTCAGCCACCATCGTCGCTTCGGCGACGATCAAACCGGCACTGGCACGCTGGGCATAATAATCCGCCATCATCGGCGTTGGCACGTGGTCGGCATCGGCGCGGCAACGGGTCAGCGGTGCCATCAGAATACGGTTTTTCAGGGCCAAAGCCCCCAGTTCGACTGGACTGAATAAATCACTCATGGTTTTTCCTTGGTTCGGCTGCGCGAAGATTGTATCGTTGCAGAAGCTTCATTAACTTACCGAACGGTACATAAAGGTGCAAGCGGGATTTTTCAAGTACGTGACCTGAGACTTTTTTGATCAATCACGCCAGAGCGAGACATTAATTCTGTAGCAACGGCAACAACTCAGCCCAGCACTGACCTTGGCGGTCTTTGTCAGACAACAGCGGTTGCCCGCCGCATGGCCACTGGATCTGCAATTCAGGATCCTGATAAGTCAGCACAAATTGATCGTCCGGCTGATAGTAGTCAGTACACTTATAACTGACATCGGCCGGTCCTTCTGCCACATAAAAGCCATGAGCAAAACCAGGCGGCACCCACAGCAGCTGCGGTAACTGGCTGTCCAGCCAGATGCCTTCCCAGCGGCCGAAAGTTGGCGAGGTTGGGCGCAAATCAACTAACACATCAAAAATCCGGCCACGGGTCACCTGCAGCAATTTGCCTTGCGGCCGGCGCAATTGAAAATGCAGGCCACGCAACACGCCCACAGTCGAAACACTGTAGTTGTCCTGCACCAGCTGATAAGTCCCACAATGTGCCTGAAACTGGTCGAGGCGGAAATTTTCCATAAAACTGCCACGCGCATCCTGAAAGACGTTCAGCGTGATGAGTTGAACATTTGCCAAAGCAAGTGGTTGAAATTGCATGAATACTCCTGGACAGCCTTTATGATGTTGCTTGCAGCGCCAGCCATTGCTGAAAAGTCTGTTGTAGCCCTTGTTGCCAGTCTGGCAGCGGCTCGCCAAGCAACTGCTCTATTGCAGTCACATTCAGCCTTGAATTCAGAGGCCGGCGTGCCGGCGCGGGCCAGGCTGATGACGGTATCGCACTAATGAACTGACAACAAAGCCCGTCGACGCCATATTGCTGAGCTAATTCCCGAATAGCCTTAGCAAACTGATACCAGCTGCAACAGCCACGACTTGCCAGATTCAGCAAACCGCTGACAGGTGCTGCCAGCAAACGCAGACTGACAGCCGCCACCAATGCTGCCGGCGTCGGGGCACCAATCTGGTCGGCAACGACCTGCAGCTGTGATTGTTGCCGCATCAACCGCAACATAGTGCAGAGAAAATTCTGGCCATCCGCCGCATAAACCCAGCTGGTGCGCAGAATGAGCGCGCTTGTGTTTGCAGCAAGCACAGCCTGATCGCCAGCCGCTTTGCTGCAGGCATAAACATTTTGAGGCGCCAACGGCTGCTGCTCGGTCAGCCATTGCCCGCTGTCGTCACCATAGACGTAGTCACTGGAATAATGCAGCAGGCGGATTTGTTGCTGCGCTGCATAGTCTACCAGTAACGCCGGCAATTCGGCATTCAGCGTCCAGACCCGCGCCGGTTCCGACTCTGCCCGGTCCACCGCTGTATAAGCAGCGGCGTTAATAATGCCGGCTGGTTGTACTTGCCTCAGATAGTTTGACACAGTACTGAGGTCACTCAAATCCAGTTCCTGACGGGACGGCGCTACGACCTGATAACCAGCAGCTCTTAACAGCGGCAGTAAAGCACTGCCAATCTGTCCACTGCCACCGAGTAATAACCATAGGCCGGTGGGGACCGGTATCAAATCAGACATATTTCTCTCAGTCGGGCAACAGTGCGACGGGCTCAGCGCAAAGTGCTATTGTCACGTCCGGCGGGGCACACTGACAAGAGCGGCCTGCAGTACCGATGCTAAAATGCGCAGAACCTGGCAGAAAAGTTTCGCACAGGGTACCCCACGGCCCCCTCGCGAGGCATCGAATTCTGCTATCATAGCCGGCCATGCCTGATGTTCAGCGCTCGATTAAGGCGAATTATGATCAACCATTTCCGTGTGTTAGGCGTCAAAGCCAGCGCCAGTGAAGATGAAATTAAAAAAGCCTATAAACGGCTGTCCAATAAATACCACCCCGATAAGCTGCTTGGCCTGTCGGAAGATGAAAAAGCAGCCGCTGCACAAGCGCTGCATCAGGTCAAACAGTCGTATGAAGTGCTGTCTGACCCCAAAGCCAAAGCGGCTTTTATCAAAGATTTTAACAATGTCATTGTCACAGACCCCGCCGCAGCGATGAAAGAGCTGTGGGACCAGTTCTATTGAGGACGTTATGACGAAGAAACTGAATATCCAAAAAATCAATCAGTTAAAAACTGATGCTTATGAGAACATCGATTCTTATAACGACCCGGACACGCCCAAAGCACTGGAACAATTCTGCGGCAAAATCAAAGCGATTTTGCAGGCCGATCCGGAAATGCTCGAATCTGTGCCGGAGTATCTGCCGGTGGCGCTCTATGGCCGGGTGAAATTCAGCAAAGAAGCCAAATTAAAATGGGCGAAGTGGATCCAGACCGCGACGCTGCCGGTGTGGGATGAATTTAAAGTCACAGTGGCGTTTAATAATGCCGACCTGCCGCTGGTGAAAACCGTACGTGATTATTCCGAAACGCTGCTGATTGAGTCCTGCGCCGTGTTGTACCTGCTGGAACAACAAGGCAAAGCACCGGCGCGCAGCCGGAGTGCCAGCAGTGAAGAGCATGACGACGAACCATCTTACGACGAAGATGACGACGAGATGCGTGATGAAGCTGAAGACGACTACAACGGTCGTGACGATCATGACGAAGACGAAGAAGGCTATGACGATGCCTTTGACGACATCCGCTTTAAAGGAGAAGGCCGCTGATGAATCAACTGATTGAAATTACTGTGGCCGAGATCAAAGAACTGGCCATCGTCGAACCGAAACAGGCCAGCAAAAAATTTGAGCTCATTGCCAATGAAATGTCTGACGAACAACTGGTCGAAGTCATTGAACAGATTGATATTGTCACGCTGACGCAAATCAACAGCCAACACGATATCTCCTTCCCGTCGATTATTTCCGAGCTGATGACACCGGAAAAAATCCGCGACATCGTCTGTCAGCAGCCGTTGTACTGGGAAGAGAAAATCAAAAACAACGCCGAAGAGCTGAAACAGCATACTTTTGATTTTCTGACTTACCTTATTCGCACCCAGGAAACCGAAGAAAAACAAGCCGAGATCCTCGAGTGTATCGCCGAAGATCCGGCCGGGCTGTTTTATTTGTCCATTCCTTTTATTGAACTGTATCGCGGTGAAGTGGTTGAAGATGAAGACTTTTATCAGGACATCCTGCATGAAGAAGAGCAGGACTTAGAAGAAGCCGTCAGCTACACCGAGCGTCATCTGAACGAAGAAGTGCACGGCCTGGGTTTTGACGACCCGCGCAGTTTGCTGGCGTTAATCCGCCAGTTAACGCCACAAGTCGAGCAGTCAATTAAAGCGCTGGTACGCAACGAAAACTCTGGCTGGGAAGGCATTATCAGCAAGTTCGCGACAGAACTGGTGATGCAGGCGAAAGAGAAAAACCAGGGCAGCGACGAATACGCTGAAGTAGACGAAATGTTCAGTTTCCTCGATTAAGGACTACCGGATGCAATTAGTAGTACGTGAGCAGGAACAAGGGCCATTTCTGAGCAAAGTGCTGAACTTTGGTAAAGCACAGCAGTTGCTGACGGACGCCGACCTCAGCGCACTGAAAAGTAAAGCGGTGCTGATGAGCCTGAAGTTTGCTGACAAGTTTTACAACAAATACAAAATGCATTTGCTGGAACAAGCCGCGCATGATGTGGTTGGAGTGGTGAGCCTCGGCCTTGCCGAACTATCCGGTCATGATTTACAGCGCGCACTGGTGTTGCTGCAAGGCGCCGACGGTGTGATGAAGCCGTTCCAAAAAGGCTGGAGCATGCTGGTCACTGTCAGCCCGAAACAGCAAAACCGCAAATCTTTGTACGGCGATGTCGACGAGCAACTGCTCAGTGACATCTCAAGCCCACCCGATGCTGAAGAATGGCAAGGCTGGCAGCTGTATCAGCAAGCGCTGCTCGAATCTAACCGCCGTAATGCCATTCACTTGCTGAAACAACAGTTTTTCCAGCAGCAACAAGTGGACCCTTTTGAGCATTTTAATCTCGAAGGTATGCTGGCCGAAGTGGTGATTTATCGGGTGATTTGTGGTCATGCCAAGGTAAAACAAGACCTGAAACAACGCATTCGCCAGACCGAAATGCAAGAGCGCTGGTTCAGCACTGACTATCTGCTGCTGCAAACCGAAGCGGCGCTGGCCGAATTACCGGCCGGTATTGCCGAGGCTATCCGCGCCGATATCGGGCAAAACTTCGCTCCGGCTATGCTAAAAACGCTGCAGTTTGCGGTGAAATACCGCGAAAAAGCGCTGGCGCAAGCCTCGCCGGAACAGTTGGATGCCTTTGAACATAAACAAGGTATGCAGAATCCGTTATTGGGCTGGCCGCAGTATATTGAGATGTAAAAATGGCGCCCTGAGTGCGCAAGCCGCGCTCAGGTTTTTTCTGCCAGCAACACCTGGTTACGACCGGTCGTTTTTGCCAGATACAGCGTTTTGTCCGCAGCATCTAATGCCGCCTGGGCTGAACTAAAATCGCTGCTGCCAGCCACTCCGGCGCTAAATGTGACCGAAAACATCTGTTTATCTTCGCTAAACGCAATCTGGCCAAACTGCGTCAATATCTGCTGCATCACCAGTAAAGCCGCGGCTGGCTCGGTGTCTGGCATCAGTACTAAAAACTCTTCGCCGCCATAACGGCCAATCGCGTCACTTTTACGCAGCCGTTGCTGTAACAGTTGCGACAACGACACAATCACCCGATCACCGACCGCGTGACCAAAACGGTCATTCACTGACTTAAATTCATCAATATCCAGCATGATCAAACTGCAGTTTTGTTGTTTGCGCGCTGCCATATCAAAGAGTTGCTGGGCCAATTCCTGAATGTAACCATGATTGTGCAGCCGGGTCAGGCTATCCTGCTTCATCAGTTGCCGCAGCTGACGGCCGCGTCGCACCCGGGCGTTCAGTTGGGCCAATAGAGAGTCGCTGCTGATATTTTTTGGGATCACATCGTCAGATCCCAGTTCAACCAAATCGTCTTTAATCAGTGTGCTTTGTTCTGCCGTCATAAACAGAATTGGCACCGCTTCATATTCCGGGATCTGGCGCAGCAACCTGGCCAGTTCTGCCCCGTTATAGTCCGGCAGATGGTAATCGAGGATAAATAAATCCGGATTGTAGGCATCCAGCGCCGTGAGCAAATCTGCCGGGTGCATCACACCACGAAATTCAAATCCATCCTGCTCAAGCAAAGTCTGGTAATAACTCAATACCAGCTCTTGATCGTCGACCATCAGAATACGATACGGCCTGGCATTTTCCATATCGAGCAAATGGCGAATTTTGGCTACCAGCTCATTGATTTTTGGGGGCTTATTAAAAAAAGCTGCCGCCTGATGGCGCACCGCCAGCATCCGGACTTCAAAGTTGTTTTCGCTGGTCATGATGACGGCTTTGCTACCGCGCCGGTGCAAATCATTGACGAGTTCAAACACCTGCTGTCTGCTGCTATCCGGCAGATTTAAATCAATAATCGCAATAACTGGTGTTTGCACGGTCAGATACTGTTCTGCTGCTGTGAAGGTTTTCACCCAATCCACGGCGAACCCGAACTCAGACAAATTAGTTTGCAGTACATAACCATGACTGTCGCTGTCTTCTAACAGCAAAACACGATCGACCAGCGCAGATGGTTCGGTCTTGGCCGCAATGCACACAGTATTGTCAGGCGACTCCGGCGCTGCGAGCCGCTGAACAGCCAGTACCAGTTGCTGCATCTGCTGTTGCATTTTGACCTGCGCGCTGGCAAAACTGGCGGCGTCACTGACTTCTTGCTGTAAAATGTGCAGCAAACCCGCTGCCGACGCGGAAACTTCCGGCAGACCGAAGGTTCCGCCTGAGCCTTTCATCACATGCAGGCGACTGCTCAACTCATGGTTACCGTAACTGCTCCAGCGCTGCTGTAGTCTCTGAAAAATATCAATAATCTGGCTCAGCTGCTGCGGTAATCGACTGCGATATTGCTGTGACAGTTTTGCAATTTTAGCCTTCGCCTCGTCTGACATAACAACCTTATCCAGCAGCAGCCTGCGCCTGACCTGCGTCAGTCCAATGAAATAAGCATTTAGTGTGAAAGACTTCGGCGGAAGCGTCAACTAAAGAGCCAGAGCACTGAATATTTCAAGAAGCGACAACACCGGCGCTCCGGTGGCAACTTTTTGCCGCCGCAGGCTGAAAAACCAACAAAGCTTTGATACACTCAACAGGTTTTTCGCCCTCAGCAGGAGACCAGCATGGTCAGCGCAATTTCCGGCAGCTCTCAGGCTGTCAGCCAGACGCAACAAAGCACCAGCACCACTGCGGCATCCGCTACGCAGCCGGCTCAGACCACTCAGACGAAGCCCGCCGGTACGGAAAACAACGGTACCAAAACCACCCGCAGCACAGACGCCGAACGTTACACCGCTGTGCAGCAAAGTCTGGCGAATAGTAAAACGGCCATTGGCGCTGCCACCACTGCGAATAAAGAAATTGATAACCAGCTCAAACAAGTTCGCGATATCGCCACTAAGCTCGCCGACGAAAAAATTACCGGGAAAGATCGGGAAAAACTGCAAGCTGATTACAGCAAAGCCCGTGACAGCATCATCGCCAGCCAGGACAAAGCCACTGTTAAGTCCGGTTCCGGCAACAACACCAGCAAAACCAATTTGCTGACCGATAGCAAAAACCAGACGGTTTCGACCAACACCCGTGGGGGTGAGCTGGAAGTCGCCAGCAGTAAATCTGCCAAGGCACTGGGCCTGCCGGAAAAAATCGGTTCCGCGGCCGACGCCAAAGCGCTGCTGAGCGGCGATGAAAAAAAGGCCGGTTCATTGGCTAATGCCGAAAAAGCCACACAGGACACCAGTGCCCGGCTGAAAAAAGCCGATGCTGATGTCAGCAAACGTCTGGAAACCGCCAGCCTGGCCGCCAAAGCGGCGCAGCGACTGGAAAGCGCCAAGACTGGCAATAGCCGCACTTTGTCTGCTGACGAAGAAGAAAAGCGCAATCAGGCCATCGAACAGGCCAAGCAGGCGCGGGAACAAATCAAAACCCAGTTCAGTGGTTTGTCACAAAACAGCGGCAATAAAAACGTCAATTCACTGTCGGCGTTATTCAGCTAACAGATCCCGCTCACCGGCGCGGCACCTCAGCATAGAGGCTGCCGCCTGCTGCTTTGGCAATCACAGTGTCGCCAGAGCATCATACAGCTTAAAAAAGCGGCAGCAGCGATCAGCAACAGGGTGCTCTGGAAATTCAGGTCATGAACAAAGCCATACAACTCTATCAACAAACCCGTCAGCTGACGCCCCAGAGTAAACAACTGGATGCTCAGGTCTTGTCACAAATTTGTTTTGCCTTAGAACGGGCGATGGAAAGCCGCGACGCTTATGCGTTGAATCAGGTGTGCGGCGACTGCCGGCTGGTTTGGGTGACGATCCGAGGCCTGATGCTGGACGAACAACATCCCTATCCGCAAGCACTGAAACAAAGTCTGCTGCAACTGGCCGAAACCGTGCTGAACGAGCTGCAGCAAGACCCGGCTGAAGCCGATCTGCCACTGGTGTTACAAATTAGTCAGGAGCTGGTAGCCGGCCTGACGAGCTGACATCCCTACAGGCCGTACTGGTGTCATTGAACCGACCACGCTGTCACATTAACGACTTGCCACTTGGCCCAGCCTGTCTCACCCGGTAAATTGAACCCTAACGGCCAGACCAGGGTCAGAAATCTGACTGATGTGGTTGTGTTATCTGAGGCTTCCTTAAATTGTTAAGACGTCAATTTTTAGGCTTATGCAGCGTCGTCCCGGCACTTGCAGTGGCCACCGGCTGCAGTCAATCCCTGCCGCAAATCCAATCGGTTGCTCCGCAGCCCACTGCCGAAGATTGGCGCTCGCTGCAAGACCAGCTGCAAGGCGAATTACTATTTTCCCGGCATACCGATTTCCAATGGCGCGGCCGGGCGGCAAACAGTCGTTATGATCACATTATCCCCGCACTAATCGCCCGTCCGGTCAGTAGCGAGGATGTGCAGCAGCTGGTGCGTTTTATCGCACGTTTTGCGCTGCCTTTTGCCATCCGCAGTGGTGGCCACAGTTATACCGGTTTATCGTCAACCTCTGGCGTGCTGATTGATCTCGGCGCCATGAGCCAGATCAGTCTAGATCAGGATGTCGCCAGCATCGGCGCCGGCGCGACGCTGGGCAATGTCTATGCTGCGCTCGGTCAGTGGCAACGCTCAATTCCCGCAGGCAGCTGCGCCGGTGTGGGTATTGCCGGACTGGTACAAGGTGGCGGCCTTGGTATTGCCGATCGGATGTACGGCCTGACTTGTGACGCCTTACTGGAAGCCGAAATCGTTACCGCCGATGGCGAGATCCGCCGCTGTAACAGCAGCGAGAACAGCGATTTATTCTGGGCGGTGCGCGGCGGTGGTGGTGGCCAGTTTGGTATTTTGACGCAGCTGAAAATGCAGACTTTTGCCAGTGCACCGGTACGCAATTATATCGGCCGTTATCCACTGCAAGACGGCGAGCTGGTGCTGCAGGAATGGCAACGCTGGGCCACACAGTTGCCGGATACTGTCTGGACCCAGTTGGCGATTTGGGTCAATGGTAACAGTAAAAAAGCGCCGGAAATTCAAATCCGTTGTTGTAGTATTGGCCATCAGGCCGATGTCACTGCAGCCTGGCAACAACTGGAAAACCGTCTCAGTCGTCTGTGGGGCGAAGTAGATATGCAGGACCACCAGTATCTCGATTTTATGCTGAGCGACTGCAAGGGCCTCGACACCAATCAATGTAAATTACCGACCCAACACGAAGCCGGCCGGCTGAAACGGGTGGCGATGGCCGGTAGTTCCGATATGTTCAATAAAGTGTTGGATCAGGCTGGCTGCCGCACTTTGCTCACGGCGCTGCGCCGCCGCGCCAGCCAGGGTCAGACCGGCGCTGTGCTGCTGACACTGATGGGGGGGGCTATTGCTGCCAAACCGCGTGATTTTAACGCTTTTGCTCACCGCCAGGCGCTGTTCAGTGCACAGTACCTCACTATTCATCCGGAGCACAGCGCTGAAAAGCTGCTGGCGCAAAGTGCCGACTGGTGCCATCAAATGCGGTATCAAATGCGGCGCTGGAGCAGTGGTGGCGCTTACCTGAACTATACCGACGCGCTGATGAAACACCCGGCGCTGTCATACTATGCCGATCACTATGCACGGCTGCAGCAAATTAAACGGCGCTACGATCCACAAAGCTTGTTCCGCCAGCCGCAAGGCATTAAAGTCTGAAATGTGATTTTTTAACACATTCCCGGAGCTCTCCTGTGCAAAACAAACTGAATGCCGCTGTACTCTGCCTGTTATTAAGCGCTTGCAGCAGCCCCCCGCCCGCTCAGCAAATTGCAGACTCAGCCAAAGGCAAAACAGTCAACAAAGCGGACAGCCGAATTTTTGTGCCGGCCGGCACCTTTCACGGCGAAGTCGAAGGCCCGGACACTGACAGCGCCGGCAATCTGTATGCAGTGAACTTCGGCGGGGCTGGCGAAGAACACAAAGGCAGCATTGGCAAAGTGACACCTGACGGCCAAGCCAGTCTGTACTTACGATTACCAGATGGCAGCACCGGCAATGGCATTCAAATCGATGCGCAAGGTGTGATGTGGATTGCCGACTATACCGGCCATCAGATCTGGCGTTATGCCAACGGCAAGTTAACTTCCTTTGTGTTTGAGCCCCGCATGCACCAGCCAAATGATTTAGCCCTGAGTAGCGCCGGGGTGATATTCGCCAGCGACCCGGACTGGAAAAACAGCAAAGGCCAGCTCTGGCGCATCAGTACCGACGGCAAAGCCCGGCTGATTGACCAGACCGGCACCAGCAATGGCGTCGAAGTCAGCCCGGACCAACGCTGGTTGTATGTCAACGAAAGTGCGCAGCGGAAAATCTGGGCCTATCCGCTGAATGACCAGCTGGAAGTTGGCGCGAAAAAACTGCTGATTGAATTTGCTGATTTTGGCCTCGACGGCATGCGCTGTGACAGCGCCGGCAATCTGTATATCGCCCGTTATGGCAAAGGTACTGTGGTGAAACTGAGCCCAGAGGGCGCGGTGTTAAAAGAATTTACCCTGCATGGCCAATTTCCGACCAATGTGGCGCTGTCACCTGATGAGCGCTGGCTGTATGTGACGATGCAACGCGATGGCAGCATCGAAAAGATTGCATTGTACTGATTTGGCACACTAAACCGCACTCGCCTTTTATCCGGCGTTGTTACCTTTTGTCACGTGGCAATGCCGAACTTCACATCTTTTTCACCTGTTCCTTCCGCTCATCTTACTCTGCACTCAGTAACTCCACTTTGTGAACCACAACAAGGAAGACTGAGATGACAGACCCCGTAATCACTGCCCCACAACAAACACCTGTTGTACCCAGCGCAACCGGCTTTTTCAGCCAACTCCTGAATACCTTATTAAACCCATCCGCGACGATGGCCACAGTGCCGCAGCAAACTGGCCGTCACCTGTGGTTACTGGCAATTCAGCTGCTGCTGACTGCTGCCATCATCTATTGGTTTTATGCCGGCATGAGCCCGGGTTGGTTGGTCGAGCAACAAATTTTACATGCCGGTGAACTCACCCCGGCTGAAACCGAACAAATTCGCGCGGCGATGGCTGGGATGGCCGGTGCGACACCGGTGATTGGCGCAGTCTCTGTGGCTGTCGGCGGTCTGGCTTTTACCGCCATCACCGCCGGTTATCTGTTGCTGACCGGCACCCTGCAAAAAGCGCTCAGTTATGGCCAGTGGTTTGCGTTAGTGGTCTGGAGTCAGTTACCGACGCTGCTCAATATCCTCGGCCTTGCCGTGCTGGTGCTGCTCGCCGACAGCCCGGATCAGCCGCTGATGCTGGTGAACTATGCCTCATTAAATCAACTGGTGCTGGATTTACCGGTCGGTCATGCGCTGTACACCTGGGCAGAAAGCATCAATGTGTTTTTAATCTGGCAATGGTGGATTTTGTTTGCTGGTCTGCAAAGCGCGGCGGCTTTTAGTGCGAAGCGTGCAGCTATCGTGGTGGGCACGCCGGTGCTGCTGATTTTTGGCCTGTGGGCGCTGCTGGCCTGAGGACATCTGCATGACTGAAACGACGCTTCCCCAAGCAGCCACGCCCTGGCGCCGGCTGCTGATCGCGGCAGTGATTTTGGCGACCATTGCCGGTGTCACAGCATACCGTAAACAAACCCAGGCGCTGGATGTACAGGTCAGCAATGTCACCCAAGGCGATTTGACTGACAGCATTCTGGCATCCGGCAATCTGGTGTACCGCACGCAAGTGGCGCTGCGCTCCGAATTGATGGCGCGGGTTGATGCCGTTTTTGTACAGGAGGGCGACAAAGTGACAGCCGGTCAGCTGCTGCTGCAGCTCGACCCGCAAAGCTACAGCGCCAGTCTGGAGCAAGCGCGGGCGCAAACCGCGCGGGCGCGCACTGACATTCAGATGGCCAGCACCCGGCTTCAAAACGTCGAACGGCAGTTAAAACGCCAGCAGCAGCTGGCAAGCCGTGGCCTGATCCAGCAGGAGTTGCTGGATAATCTGCAAAGTGAAAAGCAGCTGGCATTATTGCAGCAACAAGCCGCAGAGCAACAGCTGGCGCAAAGCCTGGCAGCAGAAAAACAGGCGGCGGATTTACTGGCCAAAACCGAACTGCGCTCACCAATCAGCGGTGTCATCGTCGCGGTGGATGTCAAAGCCGGCGAAACGGTGATCCCGGGCAGCGCGCAGATGATGGGCAGCGACCTGATGACCATCGCCGATACCAGCGCCTTACTCGCCGAATTGCGGCTCGACGAAGCCGACGTACACAGTGTGTTTGTCGGCCAGCAGGTCAAAGTCTTTGCCGCCGCAGCACCGGATCAGGCGCTTGATGGCAAAGTACAAAGCATCAGCAGCAGCGCCCGTCAGCTTGGTCAAAGTCAGGCTTTGGCGTTTAAGGTCAAAGTGTTGCTGGCAAACGCGCAGAACGCGCTTTATCCGGGCATGAGCTGTCGCGCTGAACTGCAAACGGCGGCGCTGTCACAAGTTTGGTCGGTGCCGGTATCCGCACTACAAGCTGCACCAGCAACTTCGGCCACAACTGCAGCAGAAAAAAGCACCACAGCCAGCAACAACAGCCGGCAAGTCTGGCTGGTGCGCGACGGCCGCGCTTATCCGCAAACCGTTGAAGTCGGCCTTGCCACGGATACGGCACAACAAATCAGCCAGGGCCTGACTGGCACTGAACAAGTGATCACCGGGCCGGCACGGATTTTTGCCAGCCTGAAGGAAGGTGCCAAAGTGCGGTTTGAAGCGCCAGTTACCGGAGCCAAACCATGATGGCGGCGACGCTTCCGGCGGTGCCTGAGCCGGCAGTAATTGAATTGCGCGGCATCAGTAAACATTACCAGATGGCAGGCGAAACCTTCACAGCGCTGGCCGACATTCAGCTCAAAGTAGAGCGCAACGATTATGTCGCGCTGATTGGCCCCAGCGGATCCGGCAAATCGACGCTGCTGAATATGCTCGGATGTCTGGACACGCCGGATCAGGGCGATTATCTGCTCTGTGGTCAGCCGGTGGCGAGCCTGGATGAAACCGCGCTGGCACAGGTCCGAAATCAGCAGATTGGTTTTATTTTTCAGAGCTTTAACTTATTACCACGTTTAACTGCATTACAAAACGTGATGCAACCTTTGCTGTACCGGGTAATGGGTAAAGCCGAGCGGCTCGCCCGCGCCATGGCGGTGCTTGAGCGCGTAGGCCTTGCCGACAAAGCGCAGTATCTGCCGAGTCAGCTCTCCGGCGGCCAGCGGCAGCGTGTCGCCATTGCCCGGGCTTTAGTCACAGAACCGGCAGTGCTGCTTGGCGACGAGCCGACCGGCAACCTCGACAGCAAAACCACCGCCAGCATTATGGCGCTGTTTGATGAACTGCATGCGCAAGGCCAGACCATCATTCTGGTGACCCATGAACAGGAGATCGCCGACCATTGCCGCCGCGTGGTACGCCTTGTCGATGGCCGTATTGTCGCCGACCGGCAACAGCAGCAGGGTCACAGCGCGCTCGCCGTTTAACAGTGCAGGCGGTCTGAAGCAGATAAGGAGTTAAGATGTTAGCTTTCTGGCAAATGTTCAGTCAGTGTGCGCAAAGTGCGGTGTTATCCATTCGGCTGCATTTACTGCGCAGCAGCCTGACCACGCTCGGCATTATTATCGGTGTGGCGGCGGTCATCAGCGTAGTCGCTATTATGCAGGGTCTCAGCGCCGGCATTCGCGGTCAGCTGGATGATTTAGGCTCCGACATGACCACATTACGCGCTTTTACCACACCGGATCAGGAACTGCTCGGCTTTCGCAATAAACTCACCGACGGCGACTATGACGCCTTATTGAATAAAATCAGTGATTTTGAGCAAATCACTGTGGCGATGCCGGCTTTTAGTATGGGGCTCAGTGTCAGCTATGGTCGGAGCAGCAGCCAAAGCCAGCTGATTGGCGCCGCGCCAAATTATCAGCATGTGATCCGGATTTATCCGCAGCTCGGCCGTTTTATTCTGCCGCAGGATGACGAGCGCCGCCGCCGGGTGGCATTCATCGGCCCATCGCTCATCAACAAACTGCAGTTGCCGGCCAATCCGGTGGGCGAATTTGTGCTGATCTCCGGCGACTGGTTCCGCATTATTGGCGTCGGCGAAAAACGTGGCAGCCTGTTTGGCTTTGACCAGGACAATTACATCATCACGCCGTTTCAGACCGCCAAAGCGCTGAACGGCCCGGACCAGTTACAGGTCGAAATCAGTTACCGCGCCAAAGCCGGCGTCGATGAACAGGCTCTGCAACAGCAAATCCGTAACGTGCTACGTGCCAAACGTGGCCTCGCCAGTGATGCGGCAGATCCGTTTGAATTTATCACCGCCGAGAAAATGAAAAGCCAGTTTAATCAGGTGCTGAACTCCGTCACGCTGGTGGCAGCTGGTGTGGTTGGTATCAGTTTACTGGTCGGTGGTATTGGCGTGATGAACATCATGCTGGTGTCGGTAACAGAGCGCACCCGCGAAATCGGCATCGTGAAAGCGCTCGGCGCGACACCCCAAGTGATTTTGCTGCAGTTTTTATTGGAGGCCGTACTGCTGAGCCTGTTTGGTGGATTGATTGGTTTGTTGCTCGGTTATGGCGTAGCGGCTTTGCTTGGCGCCTTCATTCCGGGCCTATCAGACGCAGTGGTGCCGCTGTGGGCAGTGTTATTGTCGCTGGGTTTCACCACTTTTATCGGTGTGGTGTTTGGTCTGATGCCGGCGGTGAAGGCTGCCAGACTTGCACCTATTGATGCGCTGCGGTATGAATAAGCCATTGAAATTTATCAGAACAGGAACGCAGATGTCCGATCTAACAGCAAACGGCTGGCAGCAACGCCTGCAACGTTGGTGGCACATCAGTTTTCAGTGCTCCAGTATGTATATCTGGGTCAGTCTGGCCTGTTATCTGGTGTATCTGGTGTTTTATATGCTGTCGATAGGCGTGATGTTTAAAACACCAAATCTGCACACTTACCTGATGGCGATGCTGCGCGGCGCAATCGACACCAGCCTGATGGCTCTATTCTGCCACTTTATGATCCGGCCTTACTTAAAACTAGAGTTACTGCCACAAGGCCGTTATGGCATCAATTTATTCGGCTTTTTGCTATACACCCTGCTGCTGGGGCAGTTGTTAATGCTTATTTCGCTGAACCTGGCTGATTTTACGCCGCTAAAAGAGCTGGATTTTCGCAATATGTCGGTGCAAAAAGCCAATGGTGAGGAAATGAAGCTGCAAATCGGCAAAGAGACTATGCTGCTGATCGGTGGTTTTAATCAGGCGGTGATGTTCTGGCTCTGGGCGCTGGCTTATGTGTTCTGGGGCACTTTAGTCAGTAAACGTCAGATGCAAAAACAAATGCATCAGGCGCAGCTGCAGCAGCTGACCAATCAGCTCAATCCGCACTTTTTATTTAATGCGCTGAACAGCATCCGCGCACTGATTTATGAGGATCAGGACAAAGCCGCCGCCACTGTGACTCAGTTGTCCGAACTGTTCCGCTTCCATTTGCAGGCGCATTTAAAGCCGCTCTCGACGCTGGCCGACGAATGGCAAATCACTTCTCAGTATTTACAGATTGAACAGGTGCGGCTGGAAGCGCGGCTTCAGCTGGAGCTGCAGTTTGATGAGCAACTGTGGCAGCAAAAACTGCCCACCTTAAGTCTGCTGACGCTGGTGGAAAATGCGATTAAACATGGCATCGCGCCGCTGCCACAAGGCGGCCGGCTCTGGATCAAAAGCCGCCCGGTCGCCAATGGCTGGCAGCTGGTTGTCGGCAACAGTTGTGCTGGCCTGAGCAGCGCGCACGGCACCCGCACCGGCCTGAAGAATTTACGTCAGCGCCTGGCCTTGTTGCCCGGTCGGCATCACCTGCATATCGAACCACAGCTGGCGCAATATCAGGTCACTCTTGAACTGGAAGCCTGTGAACTGGAAGCCGGTAAGCTGGACCAGCCGCCTGAACCAACCTCTCACCCCCACTGAAATGGAGTTTCATCATGTGGAAAACCCTGATCGTCGATGACGAGCGTCTGGCGCGCAGCGAGTTAAAACGTTTGCTACAGGCGCATCCGAACATTGAAATTGTCGCCGAAGCTGACAGCGCCGATAGCGCGCGCGACATCCTGGCGCAGCAGCCGGATATAAGTCTGGTGTTTCTGGATATTCAGATGCCGGGCACAAACGGGCTGGAACTGGCGGCAGAACTCAGACCCAACCTGTTTTTTGTATTCTGCACCGCTTTTGACAGCTATGCGCTGGACGCCTTTGCGCTGAATGCGCTGGATTATCTGGTCAAACCGATAGTGCCGCAGCGGCTGGCGCAAAGTTTAAGCCGCTTGCCGGCTGCGACAGCTGGCAACGCGATGGTTCCGGAACAGCACAGCCAGAACTATCTGCCAGACAGTCATGGTTTGTTGCTGAAATTCGGCGAAAACAGCCGCATTGTGCGGTTAAGTGAGATTTGCCGTTTTGAATCCGTTGGTAACCACAGTGCGGTCTACACGCCGTACGGCAAAAGTTTTGTATTAAGTTCGCTGTCGCGTATCGAACAACGGCTCGACCCGCAGCAATTTTTTAAAGCCAGCCGCGCCGACATTATCCGCATCAGCGCCATCACCGCTTTAGAGCCCGGTGTTGCGGCTGGCAGTATGCTGGCGCTATTACAGGACGGCCAGCAAATCGACGTCAGCCGCCGTCAGGTGCAACAACTGAAAACCTTGTTTGGTGGGTTTTAATCGAGGCCGGCGCTGCATGCTATCTGAGCTCAGACGGCGCGCCTTTGTTACACTGCGTTGTTGCGCTGTCTTGTTGCGGCGAACACTCAGCTGCGATGAACTGTAAACCACGCTCAAGCTCGGCCTCGCTAATATTGGCGATGCCAATTACCAAACCGGCCGCAGTTTCGCCGGCAAACTGATATTTCGACAATAACGCCGGCGCAAACCCTGCAGCTGCCAACCGCTGTTGCAGCAAAGGACCATCAAAGGACGCTTGCATCGCAGCCGGGCAGCGCAGCACTAAATGTAAACCGGCGTGCAGTGCATGCAACTGCCAGTCAGGTAAATATCGGCTGGCCAGTTGTTGCGCCCGTTGTTGTTTTTGCTGATACAGTTTGCGCATTTTACGCAGGTGCCGGCTGAAATGGCCCTCGCTGATAAAATCAGCCAGCGCAGCCTGGGTCAACAGCGGGATATCGCCATGAATGGCTTGCACTATCGCAGCCGCGCGCTGAATCAAATTCGTCGGCGCCACCAGATAACCGAGCCGCAATGCCGGTAACATGGTTTTGCTGAAACTACCGACAAAAATCACCCCCTGACCTTGCGCTAACCCCTGCAAACTGGCGACCGGCCGGTGTTTAAACTGAAACTCACTGTCATAGTCATCTTCTACCAGCCAACAGCCTTGTTGCTGTGCCCACTGCAAAATCGCTAAACGTTGTGACAACGGCATGATGCCGCCCATCGGATATTGATGGCCTGGTGTCAGGAACAGCGCTTTGCAATCCTGCCAGGTGGCCAAATCCTCCGCGACCACGCCTTCAGGCCCGGCGGCATTCAGATAACCAATAGTTAAATCCTGCAATTGCAGCGCCTGACGCAGCCGACCATAACCCGGTGACTCCATCAGCACTTTATCGCCCCGCGCCGCCACCAGCAGCGCCGCGACATAAAGCCCCTGCTGCGCACCCGCCGTGATCAGGATTTGCTGTTCAGTGCAATGCACCTGCCTGGACTGTTGCAGATACAAACATAACGCCTGACGCAGTGGCAGATAACCCAGCGGATCGCCACCAACGCCTAACAGCGGCCGGCTGGCATGGCGCTGCAACAATCGTTGCCAGATCCGGTAAGGAAAAGCACTGAGATCCGGCACTCCGGGCTCCAGCAAACCAGTCTTAAATGCTGTCGCCGTCTGACGCGAGGTACCGGTGGCAGTTGGTTGTCGGTTGATGGCCCGGTCAGGATTTGCTACCGGCACGGGATTATTTGGTAAACCGTCAGGGGCCACACCACTGCTGGCCTGAAAATAAGCATCAGGCAGTTGCGTAATGACACAGTAACCCCGGCCAGGCTGGCCTTGCAGATAACCTTCTGCCACCAACTGTGCCAATGCAGCGTTAACTGTGTTGCGACTAAGCTGAAGTTCGCTGGCCAACAACCGGCTCGATGGCAACAAGGCACCACTGGGCCACAGCCCGCTTAACAAAGGTTGTCGCAACGCCTGATAGAGCTGACGCTGCAAACTGCCTTCGCCACTGAGCTGAATACTATCGGGTTCAATCCGCATAACTGGATCCATCATTTTATTAAAACTGGTTCTTTTTATAGAACCAATAGGCTCTTAAGCTGCATTTGAACAGCCAATCAAGGCAGGCGCAAGCCGGTTTTTTCAGGAGTACTGTATGCACCCCACCACCAACCAAGCGTTTACTACCACAGGCGTCGCGCTGAGCATCAACGTGGAACCCTGGCAACCAGAGCTGCTGGATGAATATCTGGCGCTGTACCACTCGTCCGGCATCAAGCGGCCCTTATCTGACCGCGCCCGCATGGCACAACTATTCAGTGGCGCCAATCTGACCATCAGCGCCCGGATCGACGGCAAGCTGGTTGGCCTGGCCCGTTGTTTAACCGACAGCGCTTTTGTTTGTTACATCGCCGATTTGCTGGTGGCCGGTGATCTGCAGCATTCAGGTATAGGCCGGATCTTATTGCTGGCCGTGGCTGAGCATAGTGGCCCTCAGGTTCAACAGTTGCTGCTCAGTGCACCAAGCGCGATGGGTTATTACCCCAAAGTGGGTTTTCAGGCCATCCACAATGCGTTTGCAGTGCAACGCAAACAGTAAACCAGCCACTTCGGCACATCCTCCCGAGGTTGAATATGACTCCGACTTACACGCCCGCGCACTATGCGTTAAATGATCCGCAGTTGATCCGGCAGTTTTTACAACAGCATTATTTTGGTTTGCTGATAACCGCAGATTTACAGCTCAGCGCGATTCCGTTTTTATTTGCATGGGATCAGCCGGATGGCCTGACCGGCACCGTGTATGGCCATTTGGCGGCACAAAACCCACAACTGCAGAGCCTGCGGGATGGCGATAAAGTCAAACTGGTGATACAGGGTCCACATGCATTTGTCGCAGCTGAGTGTTATCAACAACAGCCGCAGGTCGCCACCTGGAATTACAGTCTGGTGGAAATCAGCGGCACTGTGCAGTTGCTGGATATGCGCAACACGCTGGCGTTAGTGCGCCGGCAACAAGCCGCCGCCAACCGGGCCTTGCCGCCACAGGTGCAGGATGGGTTAGCGCGCTCGGTGGGGACTGATTCTGGCGCAGCAACTGCCCGCCAGAGCAATCTGGCGTATGAGAAACAGCTGTCCTCTGCCATCACAGGCTTTGCTGTGTCGATTGAATCGCTGCACGCCAAAATGAAGCTGTCGCAGAACAAAACACCGGCCGCCCGTCAGGATGTGCTGCAATTTCTACAGCAATCAGAGCGGCCACAAACCGTTTGGCAATTGATGCAGGCGCAGGGGTTGTTCGCAGTTGAAGCTGCAGTAAACACGCAAAACCAACAACCCGTTTCCAGCAAAGGAGCAGTCACATGATTAAAGACGGCAATCTGGCCATTCGGCATATTACCCGGCAAGACCTGACAACACTGGTGCCGCTGCTCAACGATCTGGATGTGCGCGGTGAGTATTTGCCCGGCGCCATCACCTCGCCCAGAACCTTTGAGAAAAACTTTGACAGCGACGGCCTCTCTAATGACAGCCATGAAAAACTGCTGATCGTCGATCAGGAGAACAACATCCTTGGCATCATCTGGCACTTTAAGTCGGTGCCGTATTTTAATGCCCGAGAAATCGGCTATACCGTGCTGGCACAAGCGCAGCGCAACAGTGGCATTGCCACAAAAGCCGTGCGCATGCTGAGCCAATATCTGTTTAATACGCTGCTGATCAACCGGCTGGAAATTCGGATGAATACCGCCAATCTGGCTTCAGAAAAAGTCGCCATCAACTGTGGTTTTACCCACGAAGGCGTAGCGCGCGGTGCCAATTTTGTGCAGGGTCAGCATGTCGACATGGCTGTTTATGCGCTGCTGCGCGAGCAAACAATGACTGCGCAGCACAACAATACGGTGTGATATTAAAGGCGTTCGGCCGGCGGTAAAAATCGCTGCAATAAGCCCCTGCGGCCACTTGGTGCAAGCGCTGAAACCTTGGTTTAGTGCTTTTTAGCCGGATGTTTGCAACGAGCGGGATGCAGACAATCAAATATGTTGTGTACGGCGTGTGACGCCCAGCGCGCTTCGCTGACCGTACCTATGCTCAAATCGCGGCGGTAGGTACGTGCAAGCGTCAGCGCCGCCGTACAGTAAGTTTCACAAATGACCGCTTCTGGCACAAAGTGTCGGTTTAGCCGCCAACAACGCCCAGCGGCTTGGTTTTTTGCCACAGGCCACGGGTGAAATCCGGGAAATCGCGGCTGTTGCCGCGGTCAGCGACGGAGGCAACCGACAGTGGTAACACCGCAGACCAGGCGGCGCCGTCATAGACGTCCTGATCCAGCGGTTCGGCGTTACGCAGGCAATAAATCAACCGCCAGCACATCAGGAAATCCATGCCGCCGTGGCCGCCATTGCGTTCGGCTTCGCGGCCCATGCGTTGCCACAGCGGGTGGTCATATTGCTGATACCAGGGTGCCATATCCATATCCCAATCATGGTAACTGCCGCCACGGCCACCGGTTTCCAGCGCGATACGGTTCGGAAAACCGGCAAACACGCCATTGGTGCCCTGAATCAGGTTATGCCGGCTGTATGGCCGCGGTGTGGTGGTGTCATGCTGCAGCATGATGGTGCGGCCCTGTACGGTTTTGATAATGCTGGTATTGATGTCGCCACAAGTGTATTTGATTTGGTTGCGCGGATGGTCGGCCGGGAATTCGCGTTTGGCATATTCAGCGCGGCCAATCGCCGGTGAGCTGACCGAGTTCAGGAAATCAAAGCGGTCGCCGCGGTTAATGCCCATATATTGCGCCACCGGGCCTAAGCCGTGGGTCGGATACAAATTGCCGTTTTGCCGCGCTTCTTCAAAAGTGCGCCATGAGCCGGTTTTGCGTTCTATCTCTTTGATTTGCCAGCGTAATTCGTGAATATAAGCCGCTTCACCGTGCAGCAGTTCACCAAACAGGCCTTGGCGCACCATATTCAGCACCATCAACTCGTCGCGGCCATAACAGACGTTTTCCAGCATCATACAGTTGCGCTGCGTCGCTTCAGCGGTGTCGACCAAGTCCCACATCTGCTCCAGTTCCAGTGCCATCGGCACCTCAACAAAAGCATGTTTGCCGGCGAGCATCGCCGCTTTGGCCATCGGATGATGCAGCGCCCATGGCGTCGCAATCACGACGATATCGACATCTTGGCGCGCTAATAACTGGTGATAACTGTCCGGACTGTCACCAAAATACGCTGGTTGTGGTTTGGCCATTTTGTCGAACAAACCGCGTGCACGCTGCAGCGTTTGTGGATCCGTGTCACAAATGGCCGTGATGCGCGCGCCTTCGATTTGGCTGAAATGGCTGATATAACCAACGCCGCGCTCGCCGACACCAATTAAACCAACCCGCACTTCTGTCATCGCCGGCACCACCAGCCCCATCACTGATTGGCCTTTGGCTGCCGGTGCTGCGCCAGCCGGTTTAGCACCTTGTTGGCTGCAAGCCGCTGCCACCCCCAATGCCGCAGTAGCCATTGAAGCTTTCATAAAACTGCGCCGGTCAAAATTCGCCATAACTCTCTCCTGTGATAGGTTTTCGCCAGTGTGACTGCGGGCCAGAGCGCCGTCAGACCTGACTGTTTTTATCAGTTGATGGCTTTGGTATAACACAAATAAAAATACATTGAAATACTTTCGATTTGTTTCGATATAAATGTGCGACCAGTTGAACTCACCCTGCCACCGGCCGCTGTTCTATCAAAACAATTGATTGAGTTGCATATAATCCAGTGGCGTAGCAGGCCGTTGTGGCCGCTGCAAAAATTGTTGCAATGCAGCCTGTGCAGCATCCGCCGTTGCGATAAAAATGGCGGGGCCTGCACTGATACGGCGCACGCCGGCACCGAGAATTTGTCCGGCACTGGCAAGGGTTGGCCATCCCATCAGATTCAGTGGTATCGGCAAACCCGCATGGATTTGCGCAACGGTATTCAGACAATGCAAACCCGGCACAAACAAGGCGTCAGCGCCAGCCACCTGATATAACAAAGCCCGCTGCCGACACAACTGCACAGCCGCAGCATCTGTGGCCAGCGTCCGTAAAAATACGTCGGTTCTGGCATTGATAAAAAAGACCCGGCCGGCCAGCGCTGCGCGACAAACGCGAATTTTCGCGGCCAGCAGCTCAGCCGGGGCCAGCCCATCTTCCAGATTCACACCGGCGACACCTTCATCGGCCAGCTGCACCACTAAAGCGGCTACCTGCGCCGGATCAGCGCTGTAACCCTGCTCCAGATCAACACTGAGCGGGACCCGGCACACCCGCAAGATACGCTGCAGTGCACTTCGCAGTTCTGCCAGGGGCAATTGCTCGCCATCCGGATAGCCCAGCGCCCAGGCCAGTGCGGCACTGGATGTTGCAAGCGCCCTTGCGCCTTGAGCCTGCGCCAGTACGGCACTGGCCGGATCCCAGATATTGGGCAATAACAGCAACTCCGTTTGCTGCTGTAAATCAAAAAACTGTTGTGCTGCATTGGTTGAGTCATTGTGCATAAGCCGCTCCCGTTAAATGGCAAGCGTCACGATAAACCACAACAACTCAGCAGGCTGGCCGGATCCGGCACTGAACAATAAAAACCGTGTCATTCAGAAAACCTTTAACTTTTAGATAGTTAAAAAATATTTCAAATTTTTTGTCACAACAGCAGTGGCCGCCGGCACTAGGAAGTAACAGTCATCGCAAGGAGTTCAACATGTTTAAATGCACCAATCCCACTACTGCCGTCCGTTTATCGATGATCCCCACCATTTTTATGGCCGTTTTTGCTGCCAACCAGTCTGGTCAGAGCCATGCGGCACCAGCGCCGCAGTCATTGACGGCGCCTGTCGCTGCATTGGCCAGTGCTGCCGCCACAACCAGCTTTAGTGTCGAAGTGATAGGTCAGGGTCGGCCAGTGATTTTAATTCCTGGGTTGATGTCGTCGCCTGCAGTCTGGCAAAGCACTGTGGATGCATTAAAAGCCGACCATCAGCTGCATTTAATTCACCTGGCCGGTTTTGCCGGCAAAGCAGCGCGCATGGGCATGCAGCCGGGCAGTTCGCTGCTCAGTGCGGTGCAGCAGGAATTATTGGCTTATATCAAGACCAAACAGCTGCAGCAGCCAGTGGTGATTGGCCATAGCCTCGGTGGTTTTCTCGCGTTTGCGCTGGCAAGCAAAGCGCCGGATACCATAGGCCCGATTGTCTCGGTCGATGGTCTGCCATATTTAGCCCCGGTCTTTACCCGCAATCCGGCGACCACCGCAGCACAGATGCAAACTCAGGCTGCACAAATCAGTATGCAGTATGGTGGCATGACTAAAACCCAGCTGAGTCAGGCCACGGCGCAAGGCTTGTTTATTCAGGCAACCAGCCAAAGCGCGCAGCAACAAGTATTGGCAATGGCAGAAGCATCTGATCCCAAAACAGTCGGTCAGGTGATGGCTGAACTGCTGACCACCGATTTACGGCTGCAAGTGAGTCATATCAAACAGCCGGTGTTGTTATTGGGCGCCAGCGGCGCTTTACCGCCACAGGCCCAGGCGGGCGTTAAAGCGTTGTATCAGCAGCAACTGGAAAAATTACCGGCAGCACAACTCGACATCAACACTCAGGCAAGGCACTTTATTATGCTGGATGACCCGGCCTGGCTGAATCAAAAAATCCGCGGCTTTTTGCAGGAGGCGAAATAACATGGATCACAGCATCGAATTACAGTTAATGCCTGACGTATTGGCAGCACAACAAGGCGACATGGCAGCCTATCAGCGCCTGATTAACCGCTGTCGCCAGATGGTCAGCAGTATTGCGCTCGCCATCGTCAAAGACATAGACCGCAGCGAAGATATTGCGCAGCAGGTATTTATTCATGTCTGGCAGCAATTGCCGCAACTGCGCGAAGCCGGTAGCTTTTTACCCTGGGTACGGCAAATCACCCGCTATCAGGCCTTTCATGGCCTGCGTGACCAAAAAGCCCGGCGGCAACTGGATGGCGATGACGCCGAAACTGTGCTGGCCGATTTTGTTGACCCGGACGCCAGCCCGGAACTGTGGCATGGCCGCGCTGAGCAAAGCCAGCTGCTGCAGCAATTTCTCGACGCGCTGCCGGCCGAGAGCCGCGAAATGCTATTGCTGTTTTATCGCGAAGAACAATCCAGCAGTCAGGTGGCGGCCCTGCTGGGCATCAGCGAAGCCAATGTGCGGAAAAAACTACAGCGGGTACGTGAATCGTTAAAAGAACAATGGCTGAGCCGTTACGGCCAGCTGATTTTATCGACCGCACCCGGGCTTGGGTTTTCCGCAGCGCTTACTGCTGCACTGGCCACGGCCAGTCCGCCAGCCGCGGCCATGGCAGCCGATCAGCTGGTGCAGACTGCGACAAATTCTGCAACACCGGGCGCAGCCTCTGGCCCGCTGAAGTTGATAGCGCTCTTAGGTGGCGCTGCCATCGGCGCCTTGCTGGCCATCGCCGCAGTGTTTTACGGTATGAAACCAGCCATCGACAGTGCTGACAGCGCTGAACTTGCGACACAACTACGTCAGCTCAGACGCCGGACTATGGCCTGGATGGCAGGATTTGGTCTGTGCTGGGTCGCCGCCTATGAGCTGACGCCAAGCGCATGGGGCCCCATCGCGTGCATGACGATGCTGACCGTGTTACTGCTCAGCACCCAGCTCCAGCTCAGTCGGCTGCTGGCACCGCAACAGGCGCGGGAACGGCAGGCAGATCCAAAAGCTGCGGCGAGACAACGCCGGCAATGGTTGGGCTGCGTCATAGGCCTGGTGGTCGGCATCGGCTCCGGCTGGGCCGGCATGATTGCCGGATTAATCGCATCGGGCCGGCTTTAACTGTGAACCGGCGGTTGCTCCGAACCCAAAACAACAAAGCCGGCATGCTGCCGGCTTTGTTATTACTGCAACTGCTTACCGCGGTTGACGGAATTCCCGCACCGACAGTTGCTGGCGCCAAATCAGCCGCCAGTCCCCCCCCGGTGGCAATGCGCTGCTGTCGCGGCAGAACTGGCTGGCGGTTTCGTTTAACGCCAATACGGTATCTTCACCGTTTTGCTGATATATCACACTCAGCGAGGCGTCTTTGCCGGCTGGCCAGCTGACACAAAGCTGATTGGCGCTCTCGTCCAGTTGGAACTGGCTTTGGCTCAGTTGCTGCTGTTGCAGCTGTTGACCAGCGCTGCCGGCCAGTGCAGCGGAATTATCCTGCGTCGCAACCAACACGCCATTTTGCCAAATTTCAAAACGCTGAATGCTCATCTGCGGCAGTTCCACACTGAAATGGCGCTCAGCCTGGTCGGTCGGATGATCAAGCTGCAACAGCTGCAGGTTAAATTCAAACCAGCTGCCCTGCTCATTTAACACTCTGATGCTGTAACCGCTCGGTACTTCGCTGCGCGGTGCACGAGATAACGGCACTAAGGTCCGCACTTGCACTGTGCTGCCCTGCAAAGAGCCTGCGAGGTATAAGGCGCTACCGCCCGATTGGACTTGGGCGGCTGCCTGTGCCGGCGTCGGGAATGCTGCTGGTGGGTTCTCTTTCACAAACTCCTGCACGGCCGCCACATTGTAATCCGATACGTGTTTGGGGCCGCAGTAGGACATAATATCTTTTGTAGTATCAGGCGATATCAGGGTTTTTAATGCCAAATCCAAACCGACTGACCCCATACCCCATGCCGAATATGGATAAGCAAGATCAGGCTCAGACGGAGCACCACAATCAACATGGTTACGTCCAAAGTTATGTCCCAATTCATGAGCCAGCACTTCGCCATTATCTTTTTCAATCCCCACAGCAATGGGACTGCCAAAGTAACCAACACCATTACAGCAGCCGTCACCCATCTCAGGCTTAAAATAGCCATAGTAATAGACGTTTTCGCCTTCAATAACCCGCAAATCTGTCAGTTGCCCCAACATGATATGCGCTGAAAGCTTGGTTTCGCTGGCTTTAATCTGATAAGGCGCGCGGGCACGTACCTCAATTTGACTGAATGGCCAATAAGTGCGCACGGCATTTTTTACGGCATTGACATCCGGCAGCGTCGCCACCTGTTCCCCAAGCTGAAATGGCACAATCCGGATCGCCAGTGGCCGCGCCGGCGCAAATTGTGGTGTATAAGTCCGGACCAGCTGCCCGTCTTGCAACACTTTGATTTGCAATCCGGGTTGCATCCAACTGGCCGGAATTATCGCCTGATAGGCATCCGCAAGGCTGCGGTGCACTTTGCTGGCTGGCAGCTTTTGCGGCGCCACGGTATTCAGCAACTGGCTGTTACCATTGAGCTGCAAATCAAGCTGGAATTTGGGCAACTGCGCCGGGCTTTGTGCCGCGGTGACATGTAATCGTAATAAACCATCGCGCTCTGTAACCAATAAAGGCTTTGCCGAAATAGTAATTTGGCTTAAATCCAAACTTTGCAGCGCCGGTAATGTCGGTGCCGCGCCGACTTCGGCGAGCTTTATCAGTTTCTCGCCACCAATGCCGTTATCAAACCAAATGGCAGGGCGGAACTGGTCGGCCTGATGGCCGCTGTAAGTTGCTGAGCCCGTTGCCGCACAGGTTTGCAGGGTTGAGGCTGCAATACCGGGCAATTGATCGTCTTGATCCAGATACAAGGCACAATGCACCGGATACGCATTCCCGGTTATTTTCCAGCTGTACTGCAACGTTTTGTTCACCACCTCAGCCTGCATACTCAGACTAGTCCCCGCCAACGTGTCGGTACAGTCATAGCGCTTATCCGTATTAATCCACAAATTTAATGCATGCTTAGCTTGCACAGCTTTTAATTGTTCCAGGTGTCGCGAGAAACCACTCTGATCAATACACCCTGATATATACAATGCCGCCCTTGGTGCGAAATTCAGTTCACTCAGCACATCAAGGTTGTTCACTTTACTGTTGAGCAAATTCAAAGCACCTAGCCGACTTGCCTGGCGCAACGGGCTAAGGTCCGTGACGTCTGAACCAGTTAGGGTCAGACTCATCAGTCCCGTCAGATTCTTCAGGCCTGACAGATCTTTCACTTTACTATTGTACAAATCGACATATTCAAGTGGTGCATTGGCCAATGGGCTTAAATCGGCTGTTGCATTGTGCCAGAAGTAAAATCGTCGCAGCGGCATGCCGGCCAACGGTGATAAATCGTATGGAGACGAACTACTTAACCCAATATCAGTCAGCTGCAGTCCTTGTAGCGGCTTCAGATCTGTCGCGGGCACATCTATCAGCCGAAGCGTTTTTAGTTTTTTCAGCGCTGCGAGCGGCTGGAGGTTAACGATCGGATTAGAGTAACTTGAAAAATCCTCTAAATTGGTCAGGTTAGCTAACGGAGTAAGGTCTGTGATCTGATTGTTAGACACAAAAAGCCGCTTCAGCCCTGTTGCATGCTGTAATCCCTGCAGGTCTGCGATCTGGCCGTAAGGGATCTCCAGATTTGTCAGTTGAACCAATCGGGCTTTGCTAATCGAATCGCTTGGAGACAATCCAAGTGCTTGTCGTACGACCTTATCCAGACCTGCATCCGGAAACACCACTGCAGTGTTAGAGTGAAACGTCGCTTCCACAGTACAGGTTGTCGTGATAGGCGCCGTGATGAAGATCGAACCTTGCAATTTACCACCACAGCCTGTTGCCGTGGTGATATCAAAGCCATCCTTTGGCACTAGCTCAAACTGAAGTTTCTCGCCATATAAAACACGTTGTTCAGCCGGCGTAATGCTGCCACCTGTTCCTGCTTTTGCAGTGATCAGCAGGCTTTGTTTCTTAAAGCTGGCAGTTATAGTGCAAGCTGCATTCACAGGGCCGGTGCTATAGACGTTACCATTGAGTTTCCCCTCACAACCATTGGCGCTTTCAATGTCATAGCCTGTGTTAGGATTCAGTGTAAAAGTCGTAGTCCCCCCCTGACGAACCATCGAACTAATAGGACTCAGTGTGCCCCCCTGACCCGCTTGGGTGGAAACCAGATACTGCGGTACTTCCGGTGTGACTGGTGCCGGGCTGTCCCCGCCTCCGCCACCACAACCACTGAGGCCCGCACATAAACTGAGGGTAAAAATTAGTTGATACCGCATAAGTTGCTCCCTGCCCGCCCTCACTCATTGTGGCTCAATGACCTGTGTATCAGCGGCTGTAGTGAAAAAGGATACACGTTACCTGAATGTAGCCAAATTGCAAATCATCTCAGCAATGCCAGAAACATATAAAGTGCAACCAGACGCGACTTCCCGATATTTGTTCCTCCATCTGCTACACTGAACCACAATATTGATAGCGATGGCCACGGAGGCGCGGATGCAACAACGGATGTGGCTGCTGGCCTTATTCTTTTGCGCCATGCCCCATGCAGCAACACCGCTGCGGGTTGGGCTTGGTGTGTCTGATCAAGTCTTTAAAAATCCAACCGCACAAAACGGTTATGAACAGTTGCTGGTCAACGAGCTGCTGCAAACGCTGCAGCTGCCTCACCAAATCATTAAAGTCCCGCACGCCAGGCTGAGGCAGATGCTGATGGCCGGTGAGCTGGATCTGGCGGTGCGCCAACAGCAACCTGGTCTTTCCGGCGTCTATCTGACTTCGCCCTATAGCCGGGTCTACAATAAAGCCTTTGCGCTGGCTGATTTTCGTGGTCCGCTGCAATCTGTTACAGACCTCGCCAACTATCGGCTGACCGCGTTCCAAAATGCCACTGGGGTGCTCGGCCCCATCTATGCCGCAGTCACAGCGAGGTCGCCGGAATACCGCGAGCTGACCGACCATACGCAGGCCGTGCTGATGCTGCTCAAAGGCCGCACTCAACTACTGGTGATGAATGAAAAAACGCTGGAGAACGTATTAACCGGGCTTGGCAGGACGCGCAGCGAACTGCGTGAATTTGACCTGTTTAAAGTCACAGAATTTCGGCTGGGCAGCCGCGACGCTGCGCTAATCAAGGAATTGGATAAGCTGCTGGTGCTGTGGCAAGGAAATGGCCGGCTGCAATTATTAGCACAACGCGGTCAGGAGCTACGCCACGCAGACCGCGGCCAGCCTCAGCGCCAACCCGCGACGGTACGCAACGACTAACTCCGGCAGTTAATCCGGCTGCCGGTCCAACTGCTGCTTCTGTGCGGCGGCTTGCTGCAACAGCTGGTCCAGCGCTTTACGCTCATAAACTTTGCCCTGATACACCAGCGTTTGCAGCTGACGGGTGGCGCTGATGTCGAGCAACGGGTTCCGTTTTAACAGTAACAAATCGGCTTTTTTGCCGGTCGCCACAGAACCATAATCAGCTGACTGCTGCATAAAACGTGCGCCATGAATGGTGGCTGCCCGCAAGATATCCGCACTTTGCATACCGGCCTGTTGCCATAACTGCAGTTCGGCGTGCAGCGCCTCGGCCGGATAGACATAAGTATTCAGCGCCGCCGAATCACTTCCCGCCAGCAGTAATACACCGGCCTGTTGCAGGCGCGGTAACTGGGCGGCGATCAGTTGTTCTTTGTCTTTGCGTTCCTGTTGCTGCGCCGGCGTTTCACCAGCCATCCGTTCAATACGCCACTGGTAATTAGCGGTAAAATCGGTGCTCAGATACTGCAAAAACGCATCATGGCTGTGGTCGGTGTCATGCAAATGCGCCAACTGCTGGCCGCCAATTAACGTCGGCGTTACAGCAACGCCGGCTGCTGCCAAGCGTCGATAGCCGGCATCAGCGCTGGCCTGATCAAAACCCTGACGGTACAGCGCTGCCGCTTGTTGATTGGTCAGCGCGCCACTTCGCACCTGCGCTGCGATTGCAGCTTCATTAGCAAAACCAAGCCGTAATAAATATGACGCGTGTTCAATACTGCTAAGGCCGGCCTGCGCCAGCTCGTCAATGGCCGTGCCGTAAGGCACATGGCTGGACACCAGCAAACCGCGTTTGCGGGCTTCACGGATGGTCGCCAGATACAAATCTGGCGCCAAGGTGTTTTCTGTGATCTTAATAAAATCAACTTGTTGCGACTGCAGCAAATCCATGCCGGCCAACATCTGCTGTTGATTGCCAATTTCGAGGTCACCATCCCATAGCGAATTGATCCCTTCAAATTTCTGCCCGGCGGTGAAGATCCGTGGGCCCAGCCGCTGCCCGCTGGCCACTTCACTGCGCCAGCGCAGCACTGTCGGCGCCAGATTACTGGCCGCTTCGCGCACCGCGGTGATGCCATAGGCCAGATAGACCGGCAACAACAAAGCGTTGTCGGCAATCAAATCCCGCCCTTCAAAATGCACATGCATATCCCACAGCGCCGGCGTCAGATACTGGCCCTGCCCGTTGAGCTCCGCCTTGCTTTGCCACCGCGCCGCTTCTGCTTCCGGCACAATCGCCACAATCCGGTCTGCTGAAATCAGCACCGTCTGGCCCTGGCGCAGTTGCCCGGCTTCAACATCCACCAGCTGAATATTGTGAATGCGTAAATCGGCCTGCGGTGCGCTGCCTGCAGTCGGGTTGCTGCAACTGCTGAGCAAGCTGCCGAAGGCACAGGCGAGGCTCAGCATGAGCAGGCGTTTTGCCGGCAAAACAGGGCGCGACAAGCAATTTGCAGCAGAAATCATCGGGAAATACCGGATATTTATTGATGCCGGCAGCATGCCGAAATCTGTGCGGCAATACCAGTGCAGTGATCAGCGCCACATGGGCGTTGGTCGCAGCAGCTTAATCCAGACCCGGCTTTTTCTGGCGCAGGCTTTTGGTGCCGCTGCGCTGCTTTTTGCTGTCGAGCCGGCGTTGCTGGCTGCCATAAGTCGGCTTCGTGGCATGACGTTTTTTCGGAACAAAGCCAGCGGATTTGATCAGCGCAATCAGCTGCTGCAGCGCTGTTTCGCGGTTCATTTCCTGGCTGCGGCTTTGCTGGCATTTGATGATAATTTTGCCGGATGCCGTAATGCGATGATCGGATTTTTGCAGTAATGCGGTTTTGTAATGCTCTGGCAGCGACGACTGCTGAATATCAAACATCAGCTGGATGGCTGTGGATGTTTTGTTAACGTGCTGCCCGCCCGGCCCACTGGCGCGGATGGCTTGCCAATCGATTTCGGTGTCATCAATAGCAATAGTGGCAGTGATTTGCAGCATCAAGAGCAGTCCTTAAGCGAAGTGGCGCCAGTGTAGCAGGAGTCCACGACGGAAAGTGCCGGCCAACTGAACTTTCTGGTGCAGCAGACGCTGCCGATTGACAGTTTATAGCCAACACTGCAGGATGAATGAAAGCGCTTTCTAAATGGATTTTTTATGCCTGTTTTACTTTCAAGCCTGCTCCGCTACACGTCCTGCTTAGGCTTGTTGAGCTGCTTGTTGTCAACACCACTGGTTGGTGCTGCAACACGACCAGTCAGCTGCACTGCGGCAACGGCCACTGAATTTGCTGTATCAAGATCCGCCTATCAGGAAAAACTGGCCGGCTTCTGGCTGGGGCTTAGTATTGCAAACTGGACCGGACTGGTCACCGAAATGGATAAGATCGGCGGCGCCGGCCCGGCCGGGCGTTTCTATACCCGCGCTGACTGGGGCAAAGCCGATGAACCGAGCATTTGGGGCCAAGGCGTACCCAGCGATTTGTCGCCGACTATCAACTGGGTGCTGCGTAGCCCCGCGCAGGTCTGGGGCTCGGACGATGACAGCGACATTGAATACATCTACCTGCAACTGATGCTGCAAAGCCCAAATCCGCAGCTGACCGGCGCACAGATCCGCGCCGGCTGGCTGGCTTATATTTATAGCGACGATAATACGCCGCATCACACCAAAGACGGCAAACCGGAGAATTTCCTTTGGGTGTCCAATCAGCAAGCCTTTGATTTAATGCAGCAAGGCCTCATTCCGCCTTTCACAGGTATGCCGCCGCAAAACCCACATTACGACATGATTGACGCTCAGCTCACCACTGAACTCTTTGGTGCTTTGGCGCCGGGCCGGCCTGATATCGCCCAGCAGCTGGCGTATTTACCCATTCGTACCACAGCAGCTGGTGAAGCCGCTGATATTGCCCAGTTTTATGTTGAACTCCATGCCCGTGCCGCACTACTGAGCGCTGATGTGGTGCAGGATCACACCAAACTACGGCAGGCACTGCTCAACATCGCCGCACAGGCGCGCCAGACGCTGCCGGCCAATCAATATCCGGCCAAAATGTACGACTTTGTGCTGGCGCAGTTTCAGGCCGGCGTACCATGGGAATCGGCCCGCGACGCTTTGTACCGGCGTTACCAGCTGGAGCAGCGGGACGGCTATGAGATCAGCACTAAACAGCTGTATTGCAACGGCTGTTTTGCCGCCGGGATTAACTTCGCCGCCAGCCTGCTCAGTTATTTTTATGGCGCCGGCGATATGCAGGACACGCTGAAAATCGCCGTGCTGGCCGGCTGGGATTCCGACAATCCGGCCGCAACCTGGGGCGGGCTGTATGGCCTGATGCTGGGCGCTGATCAGGTCGAGCAGCTATTTGGCCAGAAACTATCGCGGCGTTTTGATATTCACCGCACCCGCAAAGGCTTTGCCAACAATAGCCAGACTGATTTCGCCACTATGGCGGCACAAGGAATAGCGGTGACCGACAAAGTGGTCAGCCAGTTGATGCGGGGTAAACGCAGTGCAGATGACCAATGTTGGCTGATACCAATAGCACCTCAGCTGATCCCGGCGAAAATCGGCGACTGAAGCCGTGATCTACAGCTGCAACCGGCTCTGCAGGAAATCTATCAAACAGCGAATGCGCGGTGCCACTGCCTGCTGCTGATAATACACCGCATGCACCTGTTCACGCGGGTGCGGGCTTTGCACTGCGCCTGGCAGCACTTGCTGCAAAGCACCACTTTGCAAATCTTTGGCAATCATAAACTGTGACAACAAGGCAATACCGTGCCCGGCCAGACAAAGCTGGCGCAGCGTTTCGCCGGAACTGGCGCTGATGCTGGGCGTTATTTGCAGCTCCCCGCTGTGCAAAGGCCATTGATTCAGCCGGGCGTTATCTGCAAAACCCAACAAGGCGTGCGCCGGTAAATCCGCTATGTGCTGCGGCAGACCCCGTCGCGCCAGATATTGTGGGCTGGCCACCAGATGCAGTGTGCTGCGCCCAAGCAGCCGGGCATGCAGATTCGAATCGGTCAGCGCACCGATACGAATCGCCACATCGGTTCTTTTTTCTATCAAATCAATCATGTTTTCGCTGCTCATCAGCTGCAGCTCTATTTGCGGATACAAGACGCGAAACTCACCGAGTAGCGGCACCAGCTGGTGCAACATAAAGGGGCTTGCTGCATCCACCCGCAGCCGGCCCGCCGGCGTGTCGGCAAATCGCAGTTGTGCTTCCGCCGCTGCCAGTAGCGCCAGACCAGGCCGCACCAGGGCCACAAACCTATGACCCTCTTCGGTCGGCACCACCCTCCTTGTTGTGCGGCTGAACAAACTGCTGCCCAGCTGCTGTTCCAGCGCCTGCACCGCCCGCGACACTTTGGCCACCTGACAGTCCAGCGCTTTGGCCGCCGCCGAAAAACTGCCGGTGTCATACACTGCCAGCAGCATTTCCAGTTGTTCTGTTTGTGAGATTATTGCCATTTTTGAGAAAGTCATTTGTGATTGATACTATTTTTCACAATAGTAGCGCTTGCGACAATCTCCGGGCAATCCATACAGGAACCATACAGGAGAATTGTTATGCCACTGGCGTTATGGGCGCTGACGTTAAGCGCCTTTGCTATCGGCACCACCGAATTTGTCATTGTCGGACTGGTGCCCACCATCGCTTTGGATCTGGGGGTGTCTTTACCTTCGGCTGGCCTGCTGGTCAGTTTGTACGCGCTGGGCGTTGCCATCGGTGCGCCGCTGCTGACCGCACTGACCGGGCGCTGGCCACGAAAACCGCTGTTGCTGGCGTTGATGGCACTCTTTATTGCCGGTAATCTGCTGGCGTATTTAGCGCCGGGTTATGGCTCGCTGGTGACAGCGCGGGTATTAACCGGTCTTGCCCATGGGGTGTTTTTCTCTATCGGCTCGACCATCGCCACCAGCCTGGTCAGTAAAGACAAAGAAGGCCGTGCTATTGCGCTGATGTTCAGCGGTCTGACCGTGGCGTTGGTGACGGGCGTGCCACTCGGCACCTGGATTGGCCAGTATTTTGGCTGGCGTATGACTTTTCTCGCCGTGGCAGTGCTGGGTTTGCTCGCCCTGCTTGGCAGCCTGCTGTTAGTACCGCGTCAATTGAAACAAGGTCAACCGGCTTCTTTGTTGCAGCAGTTAAAAGTGCTGACCGAACCGCGTTTGTTGCTGGTGTTTGCGATGACTGCTGTAGGTTATGGCGGCACTTTTGTTGCCTTTACCTACCTTGCCCCTATCCTGCAACAAGTCAGCGGTTTTGATCCCGGCGCTGTCGGCCTCATTATGCTGGTGTATGGCGTGTCGGTTGCAACCGGCAATATCTGGGGCGGCAAACTGGCCGATCGGCATGGCCCGGTCAAAGCACTCAGCCTGATTTTTACTGCGCTGGCACTGGTGCTGGCACTGTTTAGCCTGACTGCTCCGCATCCGCTGCTGGTGGTGCTGACCGTGTTACTCTGGGGTGCTTTTGCTTTTGGGAATGTGCCTGGGCTGCAGCTGTATGTCGTGCAGCTGGCCGAAAAATACCGTCCACAGGCGGTCGATGTGGCTGCAGGCTTAAATATCGCCGCGTTTAATGTTGGTATTGCGCTTGGCGCCTGGCTTGGCGGGCTGGTTGTTACGCATCAGGCCCTGACCGATACCGGCTGGATTGGCGGCCTGATTGTGCTGGTGGCGCTGGCTCTGACCCGCTGGTCCGGTGCACTCGACAAACGCGAGCAGCACAAACGCGAACAGCACAGGCACGAGCAACACCAAAAAGCACAAACGACCTGCTGATTGCTGCAGCTTCACGCCGGCTCCTGACAGGGGCCGGCGAAGCCAAAACACCCCGCCCCATCTTTGCGACCAATTAGCCGCGCCACCGCGCGATCTGCATCCCATTCAGGCTGCTCAGCGTCGCCATGCTGAATCGTTTTAGCCATCGCAGTGCAAACGCTTCACAATTCTGGTAAGACCAGAGATTATTCCATTGCGATCAAAAGAAATCGCACAGAAACTGCACTGATATTGCTGTATTTTAGTGCAACATGCCGCCCGGAGTTGTGATCACTATGCCAAATCAGGATTTATCGTTGCAGGGTACCCTGGACGTGCTCTACAACAACCTGAAAACCGGATTGATCGGCACTGGTGTGGCGGCCACAGCGTCCTGTTTATTGTTGTTTCAGTACAGTCAGAATACGGCAATTGGCATCTGGTGGTTGTTGATGACCGGGTTATTGGGCTGGCGCGGTTACGATTTACGCTGCTGGAACAGCTTAAAAACCAAAAGAGAAAAATATCAGCCGCAGATTTTCCGCCGTTTTGCCATGCTTGCCATCGCCACCGCGCTGTTATGGAGTTTGTTTAGCCTGTGGTTTGGCATTGGCAGCGACTCCGAACAATTGCTTATCATACTCGCCACACTGGCTGCGATAGCCGCAGGTGTCACCAATGCACTGTCATCGAATAAAACCCTGATTATCAGTTATATCATGTTGTGTTTGCTGCCCTTTGGCCTGTGGTTTTTGTGGCAAGGCGGCGAGCAGGTGATTTTTGGCTATCTCGGCATCATTTTCGCTGGCTTACTGAGTTTCTCCGCCCGCAACAGTTACCTGTTTACGCTGGAATCGATCCGCTTGCGACGTGAACATGAACATCTGCTGGCAAATCTGGAAACTGAAGTGTTGATGCGCACCAAAGAACTGTCGTATTTATCCGAGATTGAATCTTTAACGGGCCTCTATAACCGCCGGCGTTTTATTGAAATTGCTGCAGAGCTCACCGAAGTCAGTCGGCGCAATCAGTTAAAGCTGGCACTGGTAATGATTGATTTAGTCGGTTTAAAAAGCATCAACGATGGGCTGGGTCACGAAGTCGGCGACCAGTATTTACGTGAAATCGCTGAGCGATTACGGCTACTTACCCATGAACCCGCGATTTGTTGCCGCTGGGGCGGCGACGAATTTTTGATTGGTATCCCGATCGTAGACGAGGCACTGTATGACTTTGTTGATCAAGTTCAACAGAGTATCTCCCAGCCTTTCCGCTTGCAGGAAAATGCGCTGAAGTTATCAGCCAATATCGGCGTATCTTTGTATCCGGACCACGGGCAGGATATCTCCCAGTTGATTAACCTGGCAGACCTTGCGCTGTACGGCAATATCGAAAAAGCCGGCAAGCAGGGATTTACCGTTTATGACGGCCAAATCGCGGGTAAATACCGGCGCAAATCAATGCTGCGCACCCGGCTCGAACAAGCCATCAGTCATCAGGAGTTGCGGCTGGTGTATCAGCCGATTATTCAGCTCCACGCAACGCAGCAGAATTATTACGAAGTATTGTTACGCTGGACCCTCGACGGTACGCCGGTAGCACCGGACGAATTTATTCCGCTGGCCGAACAAAGTGGCCTGATCAATCCGATTGGTTATTGGGTGTTGGAACAGGCGTGTTTGACGATCAGCGACAGCTTACAGCGTCATCAGCCATTCCAATTGGCGGTGAACGTGTCGGCACTGCAATTTCAACAACATGAATTTGTGCCCGACCTGCTGGCGCTGCTGGACAAACATCAAATCCCAGCCAGTTTGCTGCAGATTGAAATCACCGAATCTGTGTTTACTGTTGATAAAAAAATCCTCATCGACAAAACCAACCAGCTAAGGGACGCGGGCATCGCCATTGCGATCGATGACTTCGGCACCGGCTACTCATCGTTGTCGGTGATCAATGAACTGCAGGTCAATAAAGTTAAAATCGACAAAGCATTTATCGACAAAATCGGGGATGGCGGTATGCCGGTGTTACGGGCTATTGCTTCGATGTCGCAATCCATGGGCTGGGAAATAGTCGCGGAAGGCGTAGAAACCGCAGCGCAGGTCGAGGTGCTGAGCAAGCTCAATATCCACTATATGCAGGGTTATTATTTCAGCAAACCCGTCGAATACAGCTCTTTATTTGCCGAAATGCCGGCAGGTTCCATTCAGACCTGACATTGATGCAGCTGTAAAAACAGCGTCACCACAGCATGGACATGGCCGGGAACATCCGCCGGTTGGCGCTTGGGTGGCTGTTGAAACAATGTCCGCAGCATGTCCATACCCACCAGCATGCCGTATAACAGTTCTGCACTGAAATCCGGTTGCGGACAATGAATCAGCCCAAGCTGGTGCACCTGCGCCAGCCAGGCTTCGACCTGAATGCAAGTGGCGACTGGCCCCAGTTCATACATGCGCTCACGAAGGTCAGCCGGAATATCCTGATGCCCTTGTAAAGTTTTCATCAGACACAGATGATCTTCACTAAATAAATACTGCAACAGCCGCAGGCTAAAGGCTTCCAGCGCGGCAAAAGTCTGAGCAGCGTTTTGCACTGACGCACTAAAACTTTCGACAAAAAAATCGGACTGGGCGCGCAACACCGCTTCAATCAGCAGATTGCGGTTTCCAAAACGCGAGTACAAAGTCGCTTTAGACACCCCGGCTTTACTGGCCACCGCTTCCATCGTCAGCGCACTGGCACCTTCAAATAACAGGATATGCCGCGCCGCCTGCAAAATGGCTATATCCTTATTGCGATCAACAGGCCGGCCGCTGGAAGCAGCGCCTGGAAACGAAGATGTGGCTGGGCCGGAGTTGGTGGTCATCATTTTACTCTTGTTTATTGAACGCATCCGTTCAATAATACATTTCTGAACGAAGCCGTTTAATAATACCAGACTCTACCCGAGGTGGCCATGTTACGTCCTTTTCCACTGCTTGCACTCGTCTCACTGCCCTTGTGGCTGGCCGCTTGTTCCGACCCTGCCGCACAGAATTCAGCCCCGGCACCACGGGTGGTGATGACGGCCGCGATCCAGCCATTGACGCAGTCCAGCTTAACCCTGACCGGCGTGGTGCGTGCCCGTAACGAAGTACCGGTGGCCTTTCAGGTCAGCGGCCGTATCGCTGAGCGGCTGGTCGAAGCCGGTCAGGCAGTGAAACAAGGCCAGCTGTTGTACCGGCTCGATCCAAAAGATTTAGCTGAATCCGTGCGGGTCGCCAAAGCGGCACAAGCCGCAGCCCGCGCCAGTCTGCAAACAGTACAGGCGGAAAAACACCGCACTGAGCAGCTCATTAAACAACGTTTTGTCAGCGAACAGGCCAAAGATCAGGTTGAACTGCGCTTCAATGAAGCCAAAGCCAATCTGGACCGCGCCAATGCGCAGTTACAACAAGCCGAACACGGTCTGACCTACGCCAATCTCACCGCCGGCAGCGACGGTGTGATCACCGATGTCAGCGGTGAACCCGGCCAGGTGGTGGCGGCAGGCCAGCGCCTCGGCGCTTTAGCGACTGCCCAGCAAAGTGAAATTGAAGTGCAGCTGCCAGAGCATATTCAGCCGCCACAAAGCGGCACTGCTGATTTTGCTGGTCAGCCCCTGCAATTAAAGCTGCGCAGTGCCGCTGGCAGCGCGGACAGCGCCAGCCTGACCCGGCAGGCGCGCTACAGTCTGGATGTCCAACCAGCCGAACTGGCCTTAGGCCGGGTGTTGGCCGTGCAGCTTCAACTGCCGGCACAAGAGCAGCAAGTGCTGGTGCCGTTAGCGGCGCTGGACGAACGCGGCCAGCAGCCTCAGCTGTGGACAGTCACAGACGGCAAAGCCCAGCCGCACGCAGTTCACGTGGTGTCGCTGAATGCGCAATCGGCCACAGTGCGCACTGAGCTTGCCGCTGACAGCCGTATTATCACGCTCGGCACCCATCTGCTGGAACCAGGTATGGCAGTGCGGGAGCTGCAGCCATGAGTTTTAACCTGTCCGTGCTGGCGGTGCGCGAGCGCGCTATCACTTTATTTTTTATTCTGCTGGCCTTTATCGGTGGCACCTGGGCGTTTTTGTCGCTTGGCCGCGCCGAAGACCCGTCTTTTACCATCCGCGCTTTAGTGGTGTCGGCCTATTGGCCCGGTGCCACCGCCGAAGAAGTACAGTCACAGCTGGCCGACCGTTTAGAAAAACGCATTCAGGAAGTACGGAATATCCATAAAATTGACAGCCAGGTGCGCCCGGGCGCAGTCAATCTAACCATTGAATTTAAAGACTACACGCCGTCGGCCATGGTGCCTGACCTGTTTTACCAAATCCGCAAACGGATGCAGGAAGAAGCGGCCAATATGCCGGCCGGCGCCATAGGCCCGCTGGTCAACGACAACTTTTCTGACGTCTACTTCAGTTTGTTGTCGTTAACCGCGCCCGGCCTGCCGTTTCGTGATTTAAGCCGTCAGGCCGAACAGCTGCGCGATGAGCTCAGTATGGTGCCTGGCGTGCTCAAAGCGGTGATCGTTGCTGACCGGCCGGAGCGGGTTTTTATCGATTTTGACCAGAACAAACTGGCAGCGCTGGGCATCAGCCTGCTGGATCTGCAACAACAAATCACTGCCGCCAGCCGGATGTTGCCGGCCGGCCAGCTGGAGACACAAGGCCAGGCGCTGCAGTTTAGGCTCGATGCCCGCACCGACAGCTTCAGCGAGCTGCAACAACTGCCGGTCCGCGTCAACGGTAAGCTCATTCGCCTGTCGGAAATTGCCACTGTGCAACGTGGTTATGAAGAACCAGCGCGGTTATTGGCGCGCACCGGCGGCGATGATGCCATTTTGGTTGGTGTGGTGATGCAACAAGGCGAAAACGGCCTGGTGCTTGGTAAAGCGCTGCAACAAAAACTCAGCGAAATTCAGGCGCAGCTGCCACTTGGCATGGAATTACATCAATTAACCAATCAAGCCGAAGCCATCGCTAAAGCGGTGAACCTATTTGAGATTAAGTTCTTAGTCGCGGTCCTGGTGGTGATGGCTGTCAGCGTGCTGGCCATTGGCCTGCGCGCTGGTTTAGTCGTGGGTATCGCCATTCCGCTAACTCTTGGCATCACTTTTTTGCTGATGAAAATGGCCGACATTAACCTCGACCGCATCACGCTCGGCGCGCTGATTATCTCGCTAGGTTTGCTCGTTGACGACGCTATTATCGCCATCGAGATGATGATGGTGAAAATGGAACAAGGCGTGGAACGGGTGCGTGCCGCTGGTTACGCCTGGTCTGCTACCGCCGCGCCAATGTTGTTTGGCACCCTGGTGACTATCGCCGGTTTTGTGCCTATTGGTTTTGCCAAATCCGGCGTCGGCGAATACACCGGCAATATTTTCTGGGTGGTGGGTTTTGCGCTGATAGTCTCCTGGGTCGTCGCTGTGACTTTTACGCCCTACCTTGGCGTGAAATTGCTGCCGGATGTCAAAGCCCATGCGCATGACCCTTACCAAAGCCCGTTCTACAGCAAACTGCGCGCTTTGGTGCTGTGGTGTATCGGCCACAAAAAAACCGTCATTGGCATTGTGTTGCTGGCCTTTGTGCTGGCGCTGCTCGGCATGGCCAAAGGCGTACAGAAGCAGTTTTTCCCCAGTTCCGACCGCCCGGAAGTGTTGGTCAGTGTGTATATGCCGCATGGCAGCGCCATCGCCAATACCGACGCTGTGGCGCTCAAAATTGAGCAGTTGCTGAAAGACAATCAGGATGTACGTTCGCTGTCGTCTTTTGTCGGCGCCGGCGCGCCACGCTTTTTTATCTCGGCCAACCCGGAACAACCGGACCCGTCCTTTGCCAAGATTTTAATTGTCGCCAAAGACGCCGAAGGCCGTGACCGGCTGATCCAGCTGCTGAATGAGCATATTGCCGCCGGTGAATTCAGCGCCGCACGGGTGCGGGTGACCCGGTTGTTGTTTGGCCCACCGGTGCCCTGGCCGGTCAGTTTCCGTGTCATGGGTAAAGATCCACTGGAGCTGCGCCGTATCGCTTATCTGGTGCGAGACAAAATGGTCGCTAATCCGAATACCGTTGGCGCGCATCTGGAATGGGAAGAACGGATGCCGGTGCTGGCGCTGAAACTCGATACCGCGCGCCTGCTGGCCTATGGCCTGACCGCTTCAGATGTCGCGCAGCAACTGCAATTCCAGTTCAGCGGCGCCAATATCACGCAGCTGCGGGAAGATATCCGTACTGTGGATGTCACAGCGCGTTTAGACCGGGCACAAGTGCTGCAACCCGACGCCATCGAATTAAAAACGCCGGGTGGTAAAGCCGTCTCGATCCGCCAGCTTGGTGAGATCCGCGTGCAATATGAGGAGCCGCTGTTAAAACGCTACAACCGCCAGACCTATCTGGCCGTGGTGGCCGACGTACAAGGCGCCCAGCCGAATGATGTGTCGAACCGTATTTGGGCTGAGCTGGCAGACATTCAGGCGCAGTTGCCACCGGGTTATCGCATTATGCAGGCCGGTTCAGTCGAGGAATCAGGTAAAGCCAATGCCTCTATCCAGAAACTGATGCCACTGATGGTGGCGCTGATGCTGATTTTTATCATGCTGCAGATGCGCTCTTTCACCGGTATGTGGATGGTGCTGGCGACGGCGCCGCTGGGCCTGATCGGCGCGACGCTGGCGCTGCTGGTATTCCGCCAGCCGTTTGGTTTTGTCGCCTTATTAGGCCTGATTGGCCTTGCCGGGATTTTGATGCGCAACACGCTGATTTTAACCCAGCAGGTCAGTGACAATCTGAACGACGGTTGGGCTGCGCGCGATGCTGTGGTAGAAGCCACGATTCACCGCGCCCGCCCGGTGCTGTTAACCGCGCTGGCCGCGATGCTGGCCTTTGTGCCGCTGACGCTGGATACCTTCTGGGGCCCAATGGCCTTTGTACTGATCGGCGGCGTTGGTGTCGGCACTGTGTTGACGCTGTTATTCGTACCGGCGCTTTATATGGTGTTTTTCCGCAAACGCCTGGCACAAGTGCCGGTGGTGTGAGGAACCCAATCCGGTCGGTGGCGCTTTGTTTACCGCCCCTCCGGCTTCCTGCGCTGCCAGTGACCTCGTAGGTAGCGGTAAGCGCAGCTCGCTGGGCACTACGTGCCGTACATTGGTACATTGACAACCGGATACAAAGCAAAGAGGATGGTTTTTTTCAACACAGGATGTTCCCGATGAAAAAAACCATCGCTTTGACCTTTGCGCTGCTAACCAGCTCAATCGCTGACGCCAGCCAGAGTTTTGGCCCGGCCTTTGATTTCAGCAAATCCGCCGCGGTGACAGTGGCACAGGTACTGGCTAAACCCGATAGTTATCTGCAGCAGCCTTTTACCGTACAAGGCAAAATTGACGCAGTCTGTGAGAAAAAAGGCTGTTGGATGCAGTTTGCGACTGGTGCCGCTGAGCCGACTTTCCGCCTCAAAGTCAAAGACGGTGACATGGAGTTTCCGGTCAGTGCCAAAGGCAAAACCGCTTATGCCTATGGTTCACTGAAAGCCAAAGCCATGACGCTGGAACAAAGCAAAACCTACCTGAAACATCGCGCCGAAGAACAAGGCGAAGCCTTTGACCCCGCCAAAGTCACCAGCGCTGTCACCTTGTATCAGTTTGAGCCAGTGTCGGTATTGATTGAATAAAAGACCAGGTTCACTGCGCGAATTTTACCGTGCGGCAGAGCAGCGGCCCTTTACTGCCCGCTGCTTTGCGCTGCACCAAACTGATAACTGGCGGTGATATTCGGGTTGGCCGACCAGACCGGATCGGCCTGCAATATCGCGCCTCTGAATTTGCTGCTGACCTGAAGCTGCAGACCTTTGTCACCCACAGCTTGCCACTGCACATCCAGGCCAAGCTGCTGCGGATGGCCTTCGCTGATAAACAAGTTGCCCGGGCCGTCGGCCAGAATACCATCCTTAACCAGCACAGAAATATTGCTGCTAAATCCCGGCGCATTGTTACAGCTGCGCACAAACACCACGGCGGTATATTGATCATCCGGCGTGGCCAGTTGTTTGACGATGCCATTGCTGCAGGCTGGTTTGGTGGCGGCAAACATCCAGGCTGTCAGGCCGCCTAAAATCACCAGGGGCGCAACCACAAATAAACCAATATCTCTGACAACCTTTTGCATGCGTGTTCCTTCGGATGAAAGCTTTAAAAACGGCGCCATTACATGCCAGTGCGCCCGTAAAAGCAAGCAAGAGTTCCACTCCCGCTACGGCTGGATTAGTCAGTTATTCGCACATCAGCTTCCGGCAACATCAGAGGCTGGGTTAGTTAGTGAAATTCCACTCCTGCCGATCCGGGCATTGTGCAACTGGCTGATTTTGCTGCTCAATGTCAGAGGTGATCCAACATTCATCATAAACAGAACAATAACAAATCTCGACCTTCAATTTGTCACTGCCATCAAACATCTGGCGTGCCAGCGTTTTGTCATGAACCGTCAGCGCGTCCAACATTTGATTAGTCGGTAAAGTCACCCGGCTGACAAAAGATGACCCCCAACTTCCGCGGAATTTCGGATCAAACTGATTCAGCAATTGCTGCCAGTTCTGCATCGGTTTACCGTCATATTCAACCCGCATACTTTGGATCATGGCAGGCCCAGTACCACGGTTCATCAATAAAAAACGAAAACCGGTGTCGTTAAAGCTGACACCCGCACCTAGATTGGGCCACAACGACGCCCGGGCGTAGGACCGGCTGGTATACGCCGAATGAATAGTGGCCGCCGCTGTCACCAGTGATACCAGCAACGCAGAGACCGCCATGACCATTTCAGGCGTCATTTTTCTTTGATGTTCTGCCACTTCAGACTCCACTGCAATTGCATGAGATTGGCCAGTAAGGCTGCCAAAAACACCGCAGAACACAAGCCTGCCGTTACATTTTGTTGCGGAAACAGTGGGTTTGTTGCAAAGCAAACCGCCGGCCTGTTGCCAGATACCGGCGGGATGCTATGTCAGTTACAGGCCACAGGCCGGGCCGTAAATCGCTTTCACCCATTGCGGGTTATCGATGAAAGGATTACGGTTCTTTTGCAGTTCATAGATCCGGTTATT
>CAMLRA010000009.1 GCA_946482325.1 uncultured Chromatiaceae bacterium | reverse complement strand
AGGTCGTCGGCGATGGCCCCGGTGTGCGGCAGCAACTCGCCCAACTCCGCCCCGCACTTGCCGTACTTCTTGAACCCGAATTTCGGGCCGAGGAGGGCCGAGTTCGGGTTGATGAACGCCGCCCGGTAGCCCTTGAGCAACTCCGCCGGCGGCGGGCTGATTCAACTGCTGCCGGGCCCGGTCGACGATAGTGTCGGGCAGATAATCGATCGGTTTTTCCCGGACCTGAATCAGCTGCTGCGCCTGAGGAGCCAGCACATCGTGCGCCACCAGCGTGCTGACCAGTAATAACAGCAACAGGACACCCCATAGCACCTGCCGCAGCGCTTGCTGCGGGCTGCGCGCCAGCCAGAAGCGCACAGAAGCAGCAGTGATCCCGGCCATGGTGTACTGAATGGCCTGTTGCGTCCGGCCCGAGCCAGGCAAAGCCACTGTGGCCAGTTGTAGTGCCGGCAATAGAGTACTGACCAGCACGCGCTGATAGCCCAACCCCAACGCTGACAACAAACCGACTTCCAGCACACCACGAATGCCAATTTGACTGAGACTGAGAAAATTCAGCGCCGCGATGCCGAGCACCAGGTTAAAACGCGGCAACTGCGGCTGCAGCGCCTGCCAGCACAAACTGGCATCAACCCTCAGGTCTTGCGCTTTGGCATGCCGCCAGGCACTGTTAAAGGCTTCGAGTGCTCTGGTATTTAACGAAATTCCCGACACAATCAGGCTGCTCAATACCAGCAGAAAATACACCCGCTCCCGCACCGGCTCCGCCTGACTGCCTTCTCCAATTAACAGCCCGAGAGCTTCCAACAATGGGATGCTGCCGCGCACCAAAATAAAAGACAGCAGGATCACGGCGCTGCTACAGAGCGCTTGCCGCCAGCTGCCCAGTGCCAGCCAGGCTGCCAGCGTGGCAAGGCAAAGCCCCAGCGTGCAGTACCACAGCACGTCGGAAATTAATGCGTAATGCATCAGGCCGCGCCCAGCCGCCCATCCACTCAGGCTGACGTTGGCAAACTCCGCTGCAGGGTGAATGTCAGATTTCCACAGCAACCATTCCAACGGGTGAATACGCCGCTGTTCGAGATATTCCGCAACAGTGTCGATCAGCTGCTGTTCGGAAAAACCCGCCGGTAGTTGCAACAGGATTTGCGCGTATTGGTAGTCCGTCTGATCCGGCTGCGCGCCGCCCAATAAAGTGCCATGCGCCAGCGGATTTTGCTGCAGCCAGCTTTTCAACTGCGTAAGGTTCAGTGCGGCAAGGTCTGCCGGCACATAAGGCTCACTGCTCAGACTCTGTTCGTCAGCTTGATAGCGGTTTAAGTTATGGGTCAGGCTCAACACAGCCGCCTGCGGCAACAACGCGGCCATTGCATCGCTGATCTGACGGATTTGCTCAATCGCTGTAGGGGTCAGGCCGTCCGACAATGCCAGCACCAGACCCAGCGTATCGCCGGTCGCAAGGCCCGGCACTGCTGCAACTTGTTGCTGAGCCTGCACGTATGGGTTGTTGGTCTGCAAAATAGCGCCGCTGACGATACCGCCAGGTACTACATGGAGGTTTAACCAGCCGAAAATCAGCAGCAATAGCCCCCAGCAGCCCAGCACCAGCCGAGGGCTGGTGATTGACAGCAACCGCATCAGCGTTGCTCCCCAACCAATGGCTGCGCATTCTGCAACACAGTCCATGCATCAAGCGGTTTGCCAAAACAATGTGGTTTTGGCAAACCAATACGCAATGAATGGAAAGCTTCGGCGACCAGCGTCTGGTTAAACGTATTCACATCAAACCAGTCGCGGCTTAGTGCTGTTGGGTTGTGCTCGCGATAGACTGTGTGATACAGCGCCAGTGCTTCGGCAAAACAGCCAAATACCGTGCCTTGCGCCAGCATTAGCTGATTTGACGTCAGACTGCCCAACACATAACGTAAATCCGCGGACCAGGCGTTGCCGGCATCCTGCCGGATCACCTGATGTTGCACGGTGTGATATACCTGACGGTCCAGATTGGCCGGTTCTGCGACATCCACCACCACCAGTTTTTGGTTGGCTTTGCGCAGCAACGCGATATGCTCCGCAGTCAGACGCGCATTGTCGCTATGCGTACAGGCCACCACGATATCCACAGCACCGGCGTCCCGCAGGTCATAGACAACGTCGATCCCGGTGTTTTTAGCAAACTCAGTTAAATAACTTTCGTTACCACCAAAACCTAAGATCTGCCGGCCTTGTTGCTGTAAATGCTGACAGACCGCAGATCCCAAAATGCCATAAGGCCCAATTACCAGAATGCGAGGCTGAACCTGTGCCATGTGGGCGATAGCCCGATCGACGTCGGCGCACAGCAGCTGCGCGGTGCCGTTATCGCCGATTGTGAATATCAGCTGAGGGAATACTTGCTTCAGCTCCATCCCATCGCGGCCAAATAAACGCTTGGTTGATGCAGCCAGTAAAATGACTTTCGCGCCCTGCGCTTCAGCCCAGCGCACTGCATCGATAAAAGCCAGTTTGGCGACTTTACGCCCTTCGCGACTGTACATTTCCGCCGCAGTAAAGTTGATGCCACGGATTTGGCCCGCCACACCATTGATATACAAACGCGGTCCATTTTCCTGACAGCGCGGCGTCGCGCCCGGTTTATAAAACAACGCGCGTTCGGCTTCGTCCCGCACATTGCAGATAAACACTACATCGAGCTTGGGCTGGCCGGTTAATGTCCGCCAGTGTCGGCGATAATCGGCGGCAGCCATCAGGCAGCGCCACAGTTGAACTAATTGCATCAGAACCTCATTCAGCCATCGTTGTTGAATGAGGCGCAGCTTAGAGATTTGGCCGAAGCCGGGGTATCAGGAAAATTCCTTATTCGCAGGCTTGGGGATCCAGATACTGAAGCAACTGCCGCGACGCAGCATTGAATGGACCTGCAAGCGATAACCAAGCTGGGCGCACAAAGTCTGAACTATGTACAAACCCAGACCCACGCCACTGCCGCTTCGGGCATTGTCACCCTGCACAAAAGCCTGCTGCAGCCGCTGTACTTGCTCCGGTAACAAACCAGGCCCACGGTCGAGTACCTGGATCTCAAACGCCTGTCGCCGTCGCCTGACACCAAGCAACACAGTTCCGCTATGGCTGTAACGGATGGCATTGGCCAGCAGATTATGCAGAATGCGGCTTAACACCACAAAAGAGGTATCCAGGGTCAGCTGACTGGGCACCACACGCAGCTGCAAGCCTTTTTGTTCGGCCAGCGGGCGGAATTCGGCCGCCAGCAATTGAAACAGAGCGCCTAATTGCACCGCCTCACCGGGCTGATGGCTCTGCTTACATTCCTGCATGATGTCATTGAGCAGAGTCTGGGCGTATTGAATGGTCCGGTCTATATGTTCAGCCAAGGGTTGCTGCGCCTGTTGTTGCTTCAGCACATCGATGGCAAACCGCAACGACGCCAGCGGCTGGGAAATATCGTGACTGGCGGCAGCCAGTCGCAGCGAACTGTCAGCGGCGCGAGCCTCGGCAAACCGCCGCTCCTGTTCGGCCTGCGCCAGCTGGGCAGCTTCGGCCAGCCGATGCAGACGCTGCTCTGTCTGCTGCTGGCGGAATTGCCACATTTTGCTGATCAGTGCCGCGCTGAAAAATAAGGTTTCCAGCAAAAAGCCGATTTTCGGATAGTGAAAAAAATCGATAAAAGGAAAAGGGTTCAGGCCCAATACGCCAAGCCCCATCAGCAACATGGTGCAAACCATCAGGCTGACGGTGCCCAATAAATACAAAGTTGCACCCGCCAGCTGGTCCCGGTGAGTGCGGACGGCCGTTAACACGGCCAATACGCCGTAAGCGAAGGCAATCAGCACCAGTAGCAATAACTCATCGTAGTGAATAGCACTGACTGCCGGTAACCCGCTACCGACCAGCAAATTCAGCCCAATCATGATGATGATCAGACGGTGTGCCAGCGTCAGTTTCGGATAACGTTGTGGCAAGCGAAAAAACACAAAGGCAAATAACGCATGACTGCCAATCACCAGGCTGGCTAACAGCAAAGGCAACAAGCGATTTAACTCGGGCATATCAGGCCACAGCAACTGAAAATAATAGCCTTCGATTTGTGGCAACATCGCCACATGCCCCAGCACCAGTAACCCATAGGCCCAATAAGCCGCCTGATCACTGACACTGCGATAGAGCAGCGCCAACATCAACATCGTCAGCATCACCCCGAGTAAAATACCGCTAAACAGTTGTTGCCAAAGCTGGGCCCGCGCCCAGGCGTCCAAGTCATATAACACCGGCTGCAATCGGCCATTGGCGTGAATATAATAATTCAGGTAAAACTGATGTTCGCCGCTGTTGAGATCAAGCGGTACCGCCAAGCGTGGCGTCGCTAATATCCGGGATCCGAATGGCTGGCCGGGGTCCTGACTGAAAATCAGCCGCCATTGGCCCTGTTGCCATTGATATAAACGCAGGCGCTGCACATCCGGCACGCCAAGGGATAATACCGTCCGACTGGCGAACTGCACCTGCAAACTAATGAGTTCAGAGCGCCCCGTTGCCTCAGCCAGTGTTTGCTGTAACGGCTCAGGCACCGGAATCGCTGCAGTGCAGGCACTAAGTGGTGTTTTTTCGCTGGCGGCGTGCCAAAGGCATTCGGCACGTAACGACCCGCTCAGACTCAACAGACAGCATAACCACAGGTACCAGGGCATGAATGAAGTTCCACAAAACGCGCCAATCCGCTTGTTGCTGGCTGACGACCATCAAATATTCCGTGACGGTCTGAAATTATTATTATTGACCTATTCCGACATTCAGCTGGTGGCTGAACTGAGCAGCCTAACAGAGCTGAGATCGACGGTAAAGGCAACAGAACCTGCACTGCTGTTGCTGGACTATCATATGCCAGGCGGGGATACCGGGGCCGAAATCCAGTATCTGAAACAGCGCTGGCCCGCGATGAAAATCATCGTCTTAACCGGCAGTCAGTCTGCGCAATTGTTACAGCAAGTAGCACAAGCAGGCGCAGATGCGGTGCTGCAGAAAAATGGCGATGCTGCAGAATTACGTGAGGCGATTGCTGCAGTTATGTGTGGCGAACCCTATATCAGCGCCTCGGTGCAATTGTTACTTGGGACTGTTCAGCTGGAACTCACGCCCCGTGAATTCCAGATCATGCGGTTGGTCTGTGAAGGCTTCAGCAATGCACAAATCGCCGAGCAACTGAGTTTGTCGCCAAAAACCACCGACAAACACCGCGAAAATCTGATGCGTAAACTCGGCGTCAATAACAGCGCCCAGTTAATCCGCAAAGCTTTGCAGTTGGGTATTTTGGATAGTCATTAAACCGGCTCACCCAAATCTTCAGCACTCATCCACAGGGATTGGCGTGGAAGTTATCAAGATCTGCTCCTGAACAGGTGCTGAGATGAAGGTGAAAAGAGGAGCTGCAATCAGCGCCATTTTTTATTGCAACTGGATACTGTTTCTGTCGCGACCAACATAAACCGTAAAAATGCCATTTTCACTCTGCGTGGCAAATTGATAGGCGTGGTCGGCGAAGCCCGACACTTCCAGCGCACTGCCAATAGCAACACCAAGATGCAATGCATCCTGATCTTCCTGGTAAATCTGCACACGGCACAACGAATGCCGGCACTCGATGTCTTTGACCTTGAGGTTTTGTAATAACTCCGACTGCTGAAACATCCCGCTGAGCTGACTGCTGAATTCCGGTGCCCAGCTAAAATCTGTCTGCTGATCGCCAAAATCCGTTGCCGGGTCGGTGGAAACCTGCGTCGTCGCTACAGCCTCGGCCACCGCGGTCACCGGTTGTTCAGTCGCGCCCAGCGTCTTTGCTGCCGGCAGATTGGACGGTGCCGCCTCAGCATCGTCATCGCCGCTGGTGGGAGGGAGCGCCTGGGCCACCACAGTCTGAGTCACTTCAGTTGCCGGCACTGGTTGAGGTTGACTGGTCCGCGGCAAGATGGTGACCGCCTGCAGCCTTTCCAGCTGTTGTTGCAAACTGAAGATATAGAAAATCAACCCGGCGATAATCAAGCTTTGTACAACCAATAATATACGCATCAATATCCTTATCATTCATATGGTTAAATCGGCAGCGGTACCGGAAGAAACCGATTTTGGCAGCAACCACAAACATCTGCAAAGCAATTGTTTAAAAATATATAACGAATTAGATACAAAATTATGCAGCGATGGCTGTTGAAACAGGGAACCTGCAGCACCACCCCAAATCACACCCGCTGGTCACCATTGGTCGCACAGTGTTAGCGCCAGCCTTTAGGCTCAGTCATCACTCCCTTTTCGCAGGACTGACGCGATGCGCTTGTACCACTGGCGGTTTATCTGGCTGATTTCGCTATTTTTACTGGCTTGTGGCGGCCAGCAAACCAACACAGCACCTGCCGTCAGCTCTCCTCCAGTCGCCAATAACCCGCCGGTGCAAGACCCGGTGTTGGGGGCCAATCTGCAGGTGCCGGACAATCGCAAGCTGGATCCGCAGCAAATTCTGCTGTTTGGTAATAGCCATAGTGGCAGCCATAACCTGCCCGGCACTTTACAGCTGCTGTTGCAACAGGGCACCGGCAAAACGGTCGGCACGCTGCGCGCCGGTGGTGCCGCATATCTGGATGAGCGGTTAGACGACCAGGTCAGCCGGCCTTTGCTGGAATCCGGCAGCTGGACTCATCTGATTCTGCAAGCACAGAAATACTCAACAACCGGGCTCTACAACTATTCAACAGCCGGGGCCAAAAGCTGGATAGCGCTGGCGAAAGCCCGTGGCGTCACGCCGGTACTTTTTCCGGAACATCCACGCGCGGGGAACCACGAAGAAGGCATGCGGATTTTTCTGCTGCATCAGCAAATCGCCGCCGAACAAGCTGCCTGTGTTGCGCCGATCGGTCCGGTTTGGGATCAGGTATTGCAACAATGGCCAGATTTACCGCTACACAGTGACGACGGCAATCACGCCGCGCCGGCCGGCGCTTTGCTGACGGCATACATTTTATATCAGGTGATCAGTGGCCAGCCGGCAGAGGCTTTGCCCGATCTGCCAGCGCTGACAGTCCCAATCGCGACGCAGCGCATTTTGCGACAGGCGGCTTCGGCAGGCATCCGCCAATATCCGCCTTGCCCGTTCTGAGGCGCTTTGACAGCGCCTTGATAAAGTTCAGATATTGTTGTGATTTTTGCGACACAGACATGTTTTATCGCCGGATAGCAGGTTAGCGTTGGACTGACCGGACGCTCCGGCGCTGAAAAAACAGCTATGTGTCACAACAATCCAAGGGACAATATCATGAAAAAATCATTACTGAGCGCGGCACTATTACTTGGTGCTATGGCAACAGGTTCAGCACAGGCTGCCGATATGGAATGCCGCGTCGGCACGACGCAAAATAGTGGCTGGGGTGGTTATTGTTTTGGCATGAACTACAGCATGAACTACAACCCGGTCACCGCTTATTTCCGCATCCAGAATCTGGCCGCACCGGTGGCACAGGTGATCTGGCAAGGCGGTCAGAACTGTTCAGCCACTTCTACAACCTGTAACTTTAAAATCTCGCCATATCAGGAACATGTGGTCAGCGCTATCGTGCTCTACACCAACGGGACTTATGAATCGGTGTCGGCTACAGCCCAGTTTGAAACCGGCTTCTAACCCGGTTGTTGACGCTACGGGCCGGTACATACCGGCCCAGCGACGGTAATTCACGACACCGGCAATTTTTTGCTCAAGTTGCGGCAATTTCCTGCCGATAACGCAGCTATAGTCTGTCTAAGCCATGCAGGGAACTACCACCATGAGTATCCAACCGACCGTCAATAGCGCCGCCAGCCGTTATCAGGCCAACAGTCCAACTGAATCCAACACAACCTCCATCAACAACCAAACCACGAAACCCAGCGCCAGCGAACTATCCGCCGAAAACCGGCGTCAGCTGAATCAGACCATTCTGGATAATCAGCTGTCACTGAGCCTGCAATCTGACAATAAAGCGATGAACCTGTTGTATCGCGCCATCAGCGACGCGGTGGAAAAACGCCTCACAGCACAAGCGCCACAAAGTGAAGACAGCAGCGCAGACAACAGTACCGGGGCCACCGCCGAAGCCGGCCTGACGAAAACCTACAACAACGAAGACACCTCTCCGCAGGCCACTGCCGATCGCATCGTCGGTTTTGCCACCAATTTTTATCAGGCATTTCGCGAGCAAAACCCTGAATTGAATGACGAAGACGGCTTAGAGCAATTTATGCAGGAAATTGGCAAAGGCATTGATCAGGGTTTCGCTGATGCGCGTGACATTCTGACTGGGCTGAAAAAACTCGAAGGCAAAGTGGCAGACGATATCGACGAGACTTACAGCCTGATCCAACAAGGATTACAGGATTTCAGAGAACGTATGCAGCAGCCGAAAGACCAGACAGTTGCCACTGAATAACTGACGATGGCGCTTTAGCGGCGGCTGCAGCTGCCGCTGTCGCAGCGCGACTGACCGGTCAGCCAATACGACACCCGGTAACGGTTGGCGGCAAACCACAGATAGAGTTTGTCGGCAAACCAGCGAATAACAGGCCAGCGTAAAAACGCTGTTCTGTGGCCTTTGCCTACTGCAGACCAGGCGGCATGCGTTGAATCCAACCCACGTAAAATCCGGCCATCGGCGGTCAGCGACAACAAAATCCGCCCGGCTTCGGCCGCGTCAATTTGCGGATACAGCGCCGGCATATCTGTCTGTTGAATGTCGACCAATGTCAGTGCTTGCCCCGCTGGGTCCAGCTGACGCAGCTGCACCATTTCGCGGACGCACAGGGGGCAAAAGCCATCATAAAACAGGGTCAGCATTGACATAGACCTCTTCCAAAACGTGACTGCAGAATGTTCTCTCAATACGCCGAACCCGACCGCGCGATCAATGGTGCGGTTGAAAAAACAAAAAACCCGCGTTTGCAGCAGCAAACACGGGTTTTGTCTTTTGAGATGCGATTAACCCGAGTTGCGCATCCCGGCGGCGATACCTGCGATGGTCACCATCAGCGCACGTTTGATGTTGTCATTGACAGTTTCCGGCGCATGGCGGACCCGTTTTAATAATTCCACCTGCAGAATATGCAGTGGGTCGACATAGGTGTTTCTGAGCATAATCGACTCGCGGATCCAGGCTTCATTGGCCATTAAATCCGGTCGGTCGATCAGCTGCAACAACAACGCCGTATCAGCCGATAGCTGGCTGCGTAGTTGCTCACCGAGCCCCAGCAAATGTTCAGGCACCAGTTTTTCGTCGTAGTAAGCGGCGATTTGCGCGTCGGCTTTGAGGTACACCATTTCCAGCATCGACAAGCGGGTAGCAAAAAACGGCCACTGCGCCCGCATTTCATGCAGTAATACGGTTTTGCCTTGCGCCACGGCTTCGGCCAGCGCGGAACCGGCCCCAAGCCAGGCCGGCAACATCAGCCGGTTTTGTGACCAGGCGAAGATCCACGGAATAGCCCGCAAACTCTCGACACCGCCATTTGGATTCCGTTTCGGCGGCCGGCTCCCAAGCGGTAACTGACCCAGTTCCAGCTCCGGCGTCGCCGCGCGGAAATAAGGTACAAATTCCGGGTGATGCCGCACTACAGCACGATAAGCATCACAGGAGGTCGTCGCCAGCTGTGCCATCAACGCGCGCCATTCGGCTTTAGGCACTGGTGGTGGTAATAACACCCCTTCCAGCACTGCCGAGGCATACAGCGCCAATGAACGCTGCGCCAATTTGGATAAACCGAACTTAAAGCGGATCATTTCGCCTTGTTCAGTCACGCGCATGCCGCCGGCCAGACTGCCCGGTGGCTGCGACAAAATCGCCGCGTGCGCCGGACCACCGCCACGGCCGATAGTGCCGCCACGGCCGTGGAACAACGTCAGCTGTACTTTGGCCTGGGCACAAATCGCCACTAAGGCCTCCTGTGCGCTGTATTGCGCCCAGGCAGCAGCGATAGCGCCAGCGTCTTTGGCGGAATCGGAATAACCGATCATCACTTCCTGTTTGCCCTGAATATAACCGCGGTACCAGTCAATCGCCAGCAACTTGCTGATACATTCCGGCGCGTTGGTTAAATCGGCCAGAGTTTCAAATAAAGGCGCGACGCGCATCGGGAAGCTGATACCGGCTTCTTTCAGCAACAGCTGCACCGCCAGCACATCGGAAGGTTTGCCAGCCATCGAAATCACATACGTCGATAACGCTTCAGCGCCGTGGCGCGCGATAATGTCGCAGGTGTCCAGCACCTCACGCACTTCAGCGCTTGGCTGCCAGTTGCGCGGGAATAACGGTCGTTTGCTGGCCAGTTCATTGAGTAAAAACGCCTGGCGTGCCGGTTCTTCCCAATGCGCATAGTCGCCAATGCCAAGATATTGGGTGAATTCGCTGAATACCTGAGTGTGACGGCCGGATTCCTGCCGCACATCGAGTTTTAACAGTGTCAGACCAAAGGCATAAGCACGGCGGATCGTATCCAGCAGCAGGCCGTTGGCGATCACATCCATTTTGCAGTCGCGCAGCGAGTGGTAACACAGCAGAAGCGGCTCTAACAGTTGCTGATTGTGCCAGAGTAAATCATCCGGCCGCTGCAGCCGGTCGTGTTTCAGCGCTTCGGTCAGCCAGTCGCGGGTGTGCAGCAGCTTGCCACGTAAGGTTTTTAGCAGATCGCGGTACGGCTCGGTCGAGCCCGGCACCGCCGCCTGCAATGCGGCATTGGCCAGATTCATCGACAGTTCGTTGCCCAGCACATCCAGATCCTGGGCAAATAAATCGGCCGCTTTCCAGCGACTGAGCAACAGCACCTGACGGGTGACCTTAGCGGTGACAAAAGGGTTACCATCACGATCGCCGCCCATCCAGCTGGAGAAACGGATAGGCGCGGCATCCAGCGCCAGACCATGACCCAGCACCGGGGTTAAAGCTTCGTCCAGCTCGCGGATAAATTCCGGAATCGCCTGCCACAACGAGGTTTCAATGACGGCAAAACCGGATTTGGCTTCATCGACCGGCGTCGGGCGCTGCTCACGGATTTCATTGGTATGCCAGGCCTGAGTGATCAAATCGCTCAAGCGCGCATCGAGCCGCGCCAGCTGATGGCCGGATAATTCCTGCTCACGCTGCGCCAGACAATCTGCAATTTGCGTCAGCTTATAAATCAGCGTGCGGCGGGTGACTTCAGTCGGGTGCGCCGTCAGTACCAGCTCGATGGATAAGTCGGCTACCGCCTGACGAGTTTTTTCGACATCCACTTGCTGGGTTTGTAATAAAGTCAGTAATTCCTGCAGCGGCTGAGGTTTTTCAATAGAGGCAGCGCCGGCTTTACTGATGGTGTGATGTTGCTCGGCCAGGTTAGCCAGATTGAGGAACTGCGCAAAAGCACGGGCGACCGGCAGGATCTCGTCATCGGTCAGGCCAGCGAGAATTTGTTTTAACTGCTGATCTTGTTGTTCGGTACCGGAACGTGCCTGTTTGGCCAGAGATCGGATCTGCTCAATCCGCTCTAACACCGCGGGCCCCAGCTGATTACGGACCGTATCCCCTAATTGTGTGCCAAGCAAACCGACGTTTGCTCTTAAGGCAGCATATTGCGACATCTTCCCACTCTCCTCGTTGCATTGCCTGCCTTGTTGCCCGCAGCCGCTTAAGAGCGCGCTTTGGCGTTTTTTTCTGCAGTTTCATCTCACCCTAACCCGATTTTTGTTGGTACTCAACACTGACAGATTACAAAATCAGCAACAAAACAGACTTTTAGGTGTTTAGATGGCTTTATGGAAAGATGTTCGATAAAAATCAACCAAGGGCGCGGGCTGGTTTATTGTTGCCAGCAGCTCAGTTCAGCCTCGCTTTGCAGCTGCTCCAGCTGGGGTCTGGCGAAGAAATAACCCTGAAACCAGTCAATGCCCTGCGCTGCCAGATAAACCAGCTCAGCGGCTGTTTCAACCCCTTCCGCCAGCACTTTGCAGCCGAGTAGCGCACATTGTCTGAGGATTTGCTGCATTCTTTGTTGTTTTTCAGCGGATTGATCAATATCCCGGATCAGCGCCATATCCAATTTCAGCACCCGGGGTTTGAGCGAATGTAACCAGTCTTCATGGGCAAACCCAGCGCCGAAGTCGTCGATGGCGGTGATAAAACCGCGCGCGGCATAACTTTGAAAGATTTTCAGCAGATGGCTGTGACTGAGAATTTGCTCGCCTTCAGTCACTTCAAACATGATGTTACGGATATCAAAACCATATAAATCAGCGGCTTCGATCGTCGCGCGGATGCAGGTTTCCGGGTTATACACCGCATTGGGCATAAAATTAATGCTGAGCAGCTTGTTGAGGCCGAGTCTGGTGGCGGTTTCAATGGCTTTGACCCGGCAGGCCTGATCAAAATAGTATTTATTCTGGTCAGTCACTTTAGCCAGCACAGCGGCCGCGCCTTCGCCCTGCGCACCACGAACTAAAGCTTCGTAGCCGACAATCGACTGGCTGGTCCATTCGATAATCGGCTGAAACGCCATTCGAAGTTCAAACCCCAGATCGGCGCCACTTAAACAGTCGTGACAGCTTTGTTGTTTTATTTGTGGAGGAAACTGCATCAGGACCAACTCCGACAGTCAGATCAGGTTCTGTGATAATAGCAGGAACATCAGCAGCTTGAATATCAGCTTTCCCTGATGTATGGCCCCGCCAGCGCATTTGTACCAGCGGGCCCGGTGCCGACCAGCTGTCCGCTTGACTCAGGCTCGCCGCTGCGGGCAGTTGATCTTGGTGTGCCCGCCCTGCTTCACCGGTAAACCGGAAGGCAAAGGCTGCGAGCGGCGGACCAATAGTTTCAAACAAAGTGACCGCGCCCAGTACCACGGCGCTGATCACTGCAGCATGTTCGTTACTGAGGCCACTGCTGGTTTGCGCCAGACCAATCGCCAAACCAGCCATCGGCACCAACAACAGACCGGTACCGGCACTGGCCCTTGCACTTTGACGCTGTGCAGCTCCCGCCAGCCAAACCATCAGTACTTTGGCAACAGAACGCACAGCGACCAGTGAAACAATCACCAGACCAAACTGCCACAGCGCACTGAGCTGCAATTTGGCGCCGGCAAAGACAAATAACACAATAAAAAACAGCTCAAAAGCAGCACCAAAATTCAGTTCAGACACTAAGGGGCCGCGTTCCAGACTGCGCACAGTGATCCCCACCAGCAAAGGCGCAAACAGCGCCGACAGCTGCAGCTGCTGCGCCATGGCTAAAGTCAGCATCAGGCTACCGATCACCAGTGCCATTTTGTATTGCGCGGCGGTTTGGGTCCGCACACATAAAAAATGCAGCAGCACGCCAATCAGGACGCCCAGACAAGCCGAGCCAAACAATAAATACAACGGCTGCAGAATCACCTGGCTTAATCCGGCCTGCTGATCCAGCAATAAAGCAGGAATGACTGCGGCAAATACCAGAAAAGACCAGCAATTATTCAGTGCCACCAAAGTTTTTGCGGTTTCGGTGACCGGGCCTTTGGCTCCGGATTCGTGGGCGACGTGCAACAGCACCGCCGGCGATGAAGAAATCAGAATGGCGCTGATCAGGGCTGACAACACCGGGCTGAAATCCAGCCCATGCAACACAACAAAACAGGCGATAAAAGTGACACTGGCTTCGGCCAGCGACGTCAGCACCAGCGCCTTGTGCTGACGGATAAATCGTAAATCCAGTGAAGTGCCAAGCCGGTACAGGATCAGCGCCAACGCAATATCGACCAGGAACCGGGCATCCGCCAGCGTGTGCTTATCCAGTAATCCCAGACCACTGGGCCCTATCAGAAAACCCACAGCCATAAAGCCGGTGATACTGGGGAGCCAGCGTGTCAGGTGCGCCAAATAGCCACCCAGGGCGCCAACCAGCAATAACAACGCAAATGCCAGTAAAGGGCTGAATGTCAGGGCTGTGGCCGGTAAAAAATCCATCGATACACTCCGAAACGGCGAGAAAAGTAAGACTGAGTCGGATGAATTAGTTCAGCGACAACGCGTTAACGCGGGCAAAAACTCAGTTGAAACGCCGGCTCTTCGCCAAATTGCCAGCGAATGTCGTTGCCAAACGGCAATTCCAGTACCCCTGCGAACGAGCCGGTGATGATGACCTGACCGGCGGTTAACGGCACACCTTGAGCACGCAGAAAATTCACCAGCCAGGGTAAAGGTGCCCGTGGATTGTCATTCGGGTGCCGGGCGGCGTGTGTGGCCGGCTTCTGGCCGGCCTGACCCAGGGTCAATCTGAAACAGGACAGCTCAGGCCCATGTAAAACAGGCCCAAGCCAAAGCCCCTGATTAAACAACCCATCCGCCAGCTGATCCGGATACAGTGCGCCGGCATCGGCCTGAAAACGGCTTTGGATCAGCTCCAGCGCCAGATGCGGCGTGCCGAAAAGGGCAAACACTTCGTCGTCACTTAAGCTGTTTTCGCCCGGCGCCACATCGGCGATCAGCGGATAGGCGTATTCAGGTTCAACCCGCGCCAGTCCTCGCACTGAAGGCCAAAGCGCACAACTGGTACCTTGTTGTAGTTCATTCTGATACAAAGGCCCCAGCACAATTTTCAGCTGGCCATTGGCATCCTGCGACGGCACACCACATTTCCAGCCAATCACTGTGCTGTACTGCTGAGCAACCTGTAACTGCACCGCCAGCGCATCTGCCAGCAGCAACGGCCGGTGTTGTTCTGCTAACAGCCCGCCAGACTGGCCCTGCGAGCGTCTTTGCATCAATTGTTGCGCAGCAGCGTTGATTTGCTCCGCAGTAAAAGTCGGAATGAAACAGGATGCAGTCATCAGCAGGAGCTCCGCAAATCAGAAAAGGCAGCATTAAGAACAGGCACTATAACGACGGAACAGAAAACAGAACAAGGCTTGTGAAGCGTGGAGCGGGCGATGGGAATCGAACCCACGGCACCAGCTTGGGAAGCTGGGGTATTACCATTATACGACGCCCGCTTTTTCGGAAAGCGGCAGCAGTGTGGCAAAAATGCCGGCACAGTTCAAGCGCTTGCGTATAACGCTGTATCCGGCAAGGCGCAAGCGGTGATAATTTCAACAATCTGTGCGATGGCATGCACCGGACAGGCAGGTTTGTTCAGGGAAATCTTCAGCACTGCGGTCTTCCTGTCGCTGCAGCGCTTTTTGTGAGTAAAAAAAGGCCGGGAATCCCCGGCCTGTGAAACGTTGCCTGCCTGTTATTGTCTGGCAAAGCCAGCGGTTAAATCGCTTTCAATGCTTAGATTTGTGATTGAAGGTAATTCGGTAAACCAAACAGTTTGATCTGCCGCAACTGCTGTTCCAGCCAGTGCGCATGATCGTTTTCGGTGTCATCCAGTAGTTTTTGCAGCATAGCGCGCGTGACATAATCCTGCTGCTGCTCACATAACGCCATGGTTTGCTTCAGTAATTTGCCCACGCTGTATTCCACGTTCAGGTCATTCTGCAGCATCGATGGCACATCAACACCAATCTGCAGTGCATCGCGTTTGCTCATGTCCGGTGTGCCTTCGAGGAATAAAATCCGCTCGATAATGGCTGAGGCATGGGCTTTTTCGTCAGTGACTTCGTGGTCGATGCGTTCGTATAACTTATGCAGGCCCCAGTCCAGATACATGCGGGAATGAATAAAATACTGGTCCATCGCACTCAGTTCATTGGCCAGCAGCACGTTCAGTGCATCGATAATCGCTTGTTTGCCTTGCATGCTGCTTACTCCCCGCTGACTTTGCTTTGCAGATAATTTTCAATGCCCATCACACTTATCTGATACTGCTGTGCATTGATCCAATCGATATGTTCTTCTTCGTGTTCCAGAATTTCCTGCAGCATTTCGCGGCTAACGTAATCCTGCTTTTGCTCGCACAAGGCGATGGCATTTTTCAGCAGTGGCAGCTGTTCCAGCTCAAATTCGAGATCGCATTGCAGCATTTCGGCGGTGTCTTCGCCGATACGCAAACGGCCAAGCGCCTGCAGGTTGGGCAAACCTTCGAGGAACAGAATGCGTTCAATCAGCTCGTCGGCTTGTTTCATATCGCGGATAGATTTTTTATAACAGATATTATTCAGGTCGTGCAGGCCCCAATTTTTGTAGATGCGGGCATGGAGGAAATATTGGTTAATCGACGTCAGTTCGGACGTCAGCACCTCATTGAGGATACTCAGTACAGCGGCATCACCTTGCATCGCCGGGCTCCTTTTTTACCAATACTGGTAGTGAAACAGGGAAATTGTTGAGGATTGTAGTCGGATTTACGGCGGGGGTCGAGTTTTAGATTTCAAAAAATATCAATCAAATCATATACATGCAATTGAGAATGCTTCGCTTTAATGCCAGAGTTCTTGTTGAAAAAACAATCATCACAAAATCATTTACTTAGGCTGTGGCAATTGCCACAGCCTAAGTCACTTTTTATAGCCGGCGCAGCTGGCGGTATTCATTGGCAGCCAACAATAGTAAGACTGCAGCGGTCGCCAATAAAATGTATGAGATGCTGCCAGCCGCATGAGTCCAGAAGAATCTGGCACCATCCGTAACTTGTTCTGGCTGCGTAAATACATTGTCCTGCAGGCCCATCGCAGCAAAAATCGCAGCAAATACCAGATGATCAAGGATGTAGCACCATTTACTCCAGCGCTGCCAGCTCAGCTGCGTCAGTCGGTAACAGGCGAATCCTGCAGACAAGGCCGCGAAACAAGTCAGCAAATAACGCCAGTGCTCCATGTCATCGGCCAATCTCACCGGTAAATGCTGTTGAGCTTCAACCGACAACCAAAGCGGGGTCCACAACAACAGCAACAAAAACAAGGTGCTGGTTAAGTCGGTGATACTGTCCGACAACTTCATCCGCGCCAGCGGGTAACGCGGCAACCGGGCCGGATGCCACTGGCGCTGCCGCCACTCTTTAGTCCAGCCGGCCTGGCCAGCGCCATAAAACACCGCGGTCACCACCAATAACAGCGTGGCAAAATTGTCGATAAAACTGAAGCCTAACTGCAGGACCAGTCGCACCGGATTGATCGAGTCCGCCAGCACTAACCCGCCCAGACTTTTTAATAATGCGATCACCGCCATCAGTGCCGCACCATGCCAAAGCACAGTTTTGTACAACGGCATATCTTCACTGGCAATCAGCGGCGCGCTGGGAGCAAAACGTTGCGCGACGTCTACCGGATGGCCCTGCTGCAACAGCAGCTGACTGAGCGCAGCTTCATCCAGCGCGGCTCCTTGCTGCTGTGCTTCAATCTGGTCGAGCAGGTTCGCTCTGAGTTCGCGGATAATATCGTGTTGCTGCTCCGCGGGCAGTTCTGCTGCAACCGCAGCCAGATAACGTTCCAGTAATTCCATCATTGTTGCTCCAATAAAGTTGCCAGGCTACCGTGTAGTTGCTGCCACTCTGAACTCAGTTGTGCTAACACTTCGGCCCCCGTAGCAGACAGCTGGTAATAACGGCGCTCGCGGCCTTCTGCCATTTGCCACTGACTGTCCAGCAGCCCCTGCTCTGCCAGCCGGCGCACCAGCGGATATAAAGTGCCTTCATCAATGTCAATACCGTTATCATTCAGTTGCTTACGCAACGAATAGCCGTATTGCGGCGTCCGGCTGGATGCCAGCACCGCCAGCACTAACACGCCCCGGCGCAGTTCAAGCCTGAGTTTGTCGAGCCTGTCATCATTCATCGTCAGTTCCTGCAATTCGTAGTGCTGATACTATGCACCACATACTGTGTGACACACAGCCTTATACTATGCACCGTACAGTATAAACGCAAGCTGTTGACTAAAAATTATTCGTTACCAAGGATTGCAATACGCAGAGATCAAACTCTGAAAGGGCATGAAACATTGGCTGAAAAGGCTGGTGTGCAGGGACAAAAAAAGGCGCCAATGGCGCCTTTTTAAGATTTAAATCATCAAATTAACTATTAGGGTATTTCACAACTGTAACGCGCTGCGCACCATCACGGATTTTGGTGCAGACATGGTAGCGTTTGTTCGACCCCATCACGGCTGCTTCATTCCGGCAGGACATTTTTTGCGCCTGCACGCCATAAAGCTCGATGCGTTTTTTAACCAAATCATTCAGCATAGCTTTTTGATCATCCGGTAATTTTGCCGTGATGTTGTCATAAGTCCGTTGCCATTCAGCCGTGCGCTGTTCCAGTGCGGTGCCAATCCAAATCAGGCCTTCGGTCGGATTAGCCTCTGTACCAATGCCCGAAAGATAAAAAGTACCAACCATATATTGGGCTAACTTTTCACCGTATTTGGCATATTCCAGTAACACCGGAAAGGCTTTGCCTTTGTCCGAGTGTTTGGTTTGGCGTAACGCCAGTTCGTATTTATTCGTGTATTCGAAATCCTTGATCACCACTTCTTCCGGTGCAGAGGCAAATACCTGGCTACTCAGCAGCACTGCGGTCAATGTCATCAGCATTTTCATCGGGAACTCCTTTTATTCAATATTGTAGCGAGTCTCCCTGAGCCCTCTGTTTTTCGCAACGGCTAATTCTTTACAAATTATTTCCATGTCAGATTTTGAACAACGACAAGGCGCCCGCATCGAAATGGCTCAGCTCCGGTAATAACAGTTGCAGTGCATTCTGGTCCGCCCCAAACCATTGCGCCAGACTACCGAACAATTGACTGTTCGACAGCGCGGGGATCAACCGGCCTGCGCCCATATCGACCGGGCTACCAAGTCGTTGCGGCAATAACTGCCCATACAAATCACCACCGTTGACGGCGCCGCCTAACACCAGTTGATTGCCTGCCCAACCGTGGTCGGTGCCATCGCCGTTTGAGCTCAGCGTGCGGCCAAAATCCGACATGGTGAAGCTGGTCACTTGCTCCGACAGACCAAGCTCGACAGTCGCCTGATAAAAACTGCTGAGCGCCTCAGCGACTGTGCCAAGCAAAGCCGGTTGCACCGAGTTTTGCGCATCATGCGTATCAAAACCCCCAATACCGACAAAAAACACCTGGCGACCAACCCCGAGCAAAGACTGCACACTGATCATTTTCGCCACCATCTGCAGCTGTAGTGCCAGCGGATTGGCGTTGTTAAACTCAGTTTGCAAGGCCGGCGCCTGAGTCAGCGCCGTGGCTACAATAGCGCTGCGGCTTTGCGCCTGACTGTGCGATAAGGCAAATTGATCGGCCAGCGGATGCTGCTGTGAACTGAAAAGCCGGCTTTGGATATCCCGCAGCATGCTTGCCCTTTTGCTGCTGCCCTTTAACGCGGTCAGTTCCGGCACGCCGGCGGCCGACAAACCAAATGGACTGAGTGCGGCCCCGCGTTGCCAGAGGTTAGTCCCGGCCAAACTGATACAGCTGCTGAAATCCGGCACATCGTACATCAGCTCCAACAAACGTGCGCCCCAGCCGCTGTCGGGACTGTGCGGGTCCTGCCCACGCATCCAGGTTGCCTGCTGGTCGTTATGCGAAAACAGATTCTTCGGCAGCAGCGCTTTGCCTGCCTGTACTTCGGCTAGAGTTGTTGGCTGAATCAAAGACCCCACGCCGCCCACCAGCGCCAAAGCGCCACTCTGAAACAACGTCTCCAGTGCGGCCAGCGCCGGGTGCAAACCCAGGCCATCAGCAATAGCTGTGCGTGGTGTCAGTGCTATCGGATTGGCGACGGCCAGACTTTGCCGTGCCGCCTGATAATCCAATAAACTCTGGCCTGACAACGGCAACAACATATTCAGCGAATCATTGCCGCCATATAAAAACACACAGACCAACGCTTTATAGCCTTGTGGCACTGTACGCCCGGCCGCCAGTGCCCGCGGTAACAGCCCGAGTTGCAAACCACTGAGTGCGGCCAGGCCAAAACTACCTTTGAGTGCCAGCTTTAACCAGTCACGACGTTCCAGATGACGCATGGCAAACTCCTTACTGCTGCACCGCATACTGCGGTGAAATCAAAATGAAATACCACAGATAAGCCGCTTTTTGCGCCGGTGTGATATTGCCGAGGCCGCTGGCCAAATCGGTTAAAATCAGCCGTAATTCCGCCGGCATGGCGCCGCCAAAAGCCAGCAGACCGTATTGCTCTAACAGCCCGTTCAGACCTTGTTGCTGCAACACATCGGCAAACGGCTGAAACCGCGCCAGCATCTGATATTGGGTTGGATTTGCGACCAGACCTTCGATACTACCCACCGTTTGACTGTACAGATGATTTTGCATATTCAGTGCATTCGATGCCGTCAGCATCTGCAGTTCAGGAGCCACCAGTCCGGCTTGTTGCAAACTGGCAGAAGGGCTGAAATCCGGCCGGTAAAAATTAAACACCGACGGGCTTTGCAGCGGTGCCTGATTGTGGCTGTCGGCCAGCGTGCGCAGATAAATATGGCCGGATGGCGAAGCGGATTGCGTGACGCGCCAGCTATGCGCTGTTTTCAGTAGTGGCTCGCGGATTTTGCCGAATGGCCGAGCAACGCCGGCAAAACCGCTGCGGGCTTCTTCGTCCAGTAGAATTGCTTTGACCACGGCCGCTAAATCGCCGCGCACGCCCTCGCCGTTATCGATAAACACTTGTGTCACCCGACTCACATAAGCGGGCGATGGATTGCTGGTAACCAGCTTTTGGATCAGCTGCTGGCTGACAAACGGCGGCAGGCTCGGCTGTGCAAACAACAAATCCAGCGCTTGTTGCAAATCTTGTTGCGGTGTCTGACCGGCTGGCAACACCACGCCATTGAGCAGACGTTTCTCCCCCGGCTCATGATAAGCAGCAAAGGGGATCATGGGCCGCAGGTAATCGGCCTTGGGCTTGAGAAAGTTGGTCGTACCGGCGCTGGTCCAGCCGGTAAAGACCCGGGCAAAACCTTCGATGGCCTGCTGGTCATAGGTTGGAATGGGATTGTCCGCCGCATCGAGCTTTCTGCTGCCATCCGGATTGAGCTGATACAGGCCAATGGTAAATAACTGCATCAGTTCGCGCGCATAGTTTTCATCAGGCCGGATGTTGTTTGCCGCATCGGCTTTCTGATTACCCAAATGACTCAGATAAACGCCCATCACTGGCGATAACGTCACCTGCTGCAGTAAATCACGATAATTGCCAAAACTGTGCGCCAACAACAAATCGTAATAATTCGCCAGCGCTATCACTCTATTGTTGAGGCCATTGCCTTGATCCGACACCACCAGAATTTCTGACAGTGCAAATGCAACCCGTTGACGCAGCTGGTCTGGCGCGGTCAGCGCAATGCGCCACCAGGTTTCGAGCCGGCTGAGCGGCACTGGGGTTTTTTGTTCGGGCAATGTCTCAATCTTGTCGGCATGGGTGGTGGCCGGCAGGCTCAGTTGCCACTCTATCCACTGCTCTGCCGTGAATTGCCTGGCGGCCTGAATATCACTGAGGGTCGGACCAAAACTGGCCTGCTGTAACAACCGGGACGCTTCGGCAGCGCTTAACTTTTCGGCTGCAACTGTGGGCCCCGCGGCTGTTGCGCCGAGCGGCAGGTATAACAACTGCAACGACAGCGCACAAATCACCAGTCGTTTTGGCAATGTTCTGACAACCAACATCAGCGTTACTCCGTTATCTGAAGTGAGGTGTGGTTAATGGTAGACCTCATGGAAGAATTCACTGAGCAGGTTCGGGTAAAGGTCTGGTAAAGATTCGGTCAACTGCGATCAGCTTTACAGACAGCCGCTGGGCGTTTTGCCTGCTTTGTGGTAAAACAAACCATCACAGTAGTTCCGGATTTGAATGCGATGTCACAAAACTCCCAAACCGCCCCACAACCGCAAACTGCAGGCAATTTGTTCGCCAATCTGGCGTTTAATATTGTCATCCCGGTACTGATCCTGAGCAAACTCAGCACAGACGATTATCTGGGCCCGGTCTGGGGTCTCGTGGCAGCATTGGCTTTCCCGATTGGCTTTGGTCTGTGGGAACTGAAACAATCCGGCAAACTAAACTTCTTCTCGATCGTCGGCATTATCAGCGTCTTGTTGACCGGCGGCATGAGTCTGTTGCAGCTGGACCCGAAATATATTGCGATCAAAGAAGCCGCAGTACCGGGTCTGATAGGTTTGTTGATTTTAATCAGTGGCCGCACCCGCTTTCCGCTGGTCAAAACCATTCTGGAAAATATGCAGTTACTAAACCTGGTGTTGCTGAAAGAAAAACTCAGCAGTAACGGTACTGAACAGCAGTTTGAACAAACACTGGACCAGGCGACCCGCATTATTGCCGGCTCGTTTTTTCTGTCATCGGTGCTGAATTATCTGTTGGCCAAATGGCTGTTGGTCAGCCCACCGGGCACGCCGGCATACAACGAGGAACTGGCCAACATGACTGCTTTGAGTTACCCGGTGATCGCCATTCCGTCCACACTCATCATGATGGCCGCGATTTGGTACGTGTTCAGCCGGATCCCAAAGCTGACCGGACAGTCGCTGGAGTCATTTTTCCACGAGCAGTAAGCTGTTGATTCAGTGCCACAACACAGCGCTGTGGCACTGAGGCTTTACTCAGCATCAGATGAATATCGGCTTCGTTGAGGAAAAACGGCAAGGTCTCCAATATCGCAGCGTCCTGACGCCCCGCTAAATCCAGCTTCACGGCCTCACTGTCCGCAATGGTGTAATCCGCTCTGCGTTCAGCCACCAAATCCAGCCGGCGTTCGGGTTCATACACCGCCAGGCTACGTTGTTTCACTATCGGTTGTTGTTTAATCTGTTCAAAAATGTCGCCATAAAAACCAGCCGGGTTATACGCGCCGACGAATTTGCGTTGCGCCAAAGCCAGAAAAGCTTCACGTTGGCGTAATTCCGGATACAACGATAACGTTTGCCGATGCACCAGTACCACGTTGTACTCTTTGCGGTAAGCGTCACTAAACCAAGCAAATTCAGCGCGTTGCGGAGTGAAAGAGGCGGCAAACAATAAATCGACCTGACCTTGCTGCAGCATCTGCATTGCGCGCTTTTCCGGGACATATTGCAATTGCAGGCGGCTGTTAACCTGAGACAGTAACTGACGGATCAGCTCGATATCCCGGCCTCGCACTGTCTCATCAGTCACTTCGACATAAGGCCGCCAACTGGCGTTATACGCCATGCGCAGCGTGGCCGGACAATCGGCAGCCAGCACACCGGGCACGAACCAACAGCAAAATAGCAGCCACCACAAACGCATCGGTACTTTCCATCCAGCCCTGAAAAACTGACTATAGCGCAATTTATCGGCTGACGGTTAAGCACGCAGCGAAGCTTACCGAACAGCCTGCATCCGCTCGAAGGCTGCAGCCAAATCAGCAATTAAATCAGCCGGGTCTTCCAGCCCAATATGTAACCGAATCAGCGGCCCCAGATAGGGCCATTTGGTAACAGTGCGCAAGGCCTGCACGTCCAGATTAGCCAGCACCAGGCTTTCATAGCCGCCCCAGGAAAAACCCATTTTAAAATGCTGCATACCTTCCACAAAAGCCGTGACCGCCGCCAAATCACCTTGTTTCAGCACAAAAGAAAACAGGCCGTTACTGCCGGAAAAATCCCGCTTAAACAGCGCATGGCCGGGATGCTGCGGCAGCGCGGGATGCAGGATAGTTTCGACTTCCGGCCGCTGCGCCAGCCACTCAACCACCTGTCGTGTATTGCGCTCATGTTGTGCCAGCCGCACGCCTAATGTGCGCAGACCGCGCGCGGCCAGATACACATCATCGGCCGAGGCACAGTAGCCCAATAAATAACTATGTTCACGCAGCTGCGGCCAGTGTCTGGCATTGGCGCTGGCCGTACCGAGCATGACATCGGAATGGCCGCAAATGTATTTAGTCGCGGCCTGGATTGAGATGTCCACGCCCATGGCAAAAGGCTGACATAAAATCGGCGAGGCCCAGGTGTTGTCGAGGATAGTAACAATGTTATGCGCTTTGGCCACAGCGCAAATCGCCGGCACATCCTGCACTTCCATCGTCAGCGAACAAGGCGATTCCAGGTAAATCACCCGGGTATTGGGCCGGATCAGCGCCGCAATGCCGGCACCTATCAAAGGGTCGTAATAGGTAGTCTCAATCCCCAACGGTTTTAACACTTTATCGCACAAAGCGCGGGTGGGCTCGTAGGCCGCATCAACCATCAGCAGATGGTCACCGGTTTTGAGAAAAGCCAATAACGCACCGCTGATTGCTGCAGCACCGCTTGGGTATAAAGCACAACCGGCACCGCCTTCTAAGGCACAGACCGCGTCGCTGAAAGCAAAATGGGTTTGAGTGCCGCGCCGGCCATAATAAGGCACCTGCTCACCCCGATGTCTGACCGCATGTTTCATGTCAGCCATGCTGTCGAACACCACAGTCGAGGCCCGCACTACCGGCACGTTGACACTGTAACCGGCCCATTTGCGCGCACGACCGGCATGCACAATCCGCGTTGCAACTCTCATCTCATCACCTTCAGACATCTGGATGGCTTATCTTAATGGAATGCCGGGCCAATTGACCAGCACAATTGCCTCAAAGCGGCTGCTGCAACAAATTTGCCGGGCTTGCTGCGCTCAGCATACACTGAATACTATTGCTGACCTGAACAGGAACCTCTGTATGCGTTGGTTGCTCTGTTGTTGCCTGCTGCCATTTTTTGCCACAGCGCGCCCTGCCGTCCTGTTTGTGAATCCATCGCTTATTTCTGACCCGTTTTTTATGCAGGTTGAGGCGGCAGCCCGTGTCGCAGCGGAACAACTGGAACTTGACCTGACCATTATCAACGGCGATGCCAACCGGATACTGCAACAGCAAAAACTGACCGAATACCTGCAACAACACCGACCGGACTACGCCATAGTGCAACCCTATACCGGCGCCGGTGTTCAGCTGATGGAACTGTTAGCAAAATATCCGGTTAAAATTGTCACATTGGAACATATGTGGCAACCAGAAGAAGTCCCTAAAGTTGGCCGGCCCGGCGAACGCTACCCGAACTGGCTGGCCGAGCTGTATTTCGACAATGTGCAGGCCAGCCAGCAACTGACCATGGCCTTACAACAAGCCTGCCCGGACGCCGACCAGTTGATTGGTATCAACGGCATGATCAACTATGAAACCGATCGGCGCGCCGAAGGCGTATTCCACGCGATGCGTCAGCGCGGTGGCACTGTGCATCAGCTGGTTAATGGCAAATGGGACCGGCAGCTGGCCGCTGAACAAAGCCGGCAGCTGTTGCGACGTTATCCGGACAGCCGGCTGATTTGGGCAGCGTCGGACTGGATGGCGTTAGGGGTGCTGGACACACTCGGGCCGGCGGCAGCCAGACAATACTGTGTCGGCGGGTTTGACTGGATTCCGGAAGCACAGAAAGCTATAGCGCAAGGCCGGCTGAAAGCATCTGCCGGTGGCCATTTCACTATGGCAGCCTTTGCGCTGGTACTGATTTATGACCATGTACATGGCACCTTGCCGCAGCCGTTACCCGATGTGCCTTTGTTACAGCTGGATATCCTGACCCGGCAAAACCTGTCAGATTATCAGCCGCTGCTACGGGCGGGCCAGTGGCGGCACATTGATTTTCGCCGGTTCAGCCTGAAGCACAATCCGGCGCAGCAACACTACAACTTTTCCGTTCAAACTGCGCTAAAACAGCTGAAGACCCGTAACACAACACAGTAATCAGCAGGCGCCCTTGGCGGGCGCCGGCATCACTGTATAATGCCGGTCCATTACCGGCACCTTTTCAGCAGGTCCTGAATGAAATACAAAGACTTACGAGACTTCATCGCGCAACTGGAACAACGAGGCCTGTTGCATCGCGTCAGCGCCGAAATCGACCCTGTACTGGAGATGACCGAAATCGCTGACCGCACGCTACGTGCCGGTGGCCCTGCGCTGTTATTCGAAAATCCCAAAGGTTACGACATTCCGGTGCTGGCGAATCTGTTTGGCACGCCGGAGCGCGTCGCGCTTGGCATGGGTCAGACTGAAGTGTCAGCACTGCGCGAAGTTGGCAAATTACTGGCGTTTTTAAAAGAACCCGAGCCGCCAAAGGGCTTAAAAGATGCCTTCAGCAAGCTGCCGATTTTTAAGCAGGTGCTGAATATGTCGCCGAAAGAAGTGCGTAAAGCGCCTTGTCAGCAAGTAGTGAAAAGCGGTGATGACGTCGATTTGACCCGCTTACCGGTGATGACCTGCTGGCCCGGCGACGCTGCGCCTTTGATCACCTGGGGTTTAACTGTCACCCGCGGCCCGCACAAAGAGCGGCAGAACCTCGGCATTTACCGTCAGCAGGTGCTGGGCAAAAACAAAGTCATTATGCGCTGGTTGTCACATCGCGGCGGCGCGCTGGACTTCCTCGAATGGCAAAAAGCCCATCCGGGGCAGCGCTTTCCGGTGTCTGTGGCCTTGGGTGCCGATCCTGCGACCATCTTAGGCGCCGTAACACCGGTGCCGGATTCTTTGTCTGAATATGCTTTTGCCGGATTGCTGCGCGGCGACAACACCGAAGTGGTGAAATGTATCAGCAACGATTTGCAGGTGCCGGCCAGCGCTGAGTTTGTGCTGGAAGGTTATCTGGAACCGGGTGAAATGGCGCCGGAAGGCCCTTATGGCGACCACACCGGTTATTACAACGAAATCGATTCCTTCCCGGTGTTTACCGTCACGCATATCACCCACCGCGAACAACCGATTTATCACAGCACTTATACCGGCCGGCCACCGGATGAACCGGCGATTTTAGGTGTGGCGCTGAATGAAGTGTTTATTCCGCTGTTACAAAAACAATTCCCGGAGATCGTTGATTTTTACCTGCCGCCGGAAGGGTGTTCTTACCGTCTTGCTGTCGTCACGATGAAAAAACAGTACCCGGGCCATGCCAAACGCGTGATGATGGGCGTCTGGTCGTTTTTACGTCAGTTCATGTACACCAAGTTTGTTATCGTTTGTGATGATGATATCAATGCCCGCGACTGGCAGGATGTGATCTGGGCCATCACCACGCGGATGGACCCGGCGCGTGACACCACGCTGATTGAAAACACGCCGATTGATTATCTGGATTTCGCGTCGCCGGTGTCGGGACTTGGATCTAAAATGGGTATGGATGCCACTAACAAATGGCCGGGCGAAACCACGCGCGAATGGGGTGAGCCTATCGTGATGCGTGAAGATGTGAAGCAAAAAGTCGATGAAATGTGGGATTCGCTGGGCATTCCATTACCGGTGCAACCACGGGGCTTATACTGATGGCAGACACCCCAATGGCTGACAATAGATTTTTAGTGAGGATTGAGCCATCCGGCGTCACTTTTGCCGCCAGCCCGACGGAGACGCTGTTGGACGCCGCGCTAAGCGCCGGTATCGATTTTCCGCATCGCTGCCGCCAGGGCGTTTGCACGTCCTGCGTCTGCCGGTTAAAAAGTGGTGAAGTGCGCTATGACGAACCGTCACCGCTCAGCTCCACTGATGTTGAACAAAAATTTGTATACGGCTGTCAGGCTTTTGCCGGCAGTGATTTGGTGCTGCACCATCCATTTATCCGGCCCTGAGCCTACAGAGACAAAATAGCGATGTCAGAACAGTTTTCCCTCAACGCCAGCAATAAGGTGCTGGCTGATGTGGTCAGTATCGAAGCCTTAACCGCTGGCGTGCGCCGGGTCCGGCTAAAACCACAGGAACCGGTGCATTATTTGCCGGGCCAATACTTACAGATTTTTTTGTCGGACAGCGATAAAAGACCATTTTCAATTGCCAGTGCACCCGGCGATGAATATATCGAACTGCAAATTGGTGGCAATGTCACAGACGCGTACGCCAGTCAGGCGCTGACTCATTTGCAGGACAATGCGGCCGTGCTCGTTCAGGTCGGCCTCGGTGAAGCCTATTTGCGCCCGGCCAGTCAGCGCCCGGTGTTATTGCTGGCCGGCGGGACTGGCTTTTCTTATGTCTGCAGCATTGCCAAAGCTTTAGCGCAACAGCCGGATGGCCGCGCAGTGAAGTTGTATTGGGGCCTGCGCAATGAATCGGCGCTGTATTACCAGCAGGAACTGGCCGAGTTACAGGAAATGCGCCCTGGCCTTGATCTCATCACCGTATTACAGGAACCCACCGGTGACTGGACTGGCCGCACCGGCCTGGTGCATGAAGCGCTGTTGGCAGATATCCCGTCGCTGGCCGGTTACGACATTTATATCGCCGGGCCTTTCCCGATGGTCAAAGCGGTACGGGACGCTTTCCTCGCCGCTGGCGCTGAGCGCGGCCATATGTATGCCGACGCTTTTGCCTGGATTTAACCGGGCATTGTGAAGCAACTCGCCTGGCGACGTTGTTCACTATGGCTGCTGGCGTGCCTGATAGCGGGTTGTACTCCGCCCGCTTCGGTCCCGCCGACACAGGCGTTTGCCCAGCATGTCTATATCTGGCAGCGCGTCTGGCGGCCGGCTCATACGCAGGCCCTGCGACAAAGCCAACCAGATTTCTCACAGCTGCGGGTGCTCAGCCTGCAATTTCACGTCAGTCGCAATGGGCCAAGCTGGACCTTCGCAGCGCCCGATTGGGCTTTATTGGCGCGGGATCAACGCCCCGTCACGCTGGTGCTGCGGCTGGATGGTCAGCTGTCGAAACTGCCGGACGCCGCAATGGTCTGGCAGCAACTGCAACCACAAGTCGACGCGGCGCAGCGAGCCGGAGTTAACCTTGCGGCCATCGAAATTGATTATGACGCCGCCCGTGCCGCATTAGCATCTTACCGCCAGTGGTTACTAACACTGCGTCAGCAACTGCCCACCTCCGTGTCGCTACAGATCACCGCGTTACCGGACTGGCTTCAATCAAAAGATTATCCGGCGCTGTGTCAGGTCGCAGACCAGCTGACCTTGCAGTTGCACTCGGTGCTATCACCAGCACAAGGTTTATTTGACAGCAACAAGGCAAAACAATGGACACAAAACGCTGCAACAACGCCCTGCCCGCTGTTTCTGGCACTGCCAGCCTATCATTCGGCCCTCATTACTACCGCTGACGGCAATCGAGTCGAAAGTGAAACACCGCTGTCGCTTGGCGGCGAACGCCGGGCCTTATTGAGCCGGCCTGAAGCCGTAGCAGATTTTTTACGCTGGCTGCAAAGTCAATCCTTGCCGCAGCTGCAAGGAATTGTCTGGTTTCGCCTGCCGTTATCGGATGACCAGCGCAGCTGGCCGCTACCGACTTTGCAGGCGCTGGCACGGCGTGAAGCGCTGGTTGCCAAGCTACAGACTGAACTGAAACCAGATCAGGGCCGCTTTGATATCACGCTGCAAAACAACGGCAATCTCAGCGCGCAACTGCCGGACATCCTCAGCTTTCGCGGTTTACAATGTATCGGGGGTGACGCTCATCATGGCTATCAGTGGCGGCAACACGGCTCCGATTGGCATTTACAGCGTCAGCCCGCAGGTGCTGCCGTTGCGCCTGAACTGGCACCAGCGCAGCGCCTGACTATCGCCTGGCTACGTTGTCAGCAATTACAGATCAGTAACTCCACAACGGATTAAAAGGATTTATATGACGCATATTCGTGTTTCAGCGTTGGCCTCTGTGGTGCTGCTTAGCCTCAACAGTGCCCCTGTATATAGCTGCGGACCAGACTTCCCGTTGCAGCTGTTATCCGAGCGTGGCACGCACCTGCAAAACCTGCCAGAACCAGAATTCGCCGTGCTGGTGACACAGCTCGCCAGCCTGCCAGCATCCTGGCCTCAACCAGTAAAAACCTTCCAAAGCCAATATGACTATCAGGCGGACCGGCAGGTCAGCGCCACTGAACAGGCCGAACAACAATTATTGCCGGCCGAACAGGCGAAGTTGGTCGCCACCATGCGCCAGCAAACCGATGCCGCTGCGGCACTGCAGGCAGGCAAAGATCTGAGCGACGAACTGCGTTTCTACACTGCTGGCGCAGTGCTCTTCTCCAAAGATCCGAAAGCGGCCGCAGCGCTTTTCCAGCAAGTGTTGACCTTACCGGCCGCCGCACAACAACAACGCCGCAGCTGGGCGCTCTATAGCCTGGCCAGGCTGCAGGCTGAAACGGCGCCAGAGCAGGCCATCCAACTCTGGCAACAGTTGCGTGCGGAAGTCAGCCAGGGCCTCGCCGATCCGCTGCAACTGGCCATCGCCAGCCTCGGCGAAGAAGCCCGGCTGGTATTGGCGCAGCAGCAGTGGCAGCAAGCCATTGGTTTGTATGCGACTCAGGCGCACTATGATGCCTCTGGCTATGCGTCTTTGCTGCAACTGAGCCGCCAGCTGCTGGCGATGCCGGACACCGAACTGACGCCACTGCTGGCCCAGCCCGCAGTCAGCCGCTTGCTGAGCATTTATCTGCTGACTCAGTTATCCGGGCTGCAATACAGTGCACCGCAGCAGCTGACCCGGTTACTGCAGCTGCTGCAACAGAGCCCGGACATTCGGCTGGCCAATGCGCTGGAGCTGGCGGCGGTCAGTTATCAGCAAGGCCAATACGACAACGCGGCAATTTTGCTGAAACAAGCCGCCGACAGCCCGCTGAAATGGTGGCTCAGCGCCAAACTGGCGCTGCATAGTAACGATTTGACCGCAGCCGCCGCGGCGTATGCCAAGGCCAGCAAGGCCTTCCCAACCACCTTGCCGGCGCCGGCCAAAGCGCCTGAATATCAATATGACGAAGCTTTTAGCAGTCAAATCAGCCGCAAACAACTACAGACCCAATGCCGCGTTGAAGCCGAAGCCGGCGTGTTAGCGCTGCAACGTGGTGAATATCTGCAGGCGATGCGGCTGTTGTATCAGGCCGGCAGCGAATTCTGGCAGGACACCGCTTATATCGCCGAACGCGTGCTGACCACTGCCGAACTTCAGCAGTTTGTTGATACGGAAGTGCCGCAAGGACAACCCAAAGCCGACAGCCAGTGGTCCTGGTTCGGCGATACCGAACCGAATACGTTACTCCGGCAACTTCTGGCGCGTCGTCTGCTGCGTGAAGGCCAGACCGACATGGCGCTCCGCTATTTTGTCGAGCCAAAACTACAACAGCTGGCGCAGCAATATCAGCAACTGCAACAAAGCAGCAGCGCCAACGCATTGCAACAGCAGCTGGAACGTCTCGGTCATTATCTGCAACTGGATTTCGGCCAGCTCGGGCGCGCTGACGCACTGTTTCAGCTGGCAACCTTGACCCGCCGGCATGGCCTCGAATTGCTTGGCTACGAATTAGCACCGGATTATCAGGTGTTTTACGGCCAGTTTGAGTTTTATCAAACCGACACGCCGCCATTGTGGCCAATCCCGGCGGCAGAGCAACAGCGGCTGACCCTAACCGCACCCGAACCGGATAAAAGGTTTCATTATCGTTATGTCGCGGCAGATCTCGCCGCGCAAAGTGCTGAACTCTGGCCGCAGAACAGCCAGGCTTATGCCGCCAGTTTATGTGCGGCGACGACCTGGCTGATTCACCGCGATCCGGAAGTGGCGCAGCAGTATTACCGGCAGTATCTCAAACACGGCGCTTATGTCCCCTGGGGCGCTGATTTTGGTATCCGTTGCCCGCAGCCAGAGGCAGTCAGTGCGGCCAACCGGCTGCAGGCAAACTTTAAAGCCAGCCTGCCGCGCCAGCGTGAGATGGCCTTGGGTGGAACGGCAGTGTTGTTGCTGGCAGGTACCGGCTGGTGGGCGTTGCGACGGCGCGCTGCACGACGGCTGCGGTCAAATTGATTGCCGCCTGTCCGCTTTTTCTGCACAATGCGCTGAAACAGGTCCAACCAGAGAGCAAGTCATGCCCCATCTGACACAAATTAAAGTCCGCGGTTATCATTTAGATATTTATCAGCACGTTAACAATGCGCGTTATCTGGAGTTTCTGGAGGAAGCGCGCTGGGCTTATCTGGAAGATTGCGGCGATGTGGAGTATTTCACCAGCCAACGCCTGGCCTGGGTTATCGTGAATATCAATATTAATTACCGCAATGCCGCCACTAACGGCCAAACCTTACAAATTGCCACGCAGTTTTCGAAAATCGGCGGCAAAAGCGCAGTGATCCATCAGGTGGTCACTGTTGCCGGCACAGACACTGTGGTCGCCGACGCCGACATCACTTTTGTTTGTCTCGATCAGCGCACTGGCAAAGCCGTGGCCATTGAAGGTGAATTGCTGACCCGTCTCAGTAAACATTTAACCGACTGAAGCTCAGCCAGGCAGGCGCTGTCTGTTGAACCGCCTGCAGCCTTAACGCCCGGGCAATAGTGCGGCACGGAACTCATCTTTATAGCGGCGTGATAATGGCACTGTGACGCCGCTGCTTAAGCGAATATCGCCGTCGCCACTGGGTTCATAACTCAGTTCAGCGACAAAAACGTGATTAACGGCAAAACTGCGATGCACCCGGCTAAAACCCTGCTGACCCAGCTGCTCAATTAACTGGCTGAGCGTGCTGCGCAGCGGATAAATCCGGCCGCGGCTATGCAGGTTCACGTAATTGCCGCAGGCTTCCAGATATTCGATGCTGCTGACAGCCAACAAAAATTCTTTATCGAGCTTTTTCACCAGCAGATGCTGCAATGGTGGGCTGGTGGGAAATTCCAACCGGGTTGCAGCGGGCGCCGTTGGTACTGATGCCGTGGGTTCAGTTTCAGCGACGGCCAGCATTGACGCCTCACCACGCACCCGCCGCCATACCATAGTGACAAGTTGATAGGTCACCAGCAGATTCAGATAACCCCAAACATCCTTGCGGTATTCATACCAAAGCTCCCGCGCCAGCGGGCCAAAATCATAGGACTGTCCCAACCAGCCATAGACCAGCTCACGCTGCGCCACCATCAACGTCACATGCGCCAGACAAAACAACAAAGACACCACAAAATGCCAAAGACATTGCTGCAGAGGCTGGCTAAAGCGCAGTGGCTGACGGTCGAAACTGAAAAACAGTAGCGGTACTAGCAGCAAAGTACTGATTGCACTGCTCATTTCCCACAACCAGGGTTCCCACCAATCCAGCGAATTCAGCGGGTTTCGGCTATGTTCCAGCCAAACGGTGTTGGCGTTGATACTATTATTCAACAGTAAAAATAACGCATAACCACACCAGGCGTATAAAAACGGCCGCTGGCTAATGGTGTTTATCCACCACTGCCGGTCACGGCGCTTAGCGATAGCCGTCACTTCACCTGTTTTCGTCACAGTCATCCACCTGTTATCCCTGAATTCCACCACAAACCTATTGCCCGGTGGTGTCTGCACGCCCGTTCAGCTGCAATAACGCTGACCATTGACCAACCCATTGGATTTCAGCATGACACAACTGATGAATCAACGTCGAGCCGATCTGGACTGGCTACGCATTGGCGCTTTTGCGCTGCTTATTCTGTACCACTGCTGTATGTATTACGTCGCCGACTGGGGCTGGCATGTGAAAAACAGCCAGACCTATGAGTGGCTGCAAGATTTAATGAAACTGACTAACCCATGGCGCATGTCCTTGTTGTTTTTACTCGGTGGCATGGCGCTGGCGATAGTGCGCCCTAAATTCAGCGGCCTGACGCTGTTGCGTCTGCGCTGTGGCCGGTTGTTAATACCGCTGCTGTTTGGCATGTTTGTCGTGGTAGTGCCGCAAGTGTACTTCGAGGCGCTGAGCCAGCAACTGATCGAACCCGGTTACCTGCAGTTCTGGTGGCAATATATCAACCCCAACACGGATTTATTGCGCGAACACCATAGCCCTATTGGTTTATTGACCTGGAACCATCTGTGGTTTCTGCCGTATTTATTCTGTTATTCGCTGCTGTTATTACCGCTGCATAGCCTGCTGCAACGGCTGGCAACTTTGACCACCAGGCTGCCACTGTGGCTGTTTGGTACAGTGTTGGTAGCCTTGCATCTGTGGGCGGTGCTGAGCTTACGCGAAGCTTTTCCCACCACTCATGCGCTGCTCGACGATTGGTATAACCATGCCAAATATGGCCTGGTGTTTGTCGCCGGTTATCTGCTGGTGCTGCAAAAACACTGGTGGGTGCTGTTACCACGCTGGCGCTATGGCCTGTTAGCGACGGCATTAGTGGGTTACGCGCTGGTGGTGCTGGACAATCACGACGTGTTTGATGGCCTTGATGACGAGGCTATTGTGCTGCAGCTGCTGTATAGCCTGGTATCAGTGCTGAATCACTGGGCCTGGCTTGGCGCTGTGCTGGCCTTTGCTGCCGTATATTTACAACAACCCGCTTTTGACCCAACCGGCAAGATCCGTCGTTATGCCTCAGCGGCTATTCTGCCCTGGTATGTGCTGCATCAAACCCTGACCGTTGTATTTGCCGTCGCACTGCAGCCATTGCAGCTGCATGATGGTGTTGAAGCGCTGCTGTTGGTGTGCCTCACCGTGCTTGGTTGTGGTGTCGGCTATGAAATCATTCGCCGCGTGCCGCTATTGAACTGGCTGGCCGGAGGCGCGCCCGCAGCCAGGTTGCAACGCACACCAAATGCGCCGCAACCGGCCACTGAGACGGCTTAGTAAGGGCTTACCGGCGTATAAAACGCCGTATTCCGACCGTCGATACTGATCCGGATTGGTGTCACGGTCGTGCTGTTGCTGAGCAGGTTGTAACTTTCGCCCGGCAACAGTTTAAAGCGCAGTAAATCTTTGATCACGACCGGCTGACCACAGGTGGTTTGGGTGTATTGCGTCTGGGCATCAGCACGCAGCACGTAGACTTCATTGGTGCCATCGACAATGCCCTGGCCGTCGGCGGTGACAAACAACGACGTCGCCTCCGAAACCGCAATCACGCGGCCTGTACTGCCCAGTTTGGCCTGAAATACGGCCGAACGGCCCATGCGGTCACGCTGACGGAAGTGCGTGTCATTCAGCGTATTGGCCAGCTGCGGGAAGCTGAGGAAATTACTGCTGATATTGATGGTGCTATGGCAATAATCCGTCACCACTTCGCTACTGACGGCACCACTAACGCCATCCGGGTCGTAAACATGCTGACTCAGCACATGGTCACCGGCGGAGGTGCCGCCCACTACACCGCCTTTGTCATAAACATGCTTGATTGCGGTCTGAACTAAGGTACCTTGCCAGGCATTCAGATAAGCCGACTGATCACCGCCGGCGATAAACACTGCTTCGGCGGATTTAATCGCCCATTCCACATAAGCCGAATTGGCTTTGGCCACAGTATCAACCAACAAGGTTTCGACCGAAGCGGCACTGGTTAAACCTTGCAGATATGTATTGTAGGCATCGGTACCTGTCGCGCGAAGCACCACGATGTTCCCACCTTTAATCTGAGGTCCGACCCGGTTACTAAAGGCTGCATCTACATCTGTACCACCGCCCATCAGTAATAAAGCGCCCTGTCCTGCAGTCAATACCGGGCAAACATCAGCACTGCCGCCGACTAAAAAACTGGTCTGATTGCTGGGCTTGGCCGGCCGGACACCATAGCTACAGCTCGCTGGGGGTGTCGTCCCGCCGCCACCTGAAGCGCTGCCGTTAAAAGTCACCGTCAGGCCATAACTGCCTGTGCCGCTGTAGCGCGCGACCTTAATAAAATGCTTACCGGCGCTCGCGGCGCGGTAAGTGCCGGTTTCCGGTCTGCTGCTGCTCTGGCCAGATAAGATGTAACTGCCACTGCTGCGATACAGATAAAAATCAAAGTCGGCACTGCTGCCATGACTGAGACTGACACTGATATCACCGCTGCTAACGGTGTCAAAGCTGAACCAGTCAACATCGGAACTGCTGCCGATTGTGCCGTTTAGCACCTGACCACTGCAAAGATCAGCATTGGCTTTCGCCTCAGTGTTATTGCTTTCAGTTTCCTGTTGCAGACAAGCGGCCAGCGCAGGGCTGCCCGCCAATAACAAAGTCGCCAGCGCGACCGTTTTGAACGATGCTCTCATTGTTGCTTTCCTGTTTTTGTTGTTGTGTTTAAAGGTCAAACAGTGCGCGGCCGGACAGGCCGACAGCTTCAGGCGTCTCACTGGCGCAAGTCAGCGGGATGCCGGAATTCCGGGTTACAGCGTGGAGGGAAAACTTATAGGTCGAACCACTCAGACAAGTGGTAATCAGTGGCACAGGCGTGCAGATTGGCAGGTTTATCAACCTGTTGTGACAGCAACAACCAGCAGTTTGGGTTTTGCGGCATCACGGTACTCTGCACAATTTTGCATCAAGGGATTTTTAATATGCGGCAATGACTGCTGCAGTGTCAATCAGCCAAAAGCGGGAATATCGCAAGCAAAACATGAATTGTTTGCACTAATCATGTAACAATAACTAGAATAAACTGCTATTTTCCCCCGAAAAGGAACTTTCGATGCGTAAACTGCCCCTGCTGGCGCTGCTTTTCAGCGCATTTGCAACCCAAGCCGACCTGTTAACTGCACTGCAAGCATATGAAAAGCAAGACTATCCCAAAGCCAAGCAAGAGTTTGCAGCATTACTACCGCTAGCAAATGAGCAAGCAGCCTTTAATTTAGGAGCTATGGCTTACAACGCGGAAGGACAAGTACGTGATTTGGTAAAAGCGCAGGGCTACTTTGATTTCGCGGCAGCACACCAGCATCCAACGGCCAAAACATTGGCTGATAAAATCCGACCAACTTTATCTGCACCCCAGCAACAGCAAGCCGCTGACTTTTTAGCGCAGCTAGAACAGCAAATTCAAATTAAACCGCGTGGTGCAGGTGTCGCCAGGGCCGCACTCGATCATCAGCGCGACGCCATACACCGTTCCCCACCTGAATACCCGAAAAAGGCGGCGCAAAAAGGCATGTTTGGCTCCGTCACAATGCGTTTGCTGATCAATGAACAGGGTGATGTCGATGCCGTTGACGTGCTTAACTCTTACCCACAGGGAGTGTTTGAGCGCGATGCGATCCGCGCTTTAAAACGCTGGAAATACGCCCCAAGCGCACACAAAACCATCGGTCGGGTTATGCTGAGCTTCAGCCTTGGTGAAGTTGACTACAAAAAAGTCCAGGTTATTTTCGATGAACATAAACTTTGGCAGTTCTCAGCATCAGGCTCGCCAATACATCAGAATGCGGTCGCCAACATATTGCAATTAGCCCGCACCAATAGTGACTTCAGCCAGTTTGTTGACAAGTCTCTGCCGCCTGCACTCGGTCCTATAGATAAGAGTTTTGTCGCAAAGGCAAAAGTGGTTACAAAAGACTTATTAATGCCAGCCAACTATGACTTAAATGCTTTTGTCACTTTAAATGACAAAGGTGTAGTGACAGCAGTACATGACAACGAAGCTGAACGTTTGCAAAAAATTAATTCAGCATTGTTAAATCGGCAGATCACCAAAGCTGATGTCCCGGCAGGCTTTTACCGGCTCCAGGCCTATGACAAAAAGGAGCAACGTTTGTTGACCGCACAACGTATCCCGGAAACTTACACTGATGAGTATTGGCTGGAGCAAGCAGCTCGTAATGGCAACATTGATGCGCAGCGCGCATTGGCATCGTTACGTACAGAATGGGAAATGTATCTGCTGGAACAACAAGACCCGGTGGTACAATCCTGGGCCGGCACCCGCTTGATCCTGGATGGCAAAAAAGCAGAAGGTGAAAAACTGCTGGATGCCGCCATTGCCAAAGGTCACGCCACCGCCAAAGAACTCAAAGCCGCGTTATAACAGATCAGGCCAGCCGGGCGCCATTGGGCACCGGCTGGTCCGGCACTGCCAGCACCACAGCGCCGTCTTCACGATACAAGCCCGTCACCAGACATTCCGAAACAAAAGGCCCAATTTGTTTGGGCGGAAAATTCAATACCGCTAACACTTGCTTACCAATTAACTGTTCCGGCTGATACAAAGCCGTCAGCTGCGCGCTGGAACGACGCGTGCCAATTTCGGCGCCAAAATCGACGGTCAGCTTCCAGGCCGGCTTGCGCGCTTGCGGGAACGGCTCTGCCGCTACAATAGTGCCGGCGCGTAATTCCACCTGCATAAAATCATCCCAGCTGATTTGACTCATCATGACTCCTCTGTATGTGTTGCGAGTGTTTGTTGATACGCTTGCTGCCAATGTTGCAGCTTGCCGGCAAAACCAAGCGCTGCATGCGCCGGGCTGGTCGACGGCAGCGCAAACACCTGCACTGTAGCTGGCAGGGTGAGCCCGGCTTTCACCAACTTCTGCCAGGATTTTGCCGCAGTACCACCGTTCAGCCAAACCGCCCTAAGCGCAGGTAACTGCTGTAATAATGCCGAAAAATCATTGAGCTGAATACTGGCAGGCTGAATAGCACTATCAAGGCTACCACGGCGTTCTGCCGCACCAATTAAGTCCCACAATGCCAGCCGCTGCTGCCTGAGCGCGACGAGTCGCTCAGCATAGGGCAGGCTGGCATCGATGCCAAACAGCTGCTGCAACAACGGCCAGAACTGGTTGCGTGGATGGGCGTAATATTGCGCCGCCCTTAGTGAAGCGACGCCCGGCAAACTGCCGAGAATGAGGATTTGTGCATCGGCTTGCCACACGGCGGGCAAGCCGTAACACAAGGCCGCCGTCATGGCTTAACCCGGCAACGGCTCAGATTTTAACTGCGGCAGATATTGCTGGGCTTTGTGCCAGGCCGCCTGCGCCTGTTCTTGTTCACCTTCCTGCTGTGCGCAGTAAGCCAACAGTGCGTACAAATGACCATGATTGGCATGATCACGCAGCCAATGTTGGGTTTGCTTGCGCAGCGCCAGCACTGAACGGCCAAGCGGAATCCGGCGGATAGCCGGCCAGGCTAAAGGCAGGTCCTGCAGCGATAAATTATCCAGCAGTAATTTTTCTGCCTGCTCCGGCTGGCCCTTTACTGCCAGCGCAGCGGCTTTGCCTAATAACACCGCCAGCGACTTGCGCTCACGCGCCGGTAACGCTTGCCAATACGCTGCCTGCTCATCAAACAGGCCTTTTTCTGATAACCCCTGCACCGCTGCCGGATACAGCGTAAATCGATACTGCTGCCAGTCGGCTTTGCTGAACCATTGTTGCTTAATCGCGATTGGCACCTGCTCTAATAAGGTTTGCCACTGCCCCGCGCTGTGCAGCGCCTGCAACCAGAGCCGACCCAGTTTGCCGTCTTTGCCAATCTCCGCCGCTTTAGGCGTCAGATAAGCCACAGCTGCCGGCGCGTTGTTTTGCAGCAACAGCAAATCCGCCACCACATACCAGCTGGCAGCTTCATCCGGGTCCAGCGCCGCGGCAGCCTGATTGGCCAGTATCGGCTGACCGGCGTGTTGCGCGCTGTAGGCCTTCATTACTTGTTTGATATGTTCCCACTCAGGCTCAGCCCGGGCGATTTGAAACGCCTGGTGCGCCGCAGTCCAATCGTGCCGCGCATAAGCCATCATGCCTTGCTGCAACGCCTGACGGGCGCGCCGCTCTTTACGTGAGCGCAGAAAACTAAACGACAAGGTCGGCAAATGGAACAGCCGCTTGACCAGCCACCACACCAGCCACAGCGCGAATGCGACGACTGCCAGGCTCAGCAGCATACCAACCACTGTGGCTTCGACGGTGACGCCGCCGAGTACCAGCATCACATACCCGGGGTGATTGGCCAGCACCGGCCCAAATAACATTGCCAGCGCCAGCACCAGCATGGCGAATAGCAGGCGGATCATAATGCCGACTCCGCTTCAAGCGTACCCTGGCGGTATGCATCGAATACAGCCGGGCTTTTCAGCGGCGCCAGTAACGGCAGGCTGACTTGCAGCGCCGACAACACCACCAGTTCATCAGCCATTTGCTGTACAGCAGGTTCGGTCGCGGCAAAATAACGTTGCAGACTGTCGGCACTTTGCTGAATAGCCGCCGCATACACCGCCTGGTTATGCTGCATCGCCGCCAGCTCTGCCAGCAACAGTTGTTGCGTTAACGTATTACGTACGGAAATTTGTTGCTCGGCAGTCAGGCTGACCCCATCTTCCGGCAAGCTGGCGCGCACCTGCACTAAACCACGCCAAAAGTTACGCCAATACAGCGCCAGATTGGCTTGCCAGTCCGCGCTGTCTTCGCTGATTTCTTCTTCAGTACCGTTATCCATCGGCCGCTCAGACTGACGCAGCGGCAACACCAGGCTTTGCTGGCGCAGGCTGGATAAGGTCAGGTGCAGTTGGTTCAGGTCCGGTGCATTCAGCTCGCCCAGCATGCGTTTGTCCTGGTCGATCGCTTCACGCACCGGCGTCAGGCTCGGGTCATTCGCCTGTTTTAAGCGTTGCTCCGCCAGTTCCAGCACTTGTTGCACACCGGAGATATTTTGCTCAAGGAATAATTTTTGTTCGGCGAGGCGCAGGAAATAATCAATTTCCAGTAACTGCCAGCCTTTGATATTGCCGGACTGACGATCCAGTTGCTGCTGCAGCTTTTGCAGTTCAGTCTGAGCGGCCAGCGCTTGTTGTTCGAGCTTGCCATTGACGTCTGCCGACACCACTGTCAGCTGCTGCTGCATATTCTGCTGCATCTCATCCAGTTTGCTCTGGAAAAAGCTGATTTGGCTTTGCTGCTGATTGGTCAGACTCTTTTGCTGTTCCGACATCGAATTCAGCTGCGGTTGCAGGCTGTAAATCGCCCAACCAGCCGCCGCTGCAGCGCCAAGCGCAATTAATAAGGCCAGACTACCCAGCGTCAGGGCCAGTTTGCCCCCGCCCGCTGCTACGGGTTTTGTTGCCGCAGGCGTGCTGTCAGTGGCCAGCACCGGACTCTGTTCGCTCATGGAATTTCCTTCTTAACTGACAAATGGCATCCAGTAACGCCTGATCGTGCGCACTGTCGGCCAACATAATCTGCGCGGGCGCGATGCCAAAACTGATCGCAGTTTCCTGCATCCGCGGACTGATCAAAACCCAAAAACGCTGACGTAACCAGCCATGGGCGCTGTCCGGCAATGATTGAAACAGCAGAGATAAAATTTCGTTACTGGTCACTACGATACATTGTATTTGCTGCTGACGCCACTGGTCAGACAAGCGTTGACCATCCAGCGGTAACGGCACTCTTTTGTAACTCTGCACATAACTGACTTTGGCGCCACGCGCCAGCAAGCCCTGTTTAATCAGCTCGCGGCCGGCATTGCCCCGCACAATCACAATATGTTTGCCGGCGACATCCTGCAGATCTGGCAAGGCGAGCAAGCCTTCGCTGCGCTGGTCATCAGGCGCCGTCACCGGCTTTGTCGTGGCACGCTGCAGCGCCGCCGCTGTGGTGCGGCCCACAGCAAACAATGGTGACTGCAATTTAGTCAGGTCGCATTGGGTTTCGAGGCAAGTGACTGCGGCGATACTGACAAAAATTACCAGGTCAGCATCGCGCAACAGCTGCTGCTCACGTGGCTTCACTGTCACCTGTTGGGTGGTGATCAACGGCTGGTAGGCATGAGGAATGCTCAGCTGTTCCAGCCCATCCAGCAGGCTGTCCGCCCGCCCGGCGGGCCGGGTGATTAATACGCTGAATGGATCCGGTGGCAGCTGCAGCATAATCAGTGCGATTCGCCGTACACAGCGGCCAGAATGGCGCCGGCGCCTTGCGCCAGTAACTTCTGTGCCAACTGCTGACCTAAAGCTTCACCATCGCTGGCAGCGCCACGGACTTCAGCCTGTAAAATCTGCTGGCCGTCAAGCTGGCCGACCAGGCCCCGCAGGTGTAACTGGTCGCCATCAATTTCTGCAAAGGCGCCGATCGGCACCTGGCAACCGCCCTGCAACGCACGGTTCATCGCGCGTTCCGCCAGCACAGCCTGACGGGTCGCGGTATGTTCCAGCGGCGCTAACAAGGCGCGTACCGCTGCATCATCACTACGACATTCAATACCAACAGCGCCCTGGCCATTGGCGGGTAAGCTTTCGCTGACCGGCAGATAAGTGGCGATCCGCGTCTGAAAACCTAAGCGGATAAGGCCAGCCGCGGCCAGAATGATGGCGTCATATTCGCCTGCGTCGAGTTTCGCTAAGCGGGTATTGACGTTACCGCGTAAATCACGGATTTGCAGATCTGGCCGCAACGCCTTGATTTGGCATTGCCGGCGCAAACTGGAGGTACCGACCACAGCGCCATGCGGCAGCTGATTGAGGCTGGAATATTGATTGGAAACAAAAGCATCACGCGGGTCTTCGCGCTCGCAAATCGTCGATAACATCAGGCCTTCAGGGAACTCGACCGGTACATCTTTCATGCTGTGTACGGCGATATCGGCGCGATCTTCCAGCATGGCAGTTTCGAGTTCTTTGACAAACAAGCCCTTGCCGCCGATTTTGGCCAATGGGGTATCGAGAATTTTGTCGCCCTGGGTCGACATCGGCACCAGTTCCACTATTAAACCTGGGTGGAAAAACTCCAGCCGGGCTTTAACATATTCAGCTTGCCACAGCGCCAGAGCACTTTTGCGTGTAGCGATACGTACGCGTTGAGTCATCAGAAAACCTGTGAATATCAGAGCTGGAACCGCCGGCCGCTGTGCACGGGCCGCACGGCAAAAAAATTGGCGCTATTATAGCCGTTATTGATAAGTGAAACTGTACTGAAAGATCACTTTTTGCGTCTGATCAACAATCTCCACCCGCCAGGGACCGCGTTGGTCGTCAAGCAGCCAGTTTTCGCTGTAAGTCCGCCACGGTGAATCTTCGATGGTCAGTACTGCTTCGGTGTGTAGGGTGTCGCGGAAATACCAGCGATGACGCAGGATTTGGCCGGCGTAGTCTTTTAATTCGGTAAACAGGTACAGCCGTTTAATCTGTGAAAACGCAATCTGCTGACCGACCGCTTTACCCGGTTGCAGGTTATTCATCTGATCGGTCAGCACAATGCGGCTAAAGCCTTGCGGCAATACCATCTTTTCCGGCGCAGGAATGCTTTCAACAGGGGGCGCAGTCGTTTGCATGACAGGCGCGGCGGATTGCTGATCTGCTGCCGGTTTGGGCTGTTTTGCAACTTCTGGCTCAGACTTTTCTGCCTGAGGTATTGCCGGCTGAGCGACAGGTTCCGTTGGCTGTTCAGTTGCTGGTATTTTAGCTTGTGCTGTCGGGCGCACAGTTGACTGCTCTGCCGTTGGCAACGCGGCTGAGACAGCTGCAGTATTTTGCAGCGCAGCCTGCTCAGGTTCAGCCGCCACTGCCGGTTTTAACGGCGCCACCGGCCGCAACAAGAACTGGTAACCGGCAACACCAGCCCCAACTAACATCAAAGATGCCAACGTGATCCGGGTTTTTGACCAAGGCGCCGGCTGCACCAGAGGTGCATCAGTCTCAGGCGGCAAGGCCGCCGGATGTAATTTCACTTTGACTGTCAGTCTTGATGCAGCTTCGGACACTCGTTCTTCCTGTAAGGGCTGTTTAGTTACAAAGACTCAGCAGGTTGCAGCAACCGCTGCTGGATAAAGCGACTTAAATCCGCCACTTCCTGCGCACAAACACTGTGTGCCATGCGGTAATCCAGCCAACTGACCTGAAAACCAGCATATTTTAATGCCTCAAAAGCCGCCTTACCAGCGCTCAGAGGCACCACATCATCCATAGTGCCATGGGCTACCAGCACCGGCGTTGATTTATTGTGACCAGTCATTTCCGCTTTGAGCTTATCCGGCATGCCCATATAAGTGGAGAGCGCCATCACGCCGGCGATTTTATAGGGCAGACGCGGCAATAAATGCAGGGCAATCACGCCGCCCTGCGAAAACCCCGCCAGCAGAATTTTTTCCGCCGGCACGCCGGAGGCGATGACTTTTTCAATCAGCGTCTGCACTTGGGCTGCCGACTGACGCACGCCTTCTTCATCGGCGCGATTTTGTAAGTCCATGGTTTTTAAGTCATACCAGGCGCGCATAACAAAACCGTTGTTGATTGTGACTGGCCGCTCCGGTGCATGCGGAAACAAAAAGCGGATACCGTGGCCAGCCGGCAGCCGCAGCTCCGGCACTATCGGCGCAAAACCATGACCGGAATCACCCAGACCATGCAACCAAATCACTGCAGCTTTAACCGGGCCCGGCGCTGCGACATCGACATAAGAGAGATTATTCATCCGCGGGTTATCCGAAACTAATGGCGGTACCAGCCTGCTTGCTGCCCGCTTCTGCTAATAATTGCCAGAACTCGATACCGGTTCTGTTATCAATCCACTGCCCGTCGCGCCATTCAAAATGGTGGCCATTAAATTTGGTCGCAACCCACAGCTGATGCAAAGGTGATTGTTTATTAATCACAATTTTACTGCGGTCCGGGAAAATCACGTTGACTAAACCACCATGATTTTCCGTATCGATATCCAGGTCCAGCTGCTCAAAGGCTTCTTCTACTGCCAGCAGGACGGCATCGGTCAACTCATCATATTCTACGTCATTCATCCGCTTCACCTGTTTGCTTTTGCTGTTAAGGATGCGATTATAGAGCGCTCAAGCTTCAAAGAAATAAAAATCATGCACGCTGCGTCTTTATCGGTTGGAATTCTGGGTTTATCGCTGTTGCTGCTGGCCGGTTGTGGTCAGAAAGGTCCGCTTACTTTACCCAAGGATCCACCGCCCGCAGCAGAACCTGTGCCGGCCAAGCCTGCTACGTCTCAACCCGTTCAATCCGATCAGCAAGGGTAATTTCAGGTGGATTATTTTCAGTATCAGAACCAGCAATTGCTGGCCGAACAAGTCCCGTTAGCCGACATCGCAGCGCGCTTTGGCACCCCCACTTATGTGTATTCCCGCGCCACTATTGAACGACATTACCGCGCATTTGCGGACGCCGCAGGCAACCGCGCTCATCTGGTCTGTTACGCCGTCAAAGCCAACAGCAATATTGCGCTGCTGAATCTTCTGGCGCGGCTTGGCAGTGGTTTTGACATCGTGTCAGAGGGCGAGCTACGCCGCGTGTTACAGGCCGATGGCGACCCGGCTAAAGTGGTGTTTTCCGGCGTCGGTAAAACCGAAGCCGAAATTGAGTTTGCGCTCAACACCGGCATCAAATGCTTTAACGTCGAATCCGAACCTGAACTCGACCGCATTCAAAACGTAGCGGCCCGGCTTGGCAAAATCGCGCCAATCTCCATCCGGGTTAATCCGGACATCGACGCCAAAACCCATCCATATATTTCGACCGGCCTGAAAGCCAACAAGTTTGGCATCGACATCTTACGCGCGCCGCAGATGTATCAATATGCCGCCAGCCTCAGCCACCTGAAAGTCTGTGGCGTGGATTGCCATATTGGCTCACAGCTGACCGAAACCCAGCCGTTTTTAGATGCGCTGGATAAACTGTTGGCGCTGGTGGATACACTCGCCGCCGCGGGCATCAAACTATCGCATCTGGATATCGGTGGTGGCCTCGGAGTGACCTATCTTGACGAAACTCCGCCACACCCAAGCGAATACGCCGCCGAAGTATTAAAGCGGCTGGACGCTTACCCGGATTTGACGCTGGTGTTTGAACCTGGCCGCGCCATTATGGCCAACGCCGGGGTACTGCTGACAAAAGTTGAATTCTTAAAACCGGGCCAGGAAAAGAATTTTGCCATTGTCGATGCAGCAATGAATGACCTGATCCGTCCAGCGCTTTACAGTGCCTGGATGAACATTATCCCGGTACAGTTGAAACCAGACCTGCCAGCCCAGACTTATGATGTGGTAGGCCCGGTCTGCGAAACCGGCGATTTCCTCGGAAAAGACCGCGAGCTGGCGATTGCACCAGGTGATTATCTGGTGGTGCGATCTGCTGGTGCTTATGGTTTTACTATGAGTTCGAATTACAACAGCCGGCCACGGGCCGCTGAAATCCTGGTCGACGGCGATCAGGTCCATCTGGTGCGCCAGCGCGAACAGTGGGCAGATTTATGGCGCGGCGAGCAGCTGCTACCAACCTGATACAAGGCGGTACCTAACGGCATGTTATTACAGTTCTCAAAAATGCATGGTCTGGGCAACGATTTTATGGTGGTGGATGCCGTCAGCCAGAATGTGTTCCTGACCAAAGAACAAATCAAACAGCTGGCCGACCGTAACTTCGGTGTCGGTTTTGACCAGCTGCTGATGGTGGAACCGCCCTATGACCCGGATCTGGATTTCCATTACCGCATTTTTAACGCAGACGGCTCTGAAGTGGAACAATGTGGCAACGGTGCCCGTTGTTTTGCCAAATTTGTCCGCAACAAAGGCCTGACCAATAAATACAAAATTGCCGTTAGTACTAAATCCGGCAAAATTGTGTTGTATGTCGAGCAGGACGGTCAGGTCACCGTCAATATGGGTATTCCACAATTTGAACCAGCCAAAGTGCCGTTCAAAGCGCAAAAACAGGAACTCAATTACATCCTGCATGGCGACGACGGCACCGACAGCGCCACCGCTTTATGTGGTGTGGTGTCGATGGGTAACCCACATGCCGTGATCACTGTCGACGATATTCAAACCGCTCCGGTGAAGTTGTGGGGGCCGATTTTTGAAAATCATGAACGCTTCCCGGAACGCGCCAACATTGGCTTTATGCAGGTGGTTAATCCTGGTCATATCAAACTGCGGGTGTGGGAACGCGGCGCTGGCGAAACACTGGCATGTGGCACCGGCGCCTGTGCCGCCGCAGTCGTAGGGCAGATGCAAAAAACCTTGCAGGCACAGGTCCGGGTTGACTTACCGGGCGGAAGCCTGCAAATTCGTTGGAACGGCCCAGGCCAGCCGGTCAAAATGACCGGACCGGCTGAACATGTGTTTGACGGACAAATGGTGTTATGACGGACGTCACAGACGTAAAAGAACTCAATCATGCTTATCTGCACGACCAGCTGGTCTATCAGTACCTGCTGGAGCACCCGGCATTTTTCCAGCATCACCCGGAATTGTTGTCGCGGTTGCGTTTACCACATGCGCAACGCGGGGCTGTATCTTTGGTTGAGCGCCAGATGGAGTTGCAACGTGAACGGGTGCGTGGTCTGGAAGAAGACATCACCCGGCTGATGACGATAGCCCGGCAAAACGAACATATTTTCTTTGCCCTGAACCAGTTGCACCTCGATTTATTGGCAGCGCGGCAAAAAACCGACATTCGCCTGGCACTCAGCGCTTTTGCCAACAAAATGCCGCAGGTGCACGCCTGCAATCTGATTGAATTTAATCACGAAGCTATGGGCGATCATTTCACTGCGCTGCAATTGGTGCTGGAACACCGCTTACAAGGCCGGCATTACTATTTTGGCCGGCTCAATCGCGATGAAATGGCGACCTTGTTCCCGCCCAGTATTCATTCGGTTGCGCTCCTGCTGATTAGCCACGCCGACCAGCCGCTGGCCTTACTGGCGTTTGGTTCGCAGCTCGATGATCACTTCCAGCCGAGCATGGACACGCTGTTTATCGATCACATCGCCAAAGTGCTGGCCTTAGTGTTGCCACGTTATGGCCAACAAGGCCGCTAGCGCCCGGCAGTCTGAGCCGCTAACCGGTGCAGAGCCGGAGCAGCAAGCTGCTTTGGCACCCGACCCGCTGCTGTTGAAGTTTCTCGCCTACCTGCAATTTGAACGCGCCTACAGCAGACAAACCCTGACGACTTATCAGCAACAATTGCAGGCGGTGTGGCTAAGCCAAACTAATCCGGACTGGTTACAGCTGACCGAGCGGCAATTACAACAACATATCCTGAGCTGCCGGCAAAGCCTGAAACCCAAAAGTCTGGCGTTACGGCTGGCGGCGCTGCGCAGTTTTTATCGTTATCTGCAGCAGCAAGGTCACAGAGCCGATAACCCGACTTTGTATTTAAAAGTGCCGAAAACCACCAAACCGCTGCCGAAGAATCTCGATGTCGATGAAATGGCGCGGCTACTCGATATTGACGAACCAGACGATGATCTGGCGGTGCGCGACGCGGCCATTTTGGAGCTGTTTTATTCATCGGGCCTGCGCCTCGACGAGCTGGTTAGCGCCAATCTCGCCGATATTCACTGGAGTGAACAACAAATCCGCGTACGTGGTAAAGGCAATAAAATCAGGGTGTTGCCGATTGGCTCGCTGGCGCAAAAAGCGCTGCAACGCTGGCTGCAACGTCGACCGGCTTATATCGGTGATGATGTGGACGCGCTGTTTCTGAGCAAACAAAAACGCCGGATTTCCGCGCGGCATGTGCGCCAACGCGTTGAATTATGGGCGCGGCGTCAGGGATTGTCGCAACACGTGCATCCACATATGCTCAGGCATTCTTTTGCCAGTCATCTGCTCGAATCGAGCGGCGATTTGCGTGCGGTACAGGAACTATTGGGCCACGCGAACCTGAGCACGACCCAGGTCTATACCCATCTGGATTTTCAGCATCTGGCCAAGGTCTACGATGCGGCGCATCCGCGTGCCAAGAAATCGCCACGCTGAGTTACTCCGGCATCACGCCATATTTATACTGCAATTTACGCACTGAGCCGTCACGCAGCATGTCAGCCAGCGCCAAATCCAGCTGCCGGACAAATTCCGCACTGACACTTTTTTTACTCAGCATAAAATGCACCTGGCCAATAGTGATGGGAGGAATTGGGTATCGCACTATTTGCTGTTCCAGCTTTTCGTCGCGCAGCGCCAGCAGGCCATTGGGGAAATAATCCAGATACAGCTGCACTCGCCCCCGTAGCGCAAATTGATAAAGCGCAGGTTTATCAATAGCTTCTACAACGTATTTGCGAAACGTCGGCTGCTCCAGCAAAGCGCTCACTTGCGAGCCATAAAAATTACCGCGGATAATCCCGACGCTATAGCCCTGTTCCGCTATGTCAGCCAGCTGTTTTAGTTTTAGCTGGTCACGCTGCGCTGCCGCGACAAAGACTGCGACTTTTTCATCTTCATAAGGCTGTGAGAACCAGGCGTAGGTTTCCCGCCCGGCAGATTTTGATGCGTTCATCAGCACGTCAATTTCACCGCTTTCCAGCAGCATTAATGCACGTTTCCATGGTGAATCGGTCAGGATCTCCAGCTTGCAGCCTAATCGCCCAAACAATTGCTGCATAAATTCAACGCGATAACCGGTGAGCTGTTGCTTTTCGTCCAAAAATGAATAAGGCGGCATATTGGTAGCGGAGCGGCTGATTACAGTGCGCTGGCACGGCAGCTCTAGCAATGGTGTGGCCGCAATGGCATTCACACTGCCCAGCAATGCCAGCAGCCCGAACCCAACAAGACTACCACGACAAATCAGGTTCACTGTGACTCCCAAACCAGACCAGCAAAAGTCCGGTAGAACAAATAGCAGGTAAAAATGGCAGCCAGCATAAGCGATGCAGAGCTGCGTTGTCTTGTGGTTCAGACAATTGTTTTGGTGCTGCCGCCGCTGCAAAGCCAGACAAGGCAAACGGAGCCATGCATAATAAGCTTTAAACCGAACTGGCGGATTTTTCCATGCGTCTGTATAAAAACCTCTCACCGATTCAGGCATTGTCGTTTGACCTTGATGACACTTTATACGCCAACAGCACCGTGATCCTGGCCGCCGAGCTGGCGATGCAGCAACGTTTAACCCAGCTGAAGCCGGATTTGCCGCACAATGACCCACAATATTGGTGGCAACAGCGCAAGCTGTTAGCGGCGCAGGATGCGGAGATCCGCCATGATGTCAGCCGCTGGCGGTTACTCGCCGTGGAGCAAGGCCTGCTGGCGCAGGGCTTGTCTGCCTGTGAAGCCAGCGAAGTGGCTGAATTGGCGCTGGGTGCTTTTTTGCAGGAACGCACCAATATCTGTATCAGTGCACAGGTCAAGCAACAGCTGGCACAGCTCGCCAGCCGGTTTCCGCTGGTCGCCATCACCAATGGCAATGCCGATATTCAGCGCATGGGCATTGCGCCCTATTTTCAGTTTGCCTTACGCGCCGGCCCGGATGGGCGGATGAAACCTTATCCGGACTTGTTCCACCATGCAGCCAAGCGGCTTGGCCTTGAACCCGGACAGATTCTGCATATCGGCGACCATGTCCGTTCCGATGTGCTGGGCGCATTGAATGCTGGCTGTCAGGCCGCCTGGTTAAATCCGGCCAATAGCCCACAGCCGCAGACGGCGAAACCACCGCTGGTGCTGCCACATTTGGAACTCAGCGATTTGGCGCAATTATTGTTATTGCAACGGGGTTAAACAGGCTCTGCAGTCGGGGTGCTGTGGCCCGGAAACTCGCATCTCGTGTGTGCTTGGGTATATAATGCCTGTAAATTTATCCATAGGTTTGAGTTGATGGACGTTTCGCTGTTACTGGATGGTTTAAACGATAAACAACGTGAAGCGGTTGCAGCACAACCCCAGCACATGCTGGTGCTGGCCGGTGCCGGTTCCGGCAAAACCCGGGTGCTGGTGCACCGGATGGCCTGGCTGATGCAAGTCGAGCGCGTCGCGCCTTATTCGCTGCTGGCCGTGACGTTCACCAACAAAGCTGCACAGGAAATGCGCTCACGCATCGAACAAACCGTTGGTGTCAGTCTGAATAATCTATGGATGGGGACTTTTCACGGCCTGTCGCATCGTTTATTACGCGCCCACTATCAGGAAGCCAATTTACCGCAGGGTTTTCAGATCATCGATTCAGATGACCAGTACCGTCTGGTCCGGCGGGTATTAAAAGCACTGAATCTGGATGAAAAACACTGGGCGCCGAAACAAGTGCAGTGGTTTATCAATGGTCGCAAAGACGAAGGCGAACGCCCCGGCACTATGGCGCATGGCGGCGATTTTAATCTGCAGACGCTGATTAAAATTTACGGCGCGTATCAGGAGATGTGCGACCGCGCCGGCCTGGTGGATTTTGCCGAAATTCTGCTGCGCAGTTTCGAACTGCTGAAAAATAATGAACAGGTGCGCAGTCATTATCAGCAACGTTTCCGCCATATTCTGGTCGACGAGTTTCAGGATACTAACGCCATTCAATACCAATGGTTACGCCTGCTGGCCGGCAACCATGCCCGTGTCATGATCGTCGGTGACGATGACCAGTCGATTTACGGCTGGCGTGGCGCCAAAGTAGAAAATATTCAGCAATTCCTGAAAGATTTCCCAAATCCGGAAACCATCCGACTGGAACAAAATTACCGCTCGACCGGCATTATCCTCAAAGCCGCCAACGCAGTCATCAGCAACAATCAGGGCCGGCTTGGCAAAGATTTGTGGACTGACGGCGACGACGGCGAGCCAATTTCGTTATACAGCGCTTTTAACGAACTGGACGAAGCGCGTTTTATCGTCAGCCGAATTCGCGAATGGCGCCGTCAGGGCGGCAAACTGACCGAAGCAGCGGTGCTGTACCGCAACAATGCCCAGTCGCGGGTGCTGGAAGAAGCGCTCATTCAGGATGGCATCCATTACCGGATTTACGGCGGGCTGCGCTTTTATGAACGTCAGGAAATTAAAGACGCTTTGTCTTATCTGCGGCTGATCAACAATCGCCAGGACGATGCAGCGCTTGAGCGCATCATCAATACGCCAACCCGCGGCATTGGTGATTCCAGCATGGACAAAGTGCGTGAATTTGCCCGCGCCAGCTCACAAACGCTGTGGCAAAGCCTGCAGCAGATGTTGCATCAAAAAGAACTCAGTGGCCGCGCCGCCAATGCAGTGGCCGCCTTTATGGAGCTGATTAACAAGCTCGATGACGACATCCGCGACTTGTCACTGGATGAACAGGCCGACCATGTGATCCATCAGTCCGGCCTGTACGCGATGTATCAGGCGGAAAAAGGTGAAAAGGCCCAGACCCGTATCGAAAACTTAAACGAGCTGGTCAACGCCTGCGCCAATCTCAACTTCAGCAATAACGAAGAGATGAGCCCGTTGTCGGCATTTTTGTCACAGGCAGCGCTGGAAGCCGGTGAATACCAGGCAGAAGAGCACTCAGATGCCGTGCAGCTGATGACGCTGCACACCGCCAAAGGGCTGGAATTCCCACTGGTGTTTGTTTGTGGTCTGGAAGAAGGCATGTTCCCCAGCCAACAAAGCGGCGACGACCCCACGAGGCTGGAGGAAGAGCGCCGGCTTTGTTATGTCGGCATGACACGCGCCATGCAAAAGCTCTATCTGTGCCACGCCGAAAGCCGGCGTTTATATGGCCAGGAGCAGTACAACAAACCGTCGCGTTTTTTACGGGAAATTCCGGCGGAATATGTCGAAGAAATTCGCCTGACGACCACCGTCAGCCGGCCAACGCAATTTAACCGCTTTGGCAGTGCTGCCAGCCACAGTGCTTTTGAAAACACCGGATTTAAACTGGGCCAGCGCGTCCATCATGAGAAGTTCGGTGAAGGTACAGTGCTGAATTACGAAGGCACCGGCAGCCAGTCGCGCATTCAGATTAACTTCGACCAACTCGGCAGTAAGTGGCTGGTCACATCCTATGCCCGTCTCACCCCCCTCTGAGTTACTACAGGCCTGGGCGCTGTGCCGGACGCAGCGCTGGCGCTTGCCGGTCTGGGCGCAGGGCGACGACGCCTTTTTGTTGGAGTGCTGGCAATGGCTGCAAAGCCAGCTCAACAATACAGATCGCATTTTTTGGTTAGGCGAGCCCTGGCCAACATTTAACGACCAACTACAGGTCAGACAAATCGCCGGCCAAGCCCGGCAGCAGCTGCTGGGACAAGAATGTGATGTCCTGGTTATTCAGGCTAGCGATGGCATGGATTGGGACCTGGTCGCAGCCAGTATGGGTTGCCTGACCGCCGGCGGCATCTGGCTGTTATTGACCGCTGATGCTGAAATATTCAGCCGGCAACCTAACCCGGCCGCCCGGCGTTTGCTGTCTTATCCGACGGATGCCGCACAGCATGTCGGCCGGTTTCAGCATTGGCTTGCTTCACAATGGCAACAGCAGCCGCTGGTGCATTGGAGTCACAGCGGTTTGGACAATCGTCTGGAGACACCTTTTGAATTAAATGCGGAAGTACAATTCTCTGCGCCTTACGCCAGTCACTGTCAGCAACTCGCCGTCGCAGCCATCCATCGCGTGGTCAGCGGTCACCGGCACCGGCCACTGGTGCTTAGTGCCCATCGGGGCAGAGGCAAATCAGCCGCGCTTGGCCTTGCCGCCGCACAGCTGCAACAGGCCGGCAAGACCAGACTGTTTATCACGGCGCCACAGCCAGCCGCAGCACAAGTTACTTTAGACACCTGCCAACGGCAGCTCGGCGCAGACACGCCATCACTACTACAGTTCTGGCCCGTCGACCGGCTGCTCGCAGAACAACCTGCAGCCGATCTGCTGCTGATTGACGAAGCCGCCGCGATCCCGGCGCCGCAGCTGCAGGCCTTGACGGAAAGTTACAGCCGGGTGGTATTTGCCACAACTGAACATGGCTACGAAGGCACCGGACGGGGTTTTCAGCTGCGTTTTCAACAGTATTTGCACCAGCACCGGCCTGGCTGGCGCAAGCTGGTTTTACAGCAACCGATCCGTTATGGCCGGCATGACCCATTAGAGCGGTTGATTTTTAACAGCTTTTTGTTAGATGAGCCCGATACCTCAGCCGTAACTTTCAGCACCTCAGCTTTGCAGCCGCACCGATATACCGCCATGTCGCTGGCTGCACAGCCGGCATTATTACAGCAAGTGTTCCGTCTGGCTTGTCTGGCACATTATCAGACCTCGGTGCGGGATTTGTGGGCGTTATTAGATGATCCCAGCCTGCTGGTATTCACATTACAACAAGGGGATGCAGTTGCCGCAATCGCTGTCGTCAGTCAGGAAGGGCAATTGCCAGCGCCGCTGCTCACAGAGATTTATCAGGGTAAACGTCGGGTGCAGGGTCATTTGGCGGCGCAAAGCCTGACCTATCATTGTCTGTGGCGTGAAGCCGGTACCCAGTGCATCTGGCGGGTCCAGCGTCTGATGGTCAGGCCGGACTTGCAACGTCAGGGGCTAGGCCAGGCGCTGCTTAATTTCATCAGTACCACCGCAAGCGCTACCGCAGTCGACCTGCTGGCCACTAGTTTTGGCGCTACAGCAACACTGGTGCGTTTTTGGCAAAGCGCCGGTTATGCGGCGGTCAAACTCAGTGCAGCGCCGGATCAGAGCAGTAGTGAATATTCAGTATTGATGCTAAAGCCGCTTCGCCCTGACAATCACTCCGAGATAGCCGCGCTACAGCAATGCTTTGGCCGGAACCTGTGGCAGCAGGCTGACACCATCTGGTCGCGACTGGACCCGCTGTTGCTGCAACAATGGGTGAAACCTGCTCCGGAGGTCTGGAGCCCTTATGACCAGCAGCTGTTACAATTATTTGTACAAGGGCTACGTGACTTTGCTCAAGCTGCCGCGACATTAAAGCGTTGGCTGGACCTGCATTTCCAAATTTTGTCGACGGCTGAAGCACAGCTTTGGGTCGCCTTGTGCTGGCAACGACTAGACCAACGGTTAAATGCTGCCGAGCTAAGTGCTCTGTCCCTTCAATTAAGACGTACTAGCTGTTTAGCTGATTTGCATCAAATCCGCTAAAGCCCAGTGAGGCTAAGCTATAGTTGGTTCAGTATCCTATCGGAGTGGCTGCAGTATGCAATTCAGATTTGCTGGTTTTACTGCACTTACGGTATGTATTGTGTTATGCCTGCCTACTGGCGCGGACGCACAAACGCCGATAAAACTCGGCATGTCAGCGCCATTCAGTGGCCCGGCGGCAATGCTCGGACAACAGTTCAGTGATGGCGCCAATCTGGTATTTGCCGCACAAAACACGCAAGGTGGCATTGGCGGCAGACCGATTCAGTTGCTGACGGCCGATGATGGGTATGAACCGCTGCGGACGGTAGAAAACACCCGAATTTTTTTGTTAGACCAGCATGTTTTTGCACTTTTCGGTTATGTAGGTACACCGACCTCCAGCGCTGTGTTACCAATTTTGCGCAAACATCAGCTGCCATATCTGACGCCATTTTCCGGTGCGGATATTCTGCGTCAGGCACAAGACAATTTTATCTTTAATTTTCGTGCCAGTTATCGTCAGGAAGCGGAAACCCAAATTCGTTATCTGATCGATAAAAAACGATACAAGCGAGTCGCTTTGTTGATACAAGCCGATGAATTTGGTGCAAGTGTAGAGCAGTGGTTTATCGCTGAGCTGTCAAAGCGACGATTGCACCCCGTCGGGATCGTGCGCTTTCAGCGAAATAGCACGGATATGCAAGCAGCGGTTTCACAACTACAAGATGCAAAACCAGATGTAGTGCTGACAGTGGGGACCTATGCGCCATTAGCAACTGCTATCCGACTTGGTCAAAGCCAACACTTTAATCCAGTTTATTCCGTTGTATCTTTTACGGGTATTCAACAATTACAAGCGCTGCTAAAGCCGCCCTTTCAGGTCTATGCATCAATGGTAGTGCCAGATCCGAATGATCAGACATCAACATTAGTGCATGCCTTTCATCAGTTTACAGCCGCTGAACAAACTCATCGTAGCGACATCAGCCTGGAGGGATTTGCTGCAGCATCAATATTAGTGTCCGCGCTAAAACAATGTGCCGCAAATCTCAGTCAGAACTGTGTGATGCAACAATTACCAAAGCAGAAACTCTATGATCTCCCTCTGCAATACCAACCGACTTCACATCAGGCTTCGCAGCACATATTTTTGTATCAACTTCATAAAGATGGCCTGCAAAAGACGGAAATCTAAAGTCCATACTGTTTTGCAGGCTGCTAGCTATTGAGGCAGTTGAATCGCTTACTACTTCAGCACCAGCATTCAGTTCAGCACTGTGTGATAAGTGCAGTTATGTAGCAATTTTCACTACTCAGGACCGCGGGATGTTGAGCCCCGGTGTGACGGCCAGACGAGCCAAACTGTTGGTTTTGGTTAGTTTTAGGCCTCACCATCGCGACTTCTTGAGAGTCTGCCCCCTCGCGGAGCGAGGGTGTGTTCAATCGCTGTGTGACGGCGAGAAGAGCCAAACTGCTGGCTTTGGTTAGTTTTAGGCTTCAACATCGCGGCTTCGTGGGAGTCTGCACCCTCGCAGAGCTTCGGGTGTGTTCAGCCGGAAGAACGCAACA